>JAJDBF010000069.1 GCA_029261535.1 Nitrospinaceae bacterium | reverse complement strand
ATTTTCATTCAGCCTCTTTGTTTGATCAAAACATTGCTTCCGTAAAATGGGGCAAGTGGTGGTCCGGTGATAAACCCCAATCCTGAGTGTTATTTGAAACATGTTTTTGGAAGGAAGCCCCCCGGAATATTCCGGGGGGCTTTTTTTCGTCAGGCACGAAAATATTTAGTAAAATGAGTGTAGTTCTTAAAGGGGATCTCTAATAATTCAAAAATATATGTTCCGGCAACTCGCTCCCCCTTGTTTGACAAGGGACGCTCGTGGCCAAAAGCTGTTTTAAGATGTGCCCTAAAATAATTTTCGATTCCGGTAAAAACGAATGACCATTAAGGAAATCAAATGCCGGTCGATTCTCACCCGTTCGGGAGGGTATCTGCAATCCGTTTGCACCCATTCGATGAACCCTTATGTCGGGTGCGGATACGGCAAGACCCTGTGCGGGACCGGTTGCTATGTTCAATCCAATGGCTGGTTGACGCGCGGCCGGGAGTGGGGTTCCTTTCTGGAAGTCAAATCCAACGCGGCGGAGGTTTATTGCAAAACCTGTGGACGAGAGATGCGCTGGGCGCATCGCAAGGACCGACCGTTTTCAATTTTCCTTTCCAGCTCCACCGAGCCCTGGCAACCCGCCGAACAAAAATACCGCATCACTCGCGGTTTGCTGATAGCGATGCAGGCCGACCCGCCGGACGCATTGATTCTGCAAACGCATTCCACCCGGATTCTCGAAGATCAAGAGTTGATCGCCAACCTTTCTTCGGTTACAAATCTGCGCGTTCATATTTCGATTGAAACGGACCGCGAAAATTTCGCCGGATTACCAAAACATGCCTGTAGCGTGGAGGATAGGATCGAGACGGTTCGCATGTTGTCCGAGGCCGGAGTGTTTATCGTGGTGTGCATGGCACCGCTCCTGCCGGTTCAGCAGCCTGAAAAGTTTTTTGAGAAATTGGTGCAAGCTGGGGCGAAGGCGGTGGTGATCGATCACTTTATTGAAGGCGACGGAACAGTAAACGGATCGCGTACCCTGAAAACGCCTTTGCCTGAAAAGATGAACGCTGTTCTGCCCGCTTCCGTTCATCTTGATTATCGAAATAAAATTGCGTCCATTGCCGGGCGTTTTCTGCCAACCGGAGTTTCGTCGGCAGGGTTCGCCGGTCACTTTTCATCGGTTTGATCAAATGGAAATCACTTCACCAGAAAAACTGGAACAGAAACTCCATCAACTGGAAGGTCGCGGATACAAGGCCTACAAGGAACTACAGGGAAGCGTCTGGGATTTTGGTCCTGTCCGGCTCACGTTTGAGCATGTGCAGGGCGATGCCTTTGCCGCGCCCTCCCGCATTACTGCTGTCCTGCCGTTTGCATCGAGTGGGCTTCCGGGTGATGCTTGCCGAACGGCACTGTCCCGTTTTGCTCTGGAAGATTTTCTTCTCAGACGGTTTCACCAGGCCGCTTTGACGCGATTAAGGAATCCCAAAGGCTCCGGAAAAAGTGGCGTGGTGACGGCGCTTCAGCCTTCCCAAAAAATAATCAAGCGGTCCGCCCTGATGGTCACGCCGGAACAAATTGAGCTGGTATTTTTTGTCGGTTTACCTGCGGAAGGTCGTCATATTCTAGGGCACGAGTGCACGCGATTATTTAAAGAGGAGGTTCCCCGGATTTTACGGCACAGCCTCACCGCCGAAACTCTGGATGTTGAAGCCTTGCAACGCCACATCGAAACGCTTGAAGATTTTCACGCGCTGAGAGATCAATTACAGGAGAAAGGGTGGGTGGGATTTCTTGCCGATGGGGCGCGGCTTGCCCGTTCTGCCGGGAATTCGGACCTGCCCCTTGATGAGTGCCTGCCTTTTAAATCGCCTTCAGGATTTTCGGCATCCGTTTCATTGCCCAACGCGGGTGAGGTGCGGGGCATGCCCATTTTGCAAGGCATCACCCTTCTTGTCGGCGGCGGGTTCCACGGCAAGAGCACTCTGCTGAAAGCTCTGCAGAACGCCGTGTACCCGCACATACCCGGTGACGGACGCGAGCAGGTCGCCGTTAACCCGACTGCCGTCAAAGTGCGGGCAGAGGATGGCCGGTTTGCACACGAAGTCGATATTTCTCCATTTCTCGACAACCTGCCGGGAATTGTTTCCACAAAATCGTTTTCCACTCTCAACGCCAGCGGGTCGACCTCGCAGGCGGTCAATATTATGGAATCGCTGGAAGCTGAATGCGAGCTGTTACTGTTAGATGAAGACACCTGCGCCACGAACTTCATGATTCGCGATGCCCGTATGCAGGCTTTGATTCACAAGGATCGCGAACCCATCACACCGTTCGTCGACCGTGTGCGGGAATTATACGACCGCTTTAAGGTGAGCACGGTTCTGGTTATAGGCGGTTCCGGCGATTATTTTGATGTGGCCGATACAGTGGTGGCGATGGATAAATTTCAACCGTGTCTGGTCAGTGACGAGGCCAAACGAATTGCCGGAGCCATGCCCACCGGGCGCAAGCAGGAAACACCACAGCCTTTTCCGCAATTGACTCCGGGCAGACAGGCTCCGGTCAGTTTGAATTTCCGCAAGGGAAAGAAAGAAGTTTTTATTGCGGCTCACGGTCGCGATACTCTTGTCCTTGGCGTGAATGAGATTGATGTACACGATGTCGAGCAGTTGGCAGAAGTGGGGCAACTGGAAGCCTGCGGCTGGGTTCTGCTGGCTTTAAAAGGTTGGCTTGAAAAAAATAACGGACCCAGCGTCAGGGGGGTTGTGTCGTTTCTTGAAACCATGCAAGAAGAAGGCGTGGCTTGCGTTCTTCCCTGGAACAACGGTTTGGTGTCTCTGCCGCGACTGCAAGAGGTGATGGCGGTGCTGAACCGTTTGCGATATTAAAATTCCCTATTGCAGTGGATCACCGGGACGAAAGTCGACCAGCGGTTTTTGTCTGGGCAAAGGCAGAGGTCCATCTGCAAAACGATGAAGCCGCCCCGCCGGATTTGCCGACCAGATTCCTTTGGCAACATTGGTCGGTGCTGTGCCTTTGAAAACCAGGTAGCCATATTTTCCGTAGTGAGGCAGTTTGCGCGCCAACCCTTTGGTAGCGTCAGCCGAGTGAAGCATCACCCAGGTGATGGAACGGGCAGGCGATTCCGGATGCGGCAGGGTCAAGACCACACTGTGCTCATCGAGTGAATAGTGTTTACCATCGAGGGTTATTTTATTTTGGGTTAGCGTGACACCTCGGGCCGCCAGCCATGCCATTAGTTTTTTATTCTTGTCTATCCTTCGTCCCAGAAGCCAGACCGAATTTTCCGTTTGCTCCAACCATTTTTCAGACTCATCCATCGCAACATTATTCAGTGTCGATGCGAACTCTCTGTACGCAGATTTTAGCGAGCTAGATTCAATTTTTGAAAAAACCACCCGTGCATTTCGGTCGCCATAAGTTTTAGATATGCTGGGCGGAACCTCGCCGCTTTCCAATCGGCGAAACACCTCATGCAGGGGATCAAGCAGGATCGCCCGTGGCGCAGACGATAGGGAAAGGTAAAACTTTTCCTGAGATTGTGTGACACGCACCGAATCGTAATGTGGTTCGGTCGTATCTTGCCTCCACACGGCATACGGTACATCGAGTTCAAACGGCGTGCCTTTTTGAGTTTGCAGAATTTGGAAATCCAACCGATAGCCTGAAGATATGGTGGATTCAAGTTTGAAGTGCAACGGTTAGTGGTGGTTTCTTTTTGCAGAATAGTTCATGTGGTGTCTTATACCCAAGCGTTTTTCTTGGTCTGTGATTGAGTCGGTCCATGATGATTTTCAGTTGTTTGTCAGTG
>JAJDBF010000068.1 GCA_029261535.1 Nitrospinaceae bacterium | reverse complement strand
GTCACGCAGAATTCTACATTTTTACCTTTGCTCAAATCTTCCATGATCGGCGCAGGTGCATCGCCTTTAAGGGAAACAACACCACTGATGCTACCACCGCCAGCAACGCTTCCGGCTTTGTACTTCTTTTTCTTGGCCAGGGCATCAGAGGCGACCCCTGCCATGCCAAGCAGTAAGAGAGTCATCAGGATAGGTACTAATTTGTTTTTGGTTTTCATGATCTGGTTCTCCTTGATTTATGGATTAAGCCGGGTGAGCGTGAAAGGTTATCCGTTGGAGTTCCCGGCCAGAATTCGGTTTTTGTATCCACTGAAATTTCTATTCCTTCAGGAAATCGGTGCGAACGTACTTGATCACATTCCAGATATCCTTGTCAGACAGTGATTTCCCGTGAGCGGTCATACCAGTGCCCTTGGAACCGTTTTTGATGATCCAGAACATCTGACCGGGGGATACTTTGGCCATGGTGGACTCACAGGTGAAATTTCGAGGATTGGGTTTCAAAGCCTTGCCCAGTTTGCCGTTGCCATCGCCCTTTTTGCCATGGCACATTTTGCAGGCCATCGGCTTGGCGGCTTTTTGATACAATACTTTACCTGCCGCCACATCGGCTGAACCCGGTATCGCGAGTTTTGCGATATTGGCCGGAGCCGATTTTGTTTTTCTTGGCTGAGGGCATTTGCCGCCTGCCTGGGCGGTTGTACTTACCATCATTCCAGCTACGACTGTCAGCGCGATTATCAGTTTCTTGTTCATGGTGTCCTCCTACCTCAGGGGTGATGAAAAGTGGTTCTGGGTGAAAAAAAAACTGCTTTCAGGTGTTGTCAAATCCGGGAGCATCCTTTCTACTTAATGCAAGGAAATTGGCTTTCCCGGATGTTCTATAAGCACTATATGAAAAAAATATTAAGTGCCGATTAATGGGGTATTAATAGTTTTTAATATCTGGGAAGATTTTCTGATGCGTGTTTGAGTGCCCTGGGTCCGGTTAATTTCAGAGGTGAATATTCTACTGGCAGGAGGGCGCAGGTTGTGAAAGAGAGCTTTGCATAAGGGCTTCTTGAAAAACTGAAAAGTGGAGGCCTCACTTCGACAGGGTAAGGGCAAGTTCTCCTGTTCAAGAACCGCTGAACAAAGCGGAGCGGCGTGAAGAATCTCGCCTTGGACTTTGCTTTTTGAGTGATGCCAAGGTCTCGTTGTGAAAATGGCGAGTATGAAAATTTTTGTTCAAGAGTTTTTAAGAGGACCTCTAATCATTCGATATGTTCTGTTCCGGCAACTCGCAGACCCTCTAAAATCTAGGTCTGCTCGCGGCCAAAAGAATTTTTTTAGGTGCCCTTAAGATAAAAAAATCATTTAAGGACATGGTAACAATGGAAAAAAGTATTCAGGATTGGAAGGTGCTGGTGGCAGACAACTCTGCAGTGATGGGTCGTCTCATCAAAAACTATCTTGTCCAAATGGGATTGAAGGGAGAAAACATCACGTTGGCGAGGGATGGCAATCAAGCTTCGATGATGGCTGATTTGATGCCTTTTGATCTGGTAACCGCCGGTCGCCACATGAAGTGTAAAGACGGTCTGGAATTGCTGGCGGATATCAGGGGCAATTCCGATGAGGCAATCAACACGGTCAGGTTTCTTATGATCAGTTCCGAAGGCTCGGCGCAGTTGATGGCGGATATCCTGAGTGCCGGAGGAAACGGCCTTTTGAGCAAACCGTTTCATCCCAGGGATCTTGCTGAAATGCTCAACCGCATTGGTAATGGCAACAACGGCTTTGTTTGCCTGTCAGAGAGCGAGCGATATAACGAACCTTCAGAGGAAAAAAATGATCCTCATTCACCAGAGGGTGCCGAAGGTGAAGGGGTGCCGGGCAAACTGATCGATGTCTTTGTGCAAAGCACGGTTGAGGGTTTGGGGCAATATATGGTGCAGGCGCAACCGGGAGAGCCCTGCGGTGAGACAGAAGTCTCGGGAGACCTGATTTCTTCTCTCGATCTTTCCGACACCAAATCCGGGATGAAATTTGTGCTGATGCTTTTGTTTCCCAAAAAAGCGGCCTGCACGATTTACGAAACCTTGTTCGGCGAAGTCGATACGGAAATGGTGTGCGGCATTGTCGGTGAACTCAACAATATCATTGGCGGGGCAGTCAAGCCCCACTTAACAGAGATGGCGGGGCTCTGTCACAAGATGATTCACCCGGACGGCGATCCCCTCGCGGAGGGTACGGAACTTGAGCTTCAGCTTGGTTTTCCTGAATCCAAATGGTTATCTGATGAAGACAATGGTTTTCCAAAGGAAAGTGGTGTTCATTTTTGTGTTCCTTTTCAACTGGGCGAGGGACAAATGTTCCTGAGCGTCTCCCTTCAACCGGCCTGATCCTGTTTACCTGAGTTCAATTGCCGGATGGCTTCATAAAGAACGATCCCGACCGCAGTCGAAAGATTGAGCGACCTCACCCGGTCGTCAACCATCGGGATGCGCAAACGCACCCTCCCCTTCTCGGCCATAAACCCCTCCGGCAATCCTGACGTTTCATTACCAAACACCAGATGCGTTCCGGCTTCAAATTGATGGTCGTACAGCGACTGCTCTGCTTTTTTCGTGAGCAGAACCTGCGGCACCTCCGATGGCGTGTCGGTTAAATACTGCTCCAGGTTTTTATGGCGAACGAGTGAGAGGTGTTGCCAGTAATCCAGGCCAGCGCGTTTCACCTGCGGGTCGGAGATATCAAACCCAAGCGGATCGACCAGGTGCAAGGGGGCACCGGTAGCGACGCACAGTCGACCAATATTGCCTGTGTTCGGGGGAATCTCCGGGCAAACCAGAACGATATGAAACGGGACCGCCAGGCTTTCATTCTTCATTAATAACTACACTTGTGGTTGGGGAACATTCGCTGGAGGACGGAGGGCATTCAAGAGAGGCTGTTGGGGTCGTGCGACACGGGGACGGGCTAAGTGTAGTTTTTGTTATGCGGACAGATCCGATAATAATAGTCCTGATGACGGGGAAAACTGCCGCCCCTCAATACGCCCAGAAAAACTTTCACCCGCTCATCTGACAATGCGGTCAACATAGCATCGAGCTTTTCCTGACTGACATCTTCCCAATCCTGGCAATCGGGCGACCGCTGGATGGGAAACTCCGATACATCTTGCATAGGAATGTGATGCGAATCTTCTCTCATAAATTCATTATTCATGATGGAGTTATCAGGTTGCTCTAAAATCGACCCAGACATTTCCCGGTTGAATCAGGTGCGCATTATACACTGAATCCTCTTTTTGCAAATGACAGGTTTTTGCAGAACGGTCTCCCCGTTTTACAGTTTTCAATCAATTGATCCAACGTTTCAGGCCATTACAGACTGGGTTAAAGTTTTGTCTTCCAGGTAAAAGTTTTCATCAACCCCTGGGCAATCGGATTTGGAATTTTCCTGGGACTTGAAATCAGCCAGAAATCCTCAGTCACCCCTTGCAGGGTTCCAAGCTTGATGAGTTTGCCATTTTTCACAAGGTCCTCACCGGCAAACGCTGGCAAGGGGATCAAGCCCATTCCTTCCGCTCCAAGTATTTTTTGAATACTGGTATCTTGAGTTTCGACAATCACATCGACGGTAATATTTTTGGTTTGAAAATAATGGTTCAAATCGTGGCGAAGCTTACTGTGGTGTGATGGCATGATTAGCGGCATGTCTTGAAGAGCGTCCGGGAACTTTCGTTTCAATGAGCGAAAACTTTTCGCCGCAAAAATGGCGACAGGAATCTTGGCTAACAGTCTGGAAAAAAATTGTTTTGTATCTCCAATGGTGGGTGGGTAATTTGAAATAACCAAATCTATCCTATGAGACTGAAGCTCCCTGAAGAGATGATCTCCTTCCCCTTCAAGTACAGAAATAACACAGGGGCCTATTTTTTGTGCGGAGTGGATCAGTGATTGCACAAGCACCTTGGGCACACTGTCGAGAACCCCGGCATGAAGGTTAATTCGTTTAGAAAACGTTTCATCCTTTATCACTTCCAAAAGTTCGTTGCCCAGGGAGAATATTTGATTGGCATAATCCAGGACGATCTTTCCAGCTTCAGTAAGAAATAACCTTCGGTTTTTTCGTTTGAAGAGATTTTGATTTAAAGACTCTTCCAGACTTTTTATTTGAGTGCTGATGGTCGGCTGTCCAATGCCAAGTTTTTTAGAAGCATCCCTGATACTCCCTTCTTTTGCAGTAATCCAAAAGTAATACAAGTGATGATAGTTGAGCCAGGCCATGTTACGGGTCACCTAAATAGCTTGAAAAAAAGAAACTGAAATATACAAACTATCGAATATTAATAATTCTAATTTTATCATACTATTTTTATGATAGTTTGAAAATATAAAAACAAGAGGTTTTCACCTTCAAACCTCATGTGGCCGGGGTGGTCGTCTCCTTCCACCCCGGCCTCCTGTTTTCCAAGGGAAATCAACCTGGGAGAGGAAGAAAGCAACGTTCTGAGGCTGGGCAACCCGGACCGCTGGGCAGACCCCTATCGGTAAAAAATTTTGCCCGAAACGATTGCTGTAAGATGCCCTTTAAACAGAGAGGTTCTCAATGAGTATGGTCGGCGAATACATGAGCAATCAAATTTTCTCAATCAATCATGATAAATACGTTCACGAAGCGATTGACGAAATGTGTCAGAACAATATTAGTGCTCTTTTAGTGAAAGATCATGGAAAATACGTTGGAATCATCACTAAAATGGATTGGATGCATTTATTCTTAAAAGGAGAATGCGATCCTGGTGAAGTTAAGGTATCCTCCGTAATGACAACAATTGCAAATACCATTGATGTCGCTCAATCAGTTGCTGAAGCCGGTGCTATTGTAGAGAAAAAGCGCATTCGCCATATTCCCGTGACAAGAGAGGGTAAAATTGTAGGCATGTTTTCAGTAAAAGATCTAGAAAGGTACTATTTGCAATTGCATAAGTTAACTGCTTTTTAAAAAAGGTTGACGGTACTTTCCAAAAATTCGATACTGGATAATACTTACTGTCTCAGGTTCTTGATTTAGCAAGAGTTCGATTTTTTTTCTACCCTGTTTACCAGGATTAAGTGTGTCAGATGAAATTCAGAACCACGGTAGGGTTTAGGTTTGATAATTTTTTGACTAGAACTAAACCGGTACCAATTAATTTGAACTTCTACATTAGTGGTAGCAATACCCATGATTATGCCATCCGATCCTACCGAAGTTCCTAGAGGAAACCTTGTCGGGTTAAAAACCCATTTCCAAAAAGACTTCCTTTCGGGGTTTTTAGTTTTTCTAATTGCTTTGCCCCTCTGCCTGGGGATATCCCTTGCCTCTGGTTATCCTGCGATTGCCGGTATCTTTACCGCGATTATTGGCGGTTTAGTTGCCACCTTCCTCAGCAACTCAGAACTCTCCATAAAAGGCCCTGCGGCAGGATTGATTGTCATTGCTCTTGGTTGTGTCACGGAATTCGGGTTTACCGGGGGTGAGGACCTGGTCAAGGACTATCAAGCCTACCGTTTAGCCTTGGGGGTTGGAGTCGCTGCCGGGGTTATCCAGATATTATTCGGAATATTTCGAGCCGGAATCATTGGGGAGTTTTTTCCAGCGGCGGCGATACATGGTTTGCTGGCTTCCATTGGAATTATTATCATTGCCAAACAGTTTCCTGTTCTTTTGGGACTGCACCCGGAGGGAACTCCTCTGGAGTTGCTTGCGAGCATTCCTTCTTTTATTGCAAACATGAATCCCAGAGTAGGTTTGATTGGCATTTTAAGCCTTATCATTCTTATTGCATTTACCTGGATTAAAAACCCCAAATTAAAAATTATTCCTGCGCCCATGGTGTTGTTGATGGTAGCGGTCCCCCTGGGAATGGTATTAGGGATTGGCGCGGAAGGGTTTTATATTTTTAACAACAAGCACTACGACATAGGTGCGGATTTCCTGGTCAATGTTCCAAGCAATTTATTCAACGCGATTACCCTTCCGGATTTTTCGGGTCTGTTGACCCAAACAGGAATAACGTATGTGATTTTGTTTGCCCTCATAGGAAGTCTGGAAAGTTTGTTGAGTGCCAAGGCGGTTGATGAGATAGATCCGTGGCAGCGAAAAACAAATATGGACCGGGACATGGTGGCCATTGGGTTAGGCAATACTGTTTCATCATTTATTGGCGGCCTTCCCATGATTTCAGAGATTGTTCGGAGCCGGGCCAATATTGACAACGGGGCAAGAACCCGGTTTTCCAATTTCTTTCATGGAATATTTTTACTGTTTTGTGTTGCCCTGATCCCGGCTGTGATCAATCATATTCCGCTTGCCGCCCTGGGAGCGCTGTTGGTGTTTACAGGGTTCCGCCTGGCCTCCCCCAAAGAGTTTTTACATATGTATCGCTTGGGAAAGGACCAGTTTATTATTTTTATATCGACGATAGTGGCTGTACTGGCAACGGACCTGTTGAAGGGAATCTTTATTGGAATTGCCGTGAACATTCTTATTAACATTTTCTATGGGGTTCCCCTACGTTCATTTTTCAAATTGAATGCCCAAGTCGTGTCAGAAGGAAACCAGCCGGCTTTAATTTCTGTTCGAGACTCCGCCATGTTTTGTACGTGGATTCCTTTACGAAAACATCTTAGTGACTTCTATGAAGAGGGGAGGTCCGTGACTCTGGATTTTGCGGAAACCAGACTTGTGGGCCATACGGTAATGGCAAAAATCGAGGAATGGAAAGAGGAATTCAAAGAGAAAGGCTTGGAGTTGTCAGTGAGAGGCCTGGACAAACATCAAGCCTTGTCAAAATCCAGGACCTCGACTCATATAAAACCGAAAGGATCATGACCAGAACATAGGCTTATATTTAATAATTTTCACCGGGTCGAGGTTCACCCTGTTTGCCAGGATTAAGTGTATTAGATGAAATTCAGAACCACGGTAGGGTTTAACCATATCAGGGGCGACCTCTTTGGTGGGATCACGGCCGGGATTGTTGCCCTGCCGCTGGCATTGGCGTTTGGCGTACAATCCGGACTGGGTGCCGTAGCGGGTTTGTATGGTGCCATCGCTCTTGGAATTGTAGCCGCTCTCTTTGGCGGGACTCCCTCCCAGATCAGTGGCCCCACCGGGCCGATGACCGTGGTTTCCAGTCTGGTGGTGATCAGCGCAATTGAACAGGCCGGGTCCCTGGAAGCGGCTTATGGCACTATCATCGCTATTTTTTTTCTTGCCGGTATTTTCCTGCTTGCCTTTGGTTTGCTAAAACTTGGTGTCTATATTCAGTACATTCCGTATCCCGTGGTCTCCGGATTCATGTCAGGAATCGGATTTATTATCATCATCCTGCAGATATTCCCCTTCATGGGCCAGGTGTCGCCAAAATCCATCGTCGGTGTGTTCAAGGAATTCCCTTCCGGGCTTGCCAATTTTAATGTGGAAGCGATGTTGTTGACCTCTGCCACCATCGCCATCATCTACATATTTCCAAAAATCACCAAAAGCATTCCCAGCACCTTGGTGGCTCTGTTACTCCTCACCACTCTGTCCACATGGACTGACTTGAATGTGCCGATTATCGGAGAGATCCCAAGCGGTTTGCCTGAATTGAGAATTGGAGAAATTCATTTTTCAGCACTGGGGTTAGGACTCATCATCAAACTGGCATTGACCCTTGCCCTGCTCGGGGCTATTGACTCCCTCCTCACCTCGGTGATCGCGGACAATGTCACCAAGACCAAACACAACAGCAATCAGGAACTGGTCGGGCAGGGTTTGGGAAACATGCTGGCGGGTGTTATCGGCGGCTTGCCCGGCGCCGGGGCGACTATGCGGACCCTGGTCAATATAAACTCCGGCGGCATAACCGGTCTCTCGGGAATTATTCACGGGGCGCTGTTACTGACTATTTTACTGGGACTCGGTCCCTACGCTTCCCTGATCCCTCTGCCAGTGCTGGCGGGAATCCTGATCACGGTCGGGATCGGTATTATCGACTACCGGGGATTCCGCCATTTAACTCAGATACCTCGGGCCGATGCGGTGGTGATGCTCCTGGTGCTGGGATTGACCATTTTTGTCGATCTGATCCAGGCGGTTGCCGCAGGGTTGATCCTGGCATCTGTTCTTTTTATGAAGCAGATGAGCGATCAAGTGACAGACGCGGTGGAAATAGCTCCTCTGAAAAATTTCTTTCCAGAAATTGCCTGGAATGATGAAACAATTCCCGAGAATGTCGCTGAAAAAATATTCGTAAAACATTTTAACGGCCCAATATTTTTTGGGTTCGCGCCGGCGTTCCTTGAAATTTCCAAGAAGCTACCTGATGTTCGCGTGGTGATATTCAGAATGAAGCGCGTTCCTTATATTGATCAGACTGGATTGTATGCCGTGGAGGACGTGGTCCAGACTCTCGAAGGCAGAAATATTGCCGTGGTGTTCTCGGGCGTGCAGGATCAGCCAAAGCGCATGATGCAACGCATTAATATCATCCCCGGTCTGGTGCCTGAACACTATTGCTTTGAAAATTTTCAGGACTGTGTGGAATGGATTGAAGAAGAACTGACCGACACTCATGTAGATGACATGAACCGGTTTTTTGATGAACTCGGTAACAAAAGCCTTAAGTTGGATCCAAAGTTCCGACTCTGATGAACTCAGAAACCGGGATGTGCAATTAAGTAGAATTGAAAGATGCGGTGGAATCCACCAGGGACATGGAGGGCGATGCAGTCGACAGCTCCTGCCGCGCCAATGTAAGAAGCAGAGTGGTCGAGCTAAAAAAATGCCTACCCATTTTGGCAGAAAAAGTCGCCACGGGTGAATTGCAGGCCATCGGAGCTTTTTATGACCTCGACAAGGGACGGGTTGAACTAGTATTATGAGCAACCCCTTCTTGGATAATATTCGTAAGCAAGTCACTTCTTGAGTTAGGAGAATTTTGTGCTTCCCCGGTTTTTAAATATGCGGATCCGAACCAAAGTATTTGCAGGATTTACCTTGGTCATCCTGATTTTGTTGGTAATCATTCTGGTCATCATCCAGATGGTGAAGGAAATAGAATCCACCACCCATCGGGTTGTGGTCCTCAGGACCCCGACAGCCTTGGCAAGTTTAATGATGCTCAACGGGATGAACCATTCCCTGGCATCTTTGCGCGGCTGGATTATTCTTGGCGAGGATCAGTTCAAAAAAGAACGTGAAGAGGCCTGGGCCAGCCAGATCGATGCTTCTCTGCAAAAGTTGAATGTCCTGTCAACTGATTGGACCGATAAAGAGAACGTTCGGCGGCTTCAGAAAATCGGGACGGATATTGATTTATTCCGGATGTATCAGGAGGAGATAGAAGACATTGCGCGGACGGAAGATAATACCCCGGCGCGAAAAATATTTTTTCATCAAGTGGATCCCCTGGAACATGTGATCGTCAGCAACCTCACCCAAATGCTCAAACTCGAGTTGCGCAATCCGCAGACCCGGGAACGAAGAGGACTGGCTTCTTTGATGACCGATATAGAAGCGACGACCGGTCTGGCTATTGAAAAAATTGAAGAATATCTCTTGTCCGGTGCCGATGTATTTAAGGAGGAATTTGAGCACCAGTGGAATATCAATAGTCGGTATTATATCGAACTGGAAACGCGTGCCTCCATTCTTTCTGACCAGCAACAGGAAGCTCTCAAACGCCTGAGCGATGCACGAGCCGAGATGGCACCGCTGGTGCAACAAATCATCACGATTCGGGCCAGTGAACAATGGAACAAGGCTCACTATAAATTGAAGACGGAGGCGGCCCCTGTTGCCGCGACGATCAACCATCTCCTGAATGAAATGGTTGCCAGTCAGAATGAATTACTGGAAGCGGATCATGTCAGTGTAGACAAGCAGACCCATTTCCTGATCGTGATTCTGGTCGGCTGGTTCATCGTTGGCGGGTTGATCAGCGGGGTGTTGGGTGCGACTATCACTCGGGGAATCAGTGCCCCTCTGGAAGGATTGAATCAGACCCTGGACGGTTTGAATGCAGGAGATTTCAGGCAGAAACCGCTGGATGCCATCACCCGCGATGAATTGGGCGAACTGGTTGTGAAGACCAATGAACTGGTAGCAAACCTGAGAGCCTTCCGCCGCCACGCCGCCCACCTCCAGGCAGGTGATCTCAGTGTTCAGGAATTTGATCTCAAGGGTGACTTCAAAACCGTACTCGATGGCTTACAAACTCTGGCCCGTGAAAAACAAAACCTGTCATCTTCCGACAAAACGGACAAGGAGTAATCCCTCCTCCCCACGCCCCCACCTTGCGGTGGGGCTAATGGGCTGACCCTGAATGAGCAAACAATATTTTCTGAGCGCAGGACAAAAAGATTTTTGTTTTTCGTTTGCCGTGCGCATTCAAGAACGCGAATAGCGACTCTTGAACATCTGTAAGGTCCGTTGTTGCCCTTCGACAAGCTCAGGGGAACACCTGGCTTCCCCCGAATGTCATTCTGACTCCTCGCCGGAGGGGCGACGGACCTTGCGGTCAGCTAACGAAAACCACCGCATGGTATTCTGAACGAAGCAGGGCGAAGTGAAGAATCCCGCCTTGGCTTTTGATTTTGATGCAATACAATATTCCCTCTTCCCCGAAGAGGGACGCGGACCTTGCGGTCAGCAAACGAAAAGTATTTTGCGATGCGCTCAAAAAACATATGTGTTCAGAAAAGCTTCTGCTCGCTGGCTCACCGCAAGGTGGGTGCTGGCGCACAGCCAGCAAAGAGCAGGAAGATTTTCCACTTGTAGTCAATTTTCCTAACTGAGGCAGGTCATATGCGCTCACTTTTTACGCGCAATTATAAGATCTCCTTTGAACTGAATATCATAAAACTTATCCGACCAAAGGATGGTTTCGTTAACAGCCTTTAGCACCCCCGGATATTCAGAGGTATAGTCATCTACAGCCATAATTCCATCGGGGACCAGATGTGAAGACCAGTTGTGAATATCGGCGGAGGCTTCTTCATAACTGTGATCCCCATCCACGAATATCATGCCAATGGTTTGACCACCTTTCTCTTTGCACCATCGACCATGAGCCTTGCCTGAGGTTTGGTTCCAAATTTCCACAAAAGAGGACAAGCCCTCCTCTTCCATTGCCTCAAGAATGCCTGCCTGTAGAACAGGGTCGATGGAAATCAGCTTTCCGCTTCCCGAAGCTTTAATGGCATGTGCAATGGCGAGGGTAGACCGACCAAAATACCTGCCAATTTCTACCACCACGTCCTTCTTTGGCCTCTTCATAACTAACTCATATAAAGCATCGAGTTTGGAGCCTGAGGAAACCCCTGGGCGCTCGACCACCAATCCCGCCTTAGCCAATGTTACCGGCCCAGCCCAAAAACCGATCACTTCATTTAAATTTTGAACTTCCAAATGAGAAGAAAGGTAATTAATATCAAATTTTTTATGAAATTCTTTTAAGAGGCCAAACCATCGAATTGGGCTTCTTGAATCCGCCAGAAAATGATCAGATATTCCCTGAACAAATGTCACATCCCACGGCACCCCTTCCAGCAAGCTCCTAAACTCTTTCAATTGCACAGAAGTCCAAGGGGTGGTCAGGTCTATTTCTACGATTGATACATTTTTCGGGACAGAATCTAAGGGATCGTCTGACCGTTTGCCCAACACAATTTTACTTTTTGGGAAAATTCTGGAAAGGGTCAAGATATAAGTTTGAAGGTTTTCAGGTTGGCCTTGGTAAATATAAAGAATTCTCCTGGACTTTTGGTAACAGGGTTGGCTTCTGTTTTGCAGGTTCATAATAAAATTCCTTCCGTTTTCCCCAACCTATCGGAACCTGGATAAATATACTTAATATGAAAATGACCTTCCCCGAAAAATGTGCTCGGGAAAGGAAAGGGGTAGGGTCCTTCATTGACTATAGGTTGAGAATTACCCTGCTTTTTGCTGGCTGTGCGCCAGCATCCGCAAAGTCCATTGCCGCCCTTTCCTTCGACAGGCTCAGGGTGACAACGGAAAGGCTAAAACCAAAACAAAAAAATTCAAGGTGCGACCCTTCTCTCCAGGAGTTTATCCTGAGCCTGTCGAAGGGCTTCGCTCAGAATAACATGCTGTGGTTTTTTCCGCCGACCGCGAGGTCTGCCATGCGCTCAGAAACTGTTAAACAGTTTCAGCCAGTCAGCCCCCACGCAAGTGGATTACCAGGGTGGAAGAAGTTCACCTGCCAATTCAATATTAAAATTCTTTTTGAGCAGTTGGTGGTACTCCTCCAGTGAATGCGCCTTTTCGGTGACCGCTTTTCCGTTGGCTGTGATGGTCAGGTGTTGGTTGCGCAGTTGGATAAAACCTTCGGTGGTCGGCAGGGTGCAAAGGGTGATTCGGGTGAAGAGGGATTCGGGTGATGTGGAATGGTAGTAGTTCCCCGGCTTGTAATCGATCGGCTGGTAGGGTGACAGGTTGAATTCGTACTGAGTTTCCCATTGGTCTTCAATGAGCGTTTGCAGGGTCCAGTGCCCATGCGGGTTTGCGACCAGGCGAAGGGTGTCCGCGAACTGTTTTTCTATCTGCCGGTCTTCAAGCGGAATGGGTGCCACCAATCCGCGTCCTCCATGGCCCACGTCCACCAGCCAGTCACGTCCCTCCACATGCACGCACAACACCTGATGATTGCGCGGTTCCGGTTTTCTATGGATCAGCACCCGCGCCATCAACCCCGTCACCGTGAACCCGAGTTCCTTAAGAACGCAGGCGAACAACCCGTTCATTTCATAACAATAGCCGCCGCGGTTCTGTTCGACCATTTTGCTGAACAGGTGATCCGGCTCCAGTGAGATTGAATGCCCCAGATGAATGTCCAGGTTTTCAAAAGGGATGTTGAGACAATGTCCAACGTGCAGGCTTTGCAGGGTTTCGATACACACGTCAGGAGATTCCTTGAAGTGGATTCGTTCGAAATAAGCGTCCAGGTTACGGGGTTCTGTCATGGTCATCCGTTGAAGAATAAATTTTAAAATACGGTAGGGGGCGAGGCACCAGCTTGCAATCCCGTTGATGGCAAAAAAGGATGTCCGGGAATTAGTACCGACCCAGCCTAACGGAAATTACGGTCTGTGGAAAGATGGAATTAACGGTTTATAGAATCGGCGCGTCTTTCTATGATTTCCGCTGAATTTTTGGGCATTGGGTGGAAAATTTCATAAAAGGACTCACCTTATCAGGTTGCTAAAGCCCGGGATCTCATAAATATCACTGTGAAAACTCTGGGGACAAACGTCTAATATGCACGAAAAAACCTACAGGTAAAAATCAATTTGCCCGGATTTCCATTCGTTAAAAAAAATACCAACTACCTCAAAACAGCGTAATCCCTTTTTATACTGTGGTTTCCTACACGACAACCCCTCAGTTAAAATTTGGCATAGGGATTGCATTATTAGTGTTACCGAAAAATTTATGGGCCAAAAAGCAGGTTCGCCCAGTTAACGCCTGTCCTGACTAACCCTAACCAAGGTTGTTTGTAGACCGGAGGTAAAAATGCTTTATGAAGTGCGAATTAAAAAACCTAATGGATCGGTTAAAAAAGTTCTTCAATCTCAATCATTGTCAAAAAATTTCTGGCAAAACTTCAATGACACTGAAAACAAAATCAGCCTGATTTCCACAGGCCAGAAAACGATCCCGAAATGGGTTAAAAAGAATCTCGACCTCCGTTTTCCAGAGACCTTTGAAATCAATTATTATTAGGTAAAACTGCTGCCCAAAAGCTGAAAAAAAAACAGAACCACTCACCCTTCTGCGGGGATTGAACAGGAGCCGAAATTTTCGGCTCCTGTTTCTTTTTTGATTCCGGTTGGGTTAAAGTGTGGCTTGCACTCTGAAACCGTTGGATTTCTCATGGCTCGTCCACAATCCGGGATTATCCCCACCCCGTTCCAATACAACCGTGTCCAGGTTTTTGAACTGTACGATCTTCCCATGACTTCCATGACGGTCGGGCAGTTTTCCGTGATGATCCCCGGTCTTGGGCATCAACTGGCCCAGGCTCATCCTGGGGAGCAACTCAGGGTCACCGTGGGTTTTGGCTTTATGTTCTGGACCTTGGCCTGGCACGGCCTGTCTCCGCGCCAACTCCAGCCTTTTGAGACGCTGGAATCAGGCGATCGTGAGATCACTGAAGGTGAGGGTGATCTTTGGGTCAGCTACACTTCCACCGACCGTAACCTGATAAACAAACTGGTCAACAAAGTGAACAATAACCTGGGCACTCTGGTGCGGGTTGTCGAAGACCGCGAATTGCTGTGGGACACGCCGCCTGAAAGAGACCCGGTATTTCCGGAAAGCATTTGGATTCCCGGCGAAGAAGCTGAATTTGAGCGAGGCACGTTTCTGTTGCAGATGGAAGTGGAACACCCACTCTTGTACACAAAGTCTTTACTGCCTTCCCTGAACTCCATGCTTAAGCAACAGGAATTGACCGATCAGGTCCTGATCCGGAGGATGGAATTGAATGAAGGCGCAAAAAAAGGAAGTCATCTGCAAGTGTTCCACCAGAACTCGGGTAAACTCGATACCCTGCTGGAAGACTGGATGGATGAAGACCAGCAGAACCTGATGTGGGGAGACGATGGTGTGCGGTCTGCCCGCGCCACCCGGATATTTATTCCTTCGCTCGACGTGCTGACCGGCTTGAGACAGGGCGGTATCCGCATGAACCGGTTTTCCCAGACCCGACAATGGAAAGATTAAAGGAGAGCTCCAGTGAGTGAGAGCGAAGAACCGCCAAACCCGATTCCGGATTTAAAAAAGGCGGCGGATGAAAACCCGGATAATTTAGAAGCGTGGCTGGCTCTGGGGCACGCATTTCTTGCCGAGCTCAATTTTGAGGAAGCCCTGCCCCCGTTTCAAAAAGCGGTCCAACTCGATCCCGAAAATGCGCGGGTTCATTTTGGGCTGGCCAAGGCCTTTGACGGGTTGAAACGCTATGATGAGATGATCGATGCCTTCCAGGAAGCATCCTATCTCGCCCCCGACTGGGCGGAGTCCCATTACAACCTCGGCCTGGCCTACATGCTGGTGGGCCAATACGAAGACGCGATAGAACCCCTGAAAAAAGCGGTCTCAGCCGAGCCCGAATTTGCCGAAGCGCATAAAGTGCTGGGAGTCATATTTGCCATTCTGGGCAATCCGGAAATGGCCCAGAAATATTCAGGGGAAGCCGCCCGGCTCAACCCCTTGTACAAGAAATAGTGACTTTTCCCAAATCAGCGGTAAACTGAAACCCCTGAAGTTTGATGGAGATTGGAAAAGCCCTTTATATTCGAAGAATTACCCTTACATTCAGGGTTCCGGCATTCTTCCATCCTGAAGGTTGACAGTCCTCCAAAATTTAGATAAAAAGGTTTGATTCAAAAGCGATAATATAGAAACCGGCTCAGGCAATGGCTGTCCATTGCGAGTGGTCCTTTTGGTAAAGAATGCAGGTTGCCTGGCGCGACAGTCAGGATTCTGAGTTCCCATTGGTAATCGCCCGGACGGTGGCGTGACCCCATGGTCTGCCTTCTGTTTTGGCAGTCCGCAATTACTTTCAATTGCCTCCGGCAGGGGTTTTCAACCACTGGTCGGTTTAAACTTTAAAGTGCAAGGCCTGCCTCGCTGGCAGGATTCTATTTTCTATGGCCAATTCACCCAAAGGCGTTGCGCAAACACTCACCGATGTCCTGACTAATCTTCAGCAGTCGCTGAAAGAACGGACACGAGAGCTTGATGTTGCCAAGAAGAAGCTCAAGGAGGAAACGAGTGCGCGCGAAACTTTGGAGGAACAAATCAAATCCGGCACGCTTGATGTGGGCGGTGATTTTGTCCCGAAAACCGAACTGGAAACGGTCGTCCAGAACCAGAAAAGCCTGGAGGACCAACTGGCCAATGCGCAGGCCCGAATCGAGACCTTGTCTAAATCCGGTGGTGGTGGCGATGGTAGTGGCGGTGCTTCTACTGTTGAGATGGAAAATGAAATCAGCAAACGCCGCCGCGCCGAAGATCAACTCTCCGAAAGAACCGATAATGTTTACAAGCTGACCCGCGAGTTACAGTCGGAGATCGAGCAGAGACGTAAACTTGAAGATCGTTTAAAAATCCTCGCGCTCAAATCCAAAACCGGGGCCTCTGACAACGAACTCAAGGATGAAATTGAAAAACTCGAAGAAGCGCAAACTTCCCTGAAAGCCAGTACCGAAGAAATCTACAAGGCAACGCAAGATCTTCAATACGAAACCGACATGCGTCGCCATCTGGAAGAACAGTTGCGTGAGGCGAGGGAGCAGTTGGAACTGGCTCAATTGAGCGGTGCTGTGGAAGGCACCGCCAACACGGAAATTCAGGTTGAGCTTGAGGAAATGCGAACTCAGCAGGAAGGCATCCAACTGGAGCGCGATCGCCTAGAGTTGCAATTAAAACAGGTTGAACAGAAACATGCAACGGACACTGAAAGTGCCCAGACAAAATTTGAAAGTGAACTGAAGGAAGTCCGTTTCAAACTGGAAGCCGCCCAAAAACAGGCGGCAGAAGGTGCCGGCATCAGCGAAGCCATCCAGAAAGAAGTTGAAGCCCTCAGGAAAACTGAATCTGAACTCAAAGACAAAGTCAGCATCCAGGAACAGGACTTTAAAACCCAG
Organism: Nitrospinaceae bacterium; assembly: GCA_029261535.1. Taxonomy (GTDB): domain Bacteria; phylum Nitrospinota; class Nitrospinia; order Nitrospinales; family Nitrospinaceae; genus Nitronauta. The sequence continues at coordinate 9,231 of JAJDBF010000068.1, read as the reverse complement.
ATCGATGCTTTGGAGAGTAGCAGTCAAATCCAGAAAGCCGAGTTGGAAGAAAGCTTTGGAGAAAAAATCAAGGAACTGGAAAAACAGATCGGTGAATTGATTGACGAAGGCACCAACCTGAGCCACAAAGTTGAACTCGCTGGTCTGGAACGGAAAACGGCAGAAGATAACGCCAATGAGATCCAGACCCAGCTTGAAGAAGCCAGGACCGAATCGGCCAAGGAAGCCGGAGCCGCCGATGTCCTGCGCACTGAACTGGAAGAACTGAAAAAATCACAGGAAGAGTGGGACGAAGAAAAAAAGAAACTGGAAAATGAATCCCGCGAGGAAAGTGACAAGGTGTTGGTGCTTGCCAACCAGATTGAACTCGATGCCTCCGAACGTGACCGCATGAAATCGGAAATAGAGGCTTCAAGTGAGCAGGCCGAGCAGGCACTCAAGGAATCCGCAAAAAGTGCCGGTGCCCTGGAAGCCTTGCAAAATGAACAGGAATCCTGGAAAAGGAAGGAAGAGGATTTTAATAAAGAAATAGAAAAATATGATGGGGAAATTCGCGAACTGAACGCGAAACTCGACGAAGCCTGGAAGGAGTCTGCCAAAGGGACCGGCGCCGCAGAGGGCTTGGAAAAAGAAATCGAAAAACTGCAAGCAGATCGCGAAGCCTTCAAGACCGAAAAAGACACGATGGAAGCCGAGATCAAGGCCGCACGCAATCAGTTGGATGAAGCGGCCAAGGGATCGGGTGCCGCCGAATCCTTGCAGAAAGAATTGGACCAGAGCAATGAAAGTCTGGAAAAGCTGAAAACGGAAAGAGATGAGCTGAATAACCAAGTCAAGGAATCGCAGTCCCGACTGGAAGAAGCCATCATGGAGTCGGCGCAGGAAACGGTTCACGATACTGAGTTGAATCAGGAAATCGAAAAATTGCAAAAATCAGAAGAAGCTCTTAAGGGAGCGCGTGCCCAGTTGGAGGAGCAGGTGGCCAGCCTGACAACCGAATTGGAAGAAGCGCAACAAGCTTTGAAAGAAGCCCAACAGGAATCGGTACAACAGGCTTCGACTCCGCAAACCCCGGTCGCCGCTCCGAAGGCTCCCGCGAAATCGGCCCCGGCGGCTAAACCGGCAGGTGGTGGGGACCCGGTTGAAAACGAAATCGCCAAACTAAAAAATGTGCTGAGCAAAAACCCCAGGGAAGGTCGGGCCTTGTATCAACTGGGAATGGTCTACATGAAGGCCAAACGCTATCAGGACGCGGTCGATCCTATGAAAATGGCGGCCAAGGTGATGCCCCGGGAAGCGGAAATTCATTTCCAGCTGGGAGATGTTTTTTACAAGCTACAAAATTATCAGGAAGCTCTGGCACCCTTCAATCAAGCCGTCCGCATCAATCCAAAACTTGCCAAGGCCCATTATAATTTATGCATGATCAACGAACTGGTCGGCAACGAAGACGCGGCACAAAAACATTATCAGATGGCGATCAAGCTCAATCCCAATATTGAAAGCGAGATGGGCGGGTAAGAAAAATTTCCGCTCGATGTTTTTCCTCCCACTCTTGAAATTCAGGTGTTCTTCCCTTAAATTGAATGAGTAAGATTTTCAACTTGGCCTGTTCAGGCCCTTTTTTTTGGAGTGGTGATGGGGATATATGCCCGACGTGAAATCTCTAAAGGAAAATTCATCATCCGACAGGGAACTCACGGAACCAGTGCCTTTATCATCGAGCAGGGAACGGTGGAAGTGTTTCAAATTGATGCCCAGGGCAACCAGAAAGACCTGGCCATTCTGAAAGAAAAAGATGTCTTCGGTGAAATGGCATTGATATCGGATTGTGTGCGCACCGCCAATGTTCGGGCTCTTGAAGATTGCGTCCTCTCTGTCCTGACCCAGGATGTTTACAGAAAACTCCCGCCGGACAACCCCGGCATCAGGCGCATCCGTTCCATCATGACTTCTCGCCTCAGCCGATTGAAGAACAAGAACCCATCGCAGGGCGCGACCCCCGCCGAAGCCGAAGAATAAAGAAACTTTCCTGCTTCATTTCAACCAAACCCCAGCCTCGGTCAATGGATCATCCTGAGGGCCTTGATGTGGGCAAATACGCTTTGGCCCGGTTTCAGTTGCAGGTTGGCAAGCGATTTTCGAGTGATGCTCACAAGTAGCGGTTGCCCGATGTCGACCAACACGTTGACCGAATGTTCATCCTGCCCTGCCGTCTCGATGGCACTCACCCGACCTTCCAGAATATTCAGCACACTCGTTTGAATATCCCGTGGGCCAGTCACCAGGCTGACATCCCGCGCCAACACATGCAAACGCAGGGCTTGCCCCACTTCCAGGTTTTGTTTGGGAACATGCAGGGGTTGATCGCAAAATTTCAGGCGAGTCAGACTGTATTCCTCTTCATGCGCTTCAACCGTTGTGTCCAGCAGGGTTCCCGCCAGAGACGATGGTGGTTGACGCAGAGGGTCAAGCTCCACCAGAACCTCGCGTGCAGGACCCACCGCCTGCACCCGTCCGTTATCAAGCAGGACCAGTGTGTCGACCAGTTGCAGAACCTCGTCGAGCGAATGACTGACGTAGAGAATCGGGATGTTGAGCTCACTGCGCATCTTCGCAAGATATGGCAGGATGTCCTGTTTACGTTCCATGTCGAGATTGGCCAGCGGTTCGTCCATCATCAAAATTCCGGGGCTGGTCAGAAGAGCGCGTCCGATAGCCACCCGTTGCTTCTCTCCTGCGGACAGATTTTTAGGGAAACGTTCCAGCAGTTGCTCCAACCCCAACAACCCGACCACCTGATCCGGTGCGATCCTGCGCTCCGCTGGTGAAATTCTCTGGTAACCGTAAAGTAGATTGGCGTGCACCGTTTTATGAGGAAACAAACGTGCATCCTGAAAGACAAACCCAATGGGCCGCAAGTGCGGCGGTAAAAAATTTTCGTCACTCTGCCAAATAGAATCGCCAAACTTGATGAACCCGCTATCGGATTCTTCCAAGCCGGAGAGACAACGCAGTAACGTGGTTTTGCCACAACCGGAGGGACCAAACACCACGGTGACTCCGTCAAGCGGCAGGGACAGATCAACATCCAGTTGAAACCCCGGATAACCGGTCTTGATGCGTGCCGCCAAACGTGCACTCATGAAAGATGCACCGGCAGTCGGCGGTTGAGGGCGTAGACGGTTAACAGGACCAGAAAAGAAAATACCAGCAAACCGGCTGAAAGAAAATGCGCCTGCATGTATTCGAGCGACTCGACATGATCGTAAATGGCAATAGAGATCACCCGGGTTTCACCGGGGATGTTGCCGCCCACCATCAGCACCACACCGAACTCTCCCAATGTGTGTGCGAAACCAAGAACGATGGCGGTGATGTAACCACGCAGAGCTAACGGAGAGGCCACCGTCATGAAAGCGTCCAGAGGTGAAGCCCGCAAAGTTGAAGCAACTTCCAGTGGAGCCCGGCCCACTGCCTCGAACGCGCCTTGCAGGGGTTGCACCACAAACGGCAAAGAGTAAAGGGAAGAGGCGATCACAAGGCCGGTGAATGAAAACGCCAGCGAATCGCCGGTGACCGTCTGAAACCAGCCGCCAATCATGCCGTTGGTGCCGAGCGCGATCAACAAATAAAACCCCAACACGGTGGGCGGTAAAACCAGCGGCAGAGCGACCACGGCCTCGACCAGAATTCGCCAGCGTTTTTTGGTGTGCGCCAGCCACCAGGCAATGGGCGTGCCCACCACCAGCAAAAGCAAAACAGTGGTCGCCGCCAACTTTAATGTGATGAGGATCGGTTGCCAGTCGAAAAGAGAAGTGTCCATACAGTTTGATGAAAACGATTATGTTGTTGAAATAATTAACGATATATACCATAAAATATATCGATCTGTCAAGGCATGGTGCTCGCCGCACGGGCAACGGGAAGTATTTTTCGGCAGGCTTTAATATTCCCTCTTTTAAAGGAGACCTTGGCATAACCTTGAAATTCATATATATTCCCCTCCTTCTTAAAGGAGGGGAACCAGGGGAGGTTGTACTGATGACCCCTCCCTTGAAAGGGGAAGGATAATTAAACTTGGCTTGTTTATTGACTACACAGTTCTCCCTGCGCTCTTAAAATATCAACCGCTCATTGATGGTTGGCCCGTTGGCCCCACCGCGAGGTGGTCCTTGAAAACTTACGGCCCTGGCATTACTATAGTCGGCATGGCTAAAGACTTTGAACCACTCAAAAAACGGCTTCTGGTTATCGCCGACCGGCTGGATGAAGAGGAGCAGGCTTATTTCCGTCCACTCATCCAGAATTTTACGGGTTCGATTTCCGAGTTCCAGCGCATCATGCGGGACCTTGGAAAGTTCGGCGGGAAAATCGGCGACGGCAGTAAGTTTGGAATTTATCGTGAGGTGCAGAACCTCTACGACCAATGCAACCGCGAGACGTGAACAGAATAAAAGCCGCGCGTTTGCAGGTTCGCGGCAAGGTGCAGGGAGTCTGGTTCCGCGCTTCAACGGCTAAAGAAGCAAGCCGACTGGGTGTCTCCGGCTGGGTGCGAAATTGCCCTGAAGGCACCGTAGAAATTTTGGCCGAGGGGTCTGCGCTTGATGATTTTATCAAGTGGTGCCATGAAGGCCCTCCCCTGGCGGATGTGGAAACGGTGGATATCGAATGGACCACTCCGCAGGGCTTTGACTCATTTGAAATCAGGTGACCCGTTGATACAAATTCAAAACCTGGTCAAACACTACGGCACGTTCACCGCTGTTGACGGGATTGATTTAAACATCCCGGCGGGAGAATTTTTTGGATGCCTCGGCCCCAATGGTGCCGGTAAAACCACCACCATCAAAATGCTGGTGGGCATTCTCAAACCCTCAAGCGGTCGCATTCTGATCGGCGGAAAAAATATCGTCGACACTCCGGTCACCGCCAAAAAAATGATCGGCTACATCCCGGACCGCCCCTTCATCTACGACAAACTCACCGGCCTGGAATATCTGGCCTTCATCGCCGATATTTACGAAATGGATTCTGCGGTCGCTGAAGAAAAATCACATCGCTTTCTGGAATTTTTTGACCTGACGAATCACGGCGGGGAGTTGATCGAAGGCTATTCGCACGGCATGAAACAGAAGCTTGTCATCTCCGGTGCCCTCTTGCACGATCCGAAAGTTCTCATCGTGGATGAACCCATCGTCGGGCTTGATCCCAAGGGAGCGCGGCAGGTGAAGGACCTGTTCATCGATATCTGCAAAAAAGGGGCGACCATTTTTATGTCGACCCATTCATTGGGAATTGCTCAGGCGATGTGCGACCGTATCGGAATCATTCAGCATGGGAAAGTGATCGCGCTGGGGACGATGGACGACCTGCGGAGTCTGGCAAAGAAAGATCATGAGCACCTTGAGGACCTGTTCCTCGAACTCACCGGTGACACCGACCTGGAAAACCTCGTACGCAAAATGGCTACTCCCTGAATGAAAGAAATCATTTGATCCAGATGGTTTCAACCACCTCTTAAAAAATTTCCTCTTTTGCCTTTACCCTTCCCAGAGCCCGCACCCACGGTTCCCGTAACCCAGGTCGAAGCTGGAGCCGCAACGGGCGCGACAATAGGATGCTGGGCATAACTTGCAGGATTACTGATCATATGCCCATCGCGGACAAATTCAGCCAGCGGAAAATCGAATAAATTACCGCCCGTTGGATTGCCCCGGCTAGGGGTCGTTTTCAAGTGCGGAAAAATATCTCCATCAAAATCCCAAAACGAGGCGAACCCATCCGTGCGGGGGTCATACCCTGCTCCAATAATGGCGGCGCAGATACCCTGCAGGTTATTGATGTCAGGTTTATAGTGCCCGCTCATGTTGGTGATAGAAAGTAATCGCCCGGCATTGACCACCAGGGTCCCGGCGCATAAAACATCTGCACCCGAAAGGAAAGAGGTGTGGTGCATAAACGCACCCGTATTGAATCCCATACGCTCATAAATGGCGGTAAAGTCTTTTCTGCCTTCGTCAATAACGGAACAGGCAAAAATTGTTCCTGCCGGGGATGCGGCATAGATATTCTCATCTCTGTCCACCGTCGTATAGGGATTGCCATTTCTCAAAACCTGATTGGTGGTAAAAGATAATTTATAGCGATTGCGTTGATCCTGATCCATATAGATCAATCCCCATTTGGAAACACCGGCATTCCCTGTTCCGCGTGCTTCTTTGATCAGTTTTTTCAGCATGTAATAATCCTGACCATCGTTTCCCGTCAGTTCTATGCCATATTCCTGAAGGAGCGTTTCTTCCATTAACGCATCATCGCCGGTCAATTTCGTCAAATCGTCACCGCGCATCCCGGGGAGCCCCGGTTTATTCAGTTTTTCAAATCGAAAGGCTCCGCGAAGGCCTCTAGGCCCTGTCGTGTTAACCAGTTTTTCGATTGTCTCGGCGCGTGCCTGTTCGCGTTGGATTTTTCCAATACAAAAATACCCCAGAGCTTTGATGGCTTTTATGTGAAGGGGATCATCCCGGTCGGCAAGACCGGGGCCAGCGCAACTGGAACAGGCGGTGATTATTTCCATTAAAATTTCCTGGCGTTGCATGACCAGGTACTTTGGAGTGCTGTGGTAACGATCGATCAATTGACAGATATCTTCCAAATAATCGTTGTATTCTTTTTTTTCTTTTCCTTTGTCTTTTTTGGAACGACTGAATATTTTTTTCTTTTTGGTGGGTAGACTGGCCTCCATACGAAACTTCGCCGAGGTAGTCAAGGTGCCGGTGAATTTTCCCATGAGTTTACCTTTGCTTTCTGCTCCATCACCATCGCTTGAAGCAGGGAGTTATCTTAAAAGGTCTTGCCATCTTTCACTAGTTACATAATAACCTATTGTTTTAAAAGGCTCAATCTGTTTTCTCGACAGGCCCGGTATTAGCTCAGGCTACGATCTCTCCTTCATGATGTTGCCCAATGGGACCCATTTGAAAGGGCTGTGATATTCTTTGAATGCCTCCGCGTATGGGTTGGGTTGGTCGCAGAAAAAAAATCATTATGTAAGTTACCCCGGATAAGCTCGACCAACCGGCAAGTTAAAAAACGCGGCGTTTTAAAATTCCATACGAAAGGCCCGAGGGCCTGAAGAAAAATAAAGGATATCGAGCAATGAAAAAAACAAACCTGGTTTCGATTCTACTGGCAAGCGCAGTGGCAATAGCGGTGACGAGCCTGACGGCATTTTCCATGGGCGACAAGGGCTCGGAAATGAAACAAGACAAGATGAGCGAAGGGTCCTCATCAGCGTTGAGTGTCGCCACTTTTGCCGGTGGATGTTTCTGGTGCATGGAGTCGCCGTTTGAAAAAATTCCGGGAGTGCATCAGGTGGTCTCCGGTTACACCGGTGGACACAAGCAAGACCCCACCTACAAGGAAGTGTCCCACGGTTCCACCGGTCACGTGGAAGCTATTCAGATAACTTACGATTCAGCAAAAGTTTCTTACAACGATCTGCTGGAAGTGTTGTGGCGCAATATCGATCCCACTGATGACAAGGGTCAGTTTGTTGACCGGGGTCAGCAATACACCACGGGAATTTTCTATCACAACGATTCGCAAAAAATGAAGGCGCAGGCATCTAAAGACCGTTTGATGAAAAGCGGACGCTTTGACAAAAATATTGTGACTCCCGTTATTAAGGTGATGGAATTTTTCGCGGCGGAAGATTATCATCAGGACTATTATAAAAAGAGCCCGGTCCGTTATCATTTTTATCGGTCCCGTTCCGGTCGCGATCAGTTCATCGACAAGTTCTGGGGTGATGATCGTCAATACAAAATTAAAAAGGCCTCTAATAATTCAGCATCTTCAATAGCGGCAACTGGTGAGACCTTGTCTAACAAGCCCCACTCGCGACCAGAAGCCGATGCCAGAGGTGTTCCCATAAAGGTAGCCACTATGACCCAATCCTATAGCAAACCATCGAATGAAGAGTTGAAAGAACGATTGACCGCTTTGCAATACAAGGTGACGCAGAAGGAAGGCACTGAGTCTCCCTTCAATAATAAATACTGGGACAATCATGCAGACGGTATCTATGTCGATATCGTGTCTGGCGAGCCGCTGTTCAGTTCGACCAACAAGTTTGAGTCGGGCACCGGCTGGCCATCGTTCGACCGGCCTCTGGTGACAGAAAATGTGATCGAGAAAAAGGACTCGACCTTTTTCATGGTGCGCATCGAAGTGCGCTCGAAAAATGCAGATTCGCATTTGGGGCACCTGTTCGATGACGGACCTAAAACGACCGGTCTGCGTTACTGCATCAACTCTGCCAGCTTGAAATTTATTCCGGTGGAAACGATGGAGCAGGAAGGTTATGGCGAATACCTGCCACTGTTTCCCAATGCAAAGAAATCTACCTGATTTTTTTCAGGCTTCAAAATAGCAAAGGGTGCTTGCGCACGGCTGACGAGAATCGCTAGAATGCGCGTAACCAATGATGCTATCAACGGTCAGTTTGTTGTCCCCGCGCCTAGCGGTCCGACCGATGCAAAATTGTACCACCGTCTGAGAGTCAAGCTGGTAGCGGACGCGAAGGTTTTCGGAGTTGAACTTCGTCAATCGTACACGCGTAAATCGAAACAGACGTTGGTGATGCAAGGCCGCTACCGTCATGCGCGTCAGATGAAGCGTGCAAGAAAATCATTGAAGAAGTTGAAAGTGTATCTGGGTCGTGTGACGCGGGATATCGAACGGAAGGTCGGTAATGATTCAAAGTTGCAGGAGCGTTTCAAATCTCGGTTGGAGATGTCGCATCGTCTGCTAGCGCAACAACGAACGAGCAAAAATAAATTGTACAGCCTGCACCCACCTAGCGGTGGGGCTAACAAAAAACAAGAAAACCACCGCCTGTCATTCTGATGAGCCCGAAGGGTGAGAAAGAATCTCGCCTTGGAATTTTTTTGTTTAGGTTTTAGCCTTTCCGTTGTCATCCTGAGCTTGTCGAAGGGCGGCAACGGACCTTACGGGTGCTCGCGCGGAGGCCTGCCCTGAGCCTGTCGAAGGGAAGAGGCCAGCAAAGAGAAGGATGATTCCCCCCTTGTAGTTAAGAAAGGGGCCTGTTGCCGGAATAAAACAGAGTTGATGTTTATCTTATATGTGTAGCGTTTGTGTTTTGATAAATCCTTCCTTATTTTGGAGTCCTTCTGATGATGAAGCGAGAGTCTGCGCCGCAGGGTT
>JAJDBF010000067.1 GCA_029261535.1 Nitrospinaceae bacterium | reverse complement strand
AGAATCATTACCATTGGAAATCGGTGGCTTGGAATCTGATAAGAAATATCCTTCCATAACCGGGTGCGGCTCAGTGCGCCTGCCCAATGAAGAAAGGGTCCTACTCATCAACTCCAGAAACGAAAAAAGATAATTTTCTTTTGGTTTTTCCTGCAATTGGGGTCTGCCTGAACTTGCAAACAACCTTAATGGGTGACCCCATTGTTCCCCAGAAAGGGCTTTGGCAGATTACTCGACATCGTTTCGATTACCGGAGAGGAGATTATCATCGAACGCTCTGGAAAGAAGATTGCCAAACTTGTTCCTTGCGACGCTCCCGGGCGTCGATCCAGTGGACGTCTCGACTTCCGCAAGGCAAAAGGACTGGGAAAGGCGCTTTGGCGGTCCGTGGATACGGACGCGTATATGGAACAGGAACGATCTCAGTGGGACTGACGCTCAAAACGAATCAGCTGGTGTTCATCGATACGGCGCCAATTATTTATTTCTTCGAAGAAAACGAAGCGTATATCGACCGGATAGATGCATTTCTTGATATGGTAAGCGAAGCAGACGTACAGCTGGTTACCTCGATGATCACGTATATCGAGATTCTCACGATGCCGACGCGGTCCGGAGACTGACGATTGATCAAGCATGGAAACGTGTTTCCGGTCTCAACATCGTGACGGTCGACGAGTTGTAACGAGGCCCCCGCCTTCGCGGCCATGCGCACTTTCGGCCACGCGAGCTGCGGCACTGCCGGTGCGGTCCAGCCACTTATCAAGAATCACGAGTATGAATACAGCAACGAATGCTGGACCCGGGACCATATCGACAGCAGGAAGGGGTACAAGTCGGACAGGCTGCGGGGGGCGCCTTTATGCATCTTCCAATTCCAGGCCGGCCAGGAGGTTAATGGGATCCCGAATTGCTTCCGGCGGCATGTGATGGCAGTTTGCAGATACGCCATCAATGCAGCGCCAGGCGGTTTTCCCACATGAATGAAGGGAGTTGTAAAGGCGCGGGGAGTGACTGCCGCGATATCGTAAGGGAATGCCAGTGGTTCATCAATGATGGCATTGTCAAGGGCGCCGCCGACAATGCCGAGAATCCACTCATGCGAAAAAAAACGATTGATTTTGTATTTGGTTGACAGTCGCTTGTCACCTATCCACCGACGGGCGAGCTGGCGGCAATCATCCATGATCCTGATGCCTGCGTTCTTTTCGAAATACATGAACGCACTTCCGCACTTCAGATAACGATTGACCATAAAGTCTTTCATCAGCTCATTTGTTTTCACGCGATAATGAGACCGGTGATCAGCCTGAGTCAAGTACTCCCCCTGTACGGCAAACCTGTAACGCTCCAGCCGGGTCCAGAACTCACCAGGCGCATGAACGGCCAGCATATCGGCATCAAGAAAGATCGTTCGGTCAAACGGCGATATATGGCCTATTGCGAGCTTGCTGAGATATTTCCTTTCAATAGGATGTGAGTGGGTCGCGACGTGGTCGAATACGCTCAACGATCGCGACGATACCCGAGGCTTGAGTTCGGGATCAAGAATCAGGGCAATCGCCTTGTCGTCTTTTTCCTTGAGTGACAGGGCCAGATCAACCGCCATGTCAACATATCGCAAGCTTCCGGCAGCAACAGTGATGTAACCGCAAGTCATGGCAACCTGGACATTCAACAAATCAGTTAGGGGACCCGGAGAGAGAGAGTCAGATAGCTGGACGCCGTTCGATAAGGGGTCAACAAAAGCATTTCCCCTTTTCTTCACGGCGTCTGCATACGACATGAATTTGTACGTCGTCCCGACAACGTTTCCGGAGGGCCGCAGGCCTCTGCGGCCGTATGTTGCACGTGAGCTGCGACGCCGATCCTTACCGTTGCAGAAGTCTGCGTTCGCCAACAGGTTACTCATGTGTTATCGAAAAATATCTTCGACCTTCAGCCTGAAACCGGGCAATACATCGTCGCTCTTGATCGTGTCGGATCCGGCCAAATCCTGAATCAAATTGCCCTGTGTATACAATAAAACACGCCGATTTTCCGGGTCGACAACCCAAACCTCAGTGGTGCCATGCTGCAACCAGCAACGCGCTTTTTCCTCAACGCGGACGAATCGATCATTGGGTGAGAGTACCTCCACCACCAAATCTGGAGCAATCTCAGCGTATCCGGTGATGTCTCCCCCGGGGAGATTCGCTGTTTGTATGAATGCCACATCCGGAGCGCGCACCAAATCCGGAGCGCGGCTAAGAAGAAATCCGGTTTCAGCCGCACATACTTGGCCCAGTTGATTTTCCCGGACATGTTTCGTAATCCAATAGCACACTGTTGAGGTTACGGCTCCGTGCTGAAAACCGGTCGGTGACATACCTTCAATCCTTCCCCACAAGAGTTCCCGTTTCATTCCGTCGCGCGGTTGCGCCAATAAATCCTCGGCCGTGGCAAGTGTCTCAGTTGCAAGTTGCATGAAAATTATCCAATTCTTTCAAATATTCACGAGGCCAATGTCGTCGCGGCGTATGTGAGTGCTGGGAGAGACATACCGCAACGCTCAGATATCATAGATGAATCCGCAAATCATCACCGGAAACCGTTGCCAATACATCTAGCTCAATTACCCTCAACTTTCGTCTGATTCCAATCCTGAAAATGGATTCGGAATTAAGCCGCAAGCTCCGATATTATCCAGTCGTTTTACTCCAACACCGCCTCTAAAAAGCAATTTCAAGCTATGACTCGGAGGTCTTTTCATCTTTTAATCGACGCTTTCGGTCAGACCCCGAAACTCACGGTGTCGCCTTAAACAGCGTTCACCAACTGGCAACGAATGTGGTCACGGGATACGGTTTCCCATGCACAAGAGGATGGCATTTGGACACCGTGATGTCACGAAAGCCCATTACTTCGCAAAGCTGGGTGAAGAACCTGTCTGAAAAATACCACCAAGAACCATAGCTATTGTTGTCGCGATCCGGAATGAGTTGCATGAGAGGTTTTTCCTGTAGTTCGTTCTCGACATGTGTTCGTTCCACAATCACGAGTTTCTCGCGGGTCCGCTTGGCACATTCAATGATCGCCGCAAAGGGATCACGCATGTGGGTTAGTACCAATGCAATAACACTGACATCGAACATGCCGAGACCTTCTGGCAGTTCCGCGACTTTGCCGTAGTGCACTTTAGAACGAAGTTCCAGCGACTGATGCGTTAACCAAAAGGCATTCTTCACCTGCTCATTCACCCGGCGCTTTCTCATGATGAGGGAATTCCAATGCTTGTCATCCCGAATGTGGTAGGGCACGAAATCCCATACAGCACTCTCTGGTTGCTCCACTGCAACCACGTCAGCGCCTTGCTGCTCCATGTAAGCGGTCACAAACCCGTTCGCCGGCCCGATTTCCAAAACACGTTTACGGGTGAGTTCTATATTGCCTAGATATTGACCAGTCATGCCTCGCAAATCCCAATGGCCCTCGATAACTCCTGTCCCAGGCAGATCGACTGTATGGTAAAACCAACAGTCCTCCTGCCTTACATTTGTTCTTGGCACAGCATAGAGTGCATCTGACATTGTTTCCCTCTCACTTGCAGCAATATTCACTCCGCACCTGATCCAGGCTCCTATGAAATTGGCACAGCAATCAGCAACGACCCCTTTCAGCAGCTTGGCCAGACGATTTGAGTAGCACTTCCGACGTAGTGACCGAAATCACCACAACCTGTTACATTTCCCGGAACCACATTAGCCCGCATTTCTCATGAAAGTTGCCGAGCAAAGGCGACGAACATAAGCGATATCCCTGTTAGCAGTAGAAGGTATACGAAAAATGCAGGTCAATACCCTCTACAAAACCAGTTCGGGGCCAATAACCAACTCGGGGTCAAATTTTGACATTGCTAATTTGAGGTAAGATCGTCTCGCAAGTTACACTCAACTCTCTATAAATTCCAATCCTGAAATGGAATCTGGGATCGAGCCGACGGCTCGGATATTATCCAGCCCTCTTGCTTCAACGCCGCCCTTTAATGCAATTTCAAGGTCTGCCCCCGAGATCCCAACGAAGCGAGTATACGCGTGGCATTCTCTGTATTGGGCTGTACGTAAATGTCAATATCACCCGAAAATCGCGGCGCGCCGTGAAAAGTCAATGCATAGCCGCCGGCGATGACGTAATCAACGCCGTGAGCGTTTCCAAGCCAAGAGCCTCTCGGTTTTTGCCCGAGATCCCCAAAGTGACAAGTAACCGAACAAATACGGCGGTTGCTTATCACATTAACTAGTGTCTGACATACGCCCCCGGACAGGCTCTACCAAGCATGGCGACGTGGCGCATTTGAGCCGGTCACTTCAGATGCGAAGCTCAACGAACTGGTGCGGGTCTGCGGCTACAAGAAACTTCAGCGTTTCATTGCGCCAGAAGAACACTGCGAGATCGGAACTTCGGTTTCGAGGGGCTTTTTCTTTAGGAATTGGCGAACTTCCCCAACTATACCATTTGTAAATTACTATTACTTTGGAGAAATTTACGTGAGACGGCACGATCGCCAGGTTCAATCATAGGTTCTAGGTGCGTGTCCTGAAGCATCAGATCTTGCATTTTAATGTAGTCATGTGAGTTGTCCGTCGTGCTCTGACCTATCAGCGACGATCGGCCACCATTTCTTTCCCCTAATCGTGAGCCTGTAAATACGCACATGGTTAAAATTGTCGATCCAACAGATGAATTTCCCGATGACGACGATGTTTTCCCCATAATCGAGGATCACAGCGATTTTTCGGGGAAAAATATCAGCTTCAAAATTGAATGTCAGGATGCTGCGTTTGGCTATTTGATCAGCGCCCGGGAAATCCGAAACGATAATACACCTGGATATTGTTTCGAATCGTTCTCTTTGAATAATCCGTTTGAAGCTCTGGGTAAGATTGAACTCGAAACGGGGGAAATAGAGATATTGACGACCTCGCTTCTCGATCAAGAGCAATTTTCGGTGACGGTCTTTTCCGCTCTATATGCAAAGCGTTGGGAAATGAAGAGAGCTATAAGCTCCTCAAATGCCGGGCTGAAATCGATCGTTTCAGCGGTAAAACCATCCACTCGGTTCAGCAAGACGTCCTTGACCCAGTTCGAAAAGCTTCGAACTGGGAAAACACTAAATTTCAATACTCAAATCGCAAATAAATCCCTAAACGACAATGACTAAAACGCCAAACCTAATGCCCTGTGATTCCAATCATGCACGGAATTAGAAATGTTGGT
>JAJDBF010000066.1 GCA_029261535.1 Nitrospinaceae bacterium | reverse complement strand
TTAATAGTAAGCAGAAGCGCTGTAAATCAGAAATCAGAAATCAGAAATCAGAAATCTCAATTGATCGTATTGTCTGCCAGGACGGAAGAACAACTTCGCGAGTACTCAAGAAAATTGTCTGATTTCATCATCTCGAACCCTGAGCCTGGAACGGCAAACCTCTGCGATATCGCCTATACTTTTCAAGTCGGCCGCGAAGCGATGGAAAACCGGGTCGCATTTATCGTTGGTAGTAAGGACGAGTTGATTAGAAAATTAGACGATTTCATTGTCGAAAAAGGGATCATTGACAACTGTTTTCACGGGAGCGTGAGAAGTAACGGCAACGGGTTTAATGCCTTAGCCCATGATGAAGATTCCGAGGAAATGATTCAAAAATGGATAGCCAAAGACAAAATAAAAAAACTTGCCGAAGTATGGGCTAAAGGCCTGGAAATCGACTGGAACCGGATCTATGGCGAACGAAAACCGAAACGTATCTCAGCGCCGACATATCCCTTTGCCAGGGCGCGTTATTGGATCGAAGATGATGAAGGAAGTGGGCAGAACGAAGACCGATTTCACCGATTGCATCCTTTAGTGCATGAAAATACTTCTACTTTAGAGCAACAACAATTCAGGAGCACCTTCACGGGCCGCGAGTTTTTTCTAAATGACCACCGTGTATTCGATGAGAAAATTTTGCCTGGAGTGGTCTATTTGGAAATGGCCAGGGAGGCTGCAAGACAAGCCGGCGCCGGAGCGGCGGCATGCATTGAGGATGTGATCTGGCCCAGCCCGATGCGGGTGGGGAATGAATCCAAATCGGTGACAATTGGATTATACCCCGAATCCGATGGTGTGGCCTATGAGGTAACGACCACCGGGGATTATATCCACAGCCAGGGCAAAGTGATTATTGGAGAGATGCACGAAAGACCGCCGTCGCGCGATATCAAAAGCATACAGGAGCGGTGCAAACAATCGATCGAGCGCGAACAGCTTTATGGCACCTACAAAGAACTGGGCATTACTTACGGGCCCAGCTTCCAAGGCATCAAAAACCTGCACTACAACGATCAAGAGGTGCTGGCCAGGATTGAACTGCCGACGCCATCCGGCTTCGAGTTTAATCCTGCCGTTTTGGACAGCGCCCTGCAAGCGTGCATTGGGTTTTTATTTGATAAGCCAACGGCGCCCGACGCCACTCCCCACGTACCTTTTGCTCTCAAAACAGCCCACTTTTTTAGCGCCTTACCGAATGTAATTTACAGCCATGTGACCCGCTGCGGTGATCATACCGGCATTAGTGCAGCCACGTACGATATCGCCGTGCTCAATGAAGTCGGCGATGTCCTCGTTCAGTTAAGAGAATTAACTACTCGCCAATTAGTTCTTACACCGGAAGCGATCCCGAGTCAAGAGAAAGAGACCGATGTGCTCTATGCCACCAGCCAGTGGCACGTTCAAGCCTTAAACCTCAGTGGCATTAAAGTAGACTTTAAGCATTTTGAGTTGCCGTTCACGGCGACCAGTACGCCTAAAAAAATCATCTCATCGTTTAAGCTGGTGTTCAATCAAGTAAAAGAGATACTTGCAAGCAGACCCACAGAGATTCGGACTCTGATTTTTACCGTTGCCGACACGGTGCCGGAGTATTGCTACGCGCCGATTGTCGGCCTGCTCAAAACCGCTTCATTAGAAAATCCCAGGATACAGGGGAAGGTAGTTGTGCTGCCGAAACTGGCCACCACCAACCGCACCGCGATTATGGCACGCGAAGCGCAAGATATGACCGATGTTGAAGTTCGTTATCTGTCAGCTAAGCAACGTCAGGTTAAGCAGCTGATAGAAGTAACAATTCAGCCGGGTGAGATAACAGATAGTATTAAACCCGGTGGTGTCTATATGATTATCGGAGGCGCCGGCGGTTTGGGCCATATTTTTGCCAAATATCTCAGCACGATTAAGGACACAAAAGTAATTTTAACCGGTCGCTCAGAATCGCCCAAAACCGAAACTGAATTTGATTATATCCCTTGTGACATCAGCAAACTTTCTGATGTCAAGCAGACGATAAAAACCATCCACGATAATTATGGCCGACTCAATGGCATTATCCACGGTGCAGGACTGATTCGCGATAACTTTATCTTAAATAAAACCGAACAAGAGATCGATGTGGTGATGGCCTCGAAGGTGCGTGGCGCCTGGAACCTTTATCAAGCGTTTAAGCGCCATAAAGCGACTCCTGATTTTGTTGTCTTTTTCTCGTCCATTGCGGGCGCTGTCGGGAACTTGGGCCAAGCCGATTATTCCGGGGCCAATGCTTTTCTGGATGCCTTTGCGGTGCGCCACAATTACAAATCCATCGCCTGGCCATTTTGGTGCGAGGGTGGCATGCAGGTCGATAGGCAAACCCAAGCCATGATTCAGCAAAGAACAGGGATGGTGCCTCTATCAACAGATGCAGGCAAACAGGCGTTTGCGGACGCACTCTGCAGTGATCAATCTAAGCTGCTGGTCGTTCAGGGTGATCGCCAAAAATTAAGAGAAAAATTATTCGGAATAATTGAGCCGGCCAAACGAATACAGCACACAATCAAACATGACAGCACTCTGGCCGAGCATCTTCGTCACGATTTACTGCAGATGGTGAGTCAACTGCTTAAAATAAAACCGCAAAACCTGAATGGCGACGATGATATTAGCGATTACGGCTTCGATTCGGTTTTACTCACACAATTTACTAACCAACTGAATGAAACACTGGGATTAAGTCTACTGCCAACGGTGTTCTTTGAGCATAAGAATCTCAATTCACTGATACATTATTTGCTCGATGAACAGAGCGAAGCGATGCATCGTTATTATGGCGCTGTCGACCAGCCCTTTGCAGCACAAGCACAGTTATCGGCTGAAATCGCTTTTAAATCCAAACGCCGGCGGTTTGCCGACCGGAATCACAGCCCCGACCACCAGGCCCCCATTGCGATCATTGGAATGTCTGGTAGATTTCCCATGGCCGATAACCTCGATGAATTTTGGCAGAATCTTACTGACGGAAAGGACTGCATTTCCGAAATCCCCGAAGACCGTTGGGATTGGCGAG
>JAJDBF010000065.1 GCA_029261535.1 Nitrospinaceae bacterium | reverse complement strand
TGTCACCCAGAGCTTGTCGAAGGGCGGCAGTGACACAAGATGGGTTCTGGCGCAGAGCCTGTCCTGAGCGAGGCCGAAGGAAAGAGGGACGCGAAGGTGCTGGCGCACAGCCAGCAGAGAGCAGGGTGATTCTCCACTTGTAGTCAAGAAAGGCCTTGCCCCTTTTAAAAGACATGAGAACCCTTTTTCTTTTATAATATATCGCTATGGAAAATCTCTTTCTAACTCCCGCCAGCCAAGAAAACCTTCAAAGGACAGTTGCGCAAATTGTTTCTTTTCAACAACTATTGAATTTGGGTCTTCCTGATGCAGTTGTAGATCGTGTTCGGGTGAATTCAGTTTCGGAAATTGGGGTATATTGTTGGGCTACATCTTCGAGGAAAAAAGGAAGGGCGATTTTTGACCAAATGGAAAAAGGCGATTATGTTCTATTTAAACCAAATGGAGTTTCTTATTTTCGATACCAAGGCAAAATTGTGGATAAAGAAATAACAGAAGTACTAATTCCACTCTGGCCAGTAGGGAGTGATTGGAAGCATATTTATTTTTTGGATTCAATGAAAGAAATTTCAATTGAGTACTCAAAATTGGCTAGGACTTTTAACTACAATAATCAAAACCCTAGAACCTTGCCTGGAATAAGAAGGGTTGCTCCAAACAGATTGAAGGCGGCTGTTTTAGAACCTGACAGTTTGTTTAGCCTGCTAAGTCACCTTAATTCAATTGAAAAACAGGACCCTTTTGAAAGCCTGCCAGGAGGCGGAAGGGATGGGAATAGAGTCCCTCAAGCCATTACTAGAACTTCGAACTCTACTGAATTGAATTCTTTAGTTAATGAATTAGCACCTTTGACTGGGCAAATTGAGGTGTTGATGCAACGTAATCATTCAGAGAGGGAGTGCGAATCCTTAGTGGAAAGATTTTTTAATATTCTTGGATATGGTTCTCAAGAGGAAATCAGATTTCAAGTTCACAGTATTGATATATTGTTGCAAACCAATGACCAAAGTATATTAGCTGTTGAGGTTAAAAAGGACAGGGCTTTTAATCGGAGCCACCCTAAAGCGGCTGAGGCAATTAGGCAGGTTTTCGACTACGCTCTAAGGCCGAACCAGGCTATCAAATATGTGTCTATTACCAACGGCGATTATTATGGGTTTTATGACACCCAAAGACCTGGGAATTATGAAAATAAGTTTGTTTTTGAATTTACACTGTCCAGGCTGGAAAATGCAGATGTTGAAAAAATAAATCGTCTTAAAAGAGAAAACCTTCGAAGCTGAAGTGGCGTAGTTTAATTTTTAGGTAAAGTAAAGGGATTGAGTCTTTGCTTGCTCCCTAGTTGAATGTTTTGCGTTTCCTCCCTGTGGTCAATCAACATCCAGAAAAGAAAACAGTTTTTCAAAGGTGGCGGAAAAGTATTCGTGTGAATACCGCACGCCATTGTGACGCACCAGTTCACGCAACTCTTCCGGCAGTTCCTTCTGCTTGGGAAATTCAAAGCCATCAACCAGTAGTGGGATAATATTTCGTTTCATCAGGATGGCGTGCCCGATCTCTTTGCGCAACCAGTCGCCGGGGGTGTGGCATCGGTCGAGCGCGCCGGGCGAAAGTATGACGATGAAGTTGGTGGTCGATTCGATTTCTTTAAGCAGACGCTGGTCAAAGTGTTCCGCTCCCAGATCGTCCACATCGAGGAAACAGGGAACGCCGCGCCGCTCCAACTCAGAATGCACCACCCGCGCCAGTTCCGATCCGCGTTCCCGTCGGTAGCTGATGAACACGCGGTTGCCTTTGGATAAATCAAGAGGTGCCGATGCCATCGTGGTCTCTGTCACCGTGGGCAATTCTTCGACTTCCGGTTCATCGTAGCGGCGGTCCACCACGGTTGCCACGCCGAAGGCCAATACCGCCATCACACTGCCCATGGCGATATCCGGTAGCCAGTGAATTCCTAAAGCAAATGTGGAGAGTGCCACCGAAAGTGCAAGACAGGCGATGCTGTGTCTGTACTTCAGGCGATAACGGTAGGCAACGATGAGTGTGATAATAGAAAAAGAAACATGCACGCTGGGAAAACAATTGTCGAGGCCGCTGATTGGACGGATGATTTCTATCAGTCGGGTCGATAGAAGATCCGACCACAAGGTGGCGTTGGCACCGGGGTAGGCCCAACGCTCCGGCACCGGGAAGAAAATAAAAAATGGCAGACTGAGCAGGTAGTTGGTGGTGAGGGTTACTGTGAAAACGCGAAAGGGTCTTACCTGCTTGCGCCGCGCAAGGGCCACAGCCGTCCCGAGCAACAACACGGGGAACAGCAGAAAATAAGACAATGAAAATCCACCGATGGCTTTCATCGAAGGTGCGGCCTGATTCTGGAATCGTATCTTGCCTTCCAATTGATCAAACGCCCGCGCGATCTGGTATCCCCGGTCAAACGTTTCCGATCCTTTCAGCATGTCCTCCATCCAGGTCTCAGCAAAGTTGAACAGAAACAGCGCAACCAGAACTCCGAAAAGGCCCATCCGGGTTTTTAGCGCGTGTTCCATTTATGCCTTCTCCCGCTTACTGAAAAACGCGGCTTTGAGACTGAACAATGCCGCCAGAGAAAACAGGCCGATCATGGCGAGGGTGGTCATCCTGAGAACACGGCCTTCGGGTTTCGGGCGTACCAGAAAAATTCGATAGGCGTTGTTGCTCATCGGGTCAAAGCTGTAATGATTTTCAGGGCCTTTAGGAAATCCGTCGCCTTCCAATCGGAAGGAATGGAATCCGGATTCAGCAACAGCGATGTCAAACGGCTTGTCGCTGGTGTAGGCGTTGCTACTCTGGTCACTCCATTTGATTTTCATTCCCTTCATGCGGGTTCCTTCGGGGATGTTGAATTCGACATCGCGCAGAACCCGCGCCGAGGTGTCGTCAAAAGGCCAGACGTAACGTATTCGATGCATGCGGTTGGTGATCTCCGACCCGATGCGCGAGACCAGGCTTTCGAGATCGTTCCTTTTGAAACTGATGTGAAATTCCTGCGGCGGCAGGTCGGAGTCGATAAACTCCGAGGTGATGATGAGGGAGTCATCGTGGGTCTGGTGCAGGGTCCAGAGCACATCAAAGTGTTTGTGAAAATCCTCATCGAACAATGTGAACTCCGTGCCGGACAAACGCACCGCCTGCCGCGCCGCAACCAGATAACGCGGGTCAATGTCTTCACCTTCGGCGTGTGGTTTGCGAATTTTTACGGGAACCGGGTTGGGCGGAACCTTCGCCAGCCAGCGCAGGGAAGCCAACGCCCGCCGCGCATCCGGTGTCTTGTTGAAATCCTCCCAGGTTTTGAAATCGCCGATGTTGATGTCCGCCGGACTCAGTGTGTTGATCGATTGCCGCAAGGCATCTTTTAATTCATCCGGAGAGTTCCGGGAAATCACCAGCAGGTCGTTGGGGAGTGTCTGCGGCAGTTTTAAAAAATGCAGGTCCGGGTCCTGATCAAATTTTGCCTTGGTGCCATCCCAGACAGCGGCAAAATCGGCTTCACCCGTTTTCACTTTTCGCACCAGGCTGGAACTGCCACTGGCATCGTCCGGTCGGCTGGCATGGATGGTGATGAACTTGCTGTCGTTGCTGGCATTGCCTGGAACGGAAAAAATATCGTGACGGCCAAAGTACAGCGAAGGCAGAAAGTAACTCGAGGTGCTGAATTTGTTGTGATAAATAAATTGGCCGGGCGTGTCGCTGTCTCTAAGCATTTTCACGAAGCCATCAATGTCTGCACCGGAAAAATTTTCTTTCCGGGTGACCAGATAAGAATTGTAGGTGACCTTGCCGGTGGTGTTGCTCAGGTACGTTGCCAGAATATCCAGCTTCGCCCCAAGCATTTCGGCGACCACATAGACGTAGGGTGTGACGCGGGCGATGATCGGCCCATTTTCATTGTCATCCCAGTCGACCAGCGTGTGGATCGCCGCGCCATACTCCTGATCCCGCGTTTCAAAATGAATTGAATGCTGACCGCGAATGAATTCGCGCAAACGCTGATCGGCTTTCTGGGTTTCCGGATCCAGTGCCACACCGAGAAATGTGACGGCGGCATCCTCTTCGGCAAACACAGAACCTGCCAGACACGGCACCATCGCCAGACAGGCGATCAGAATAATCAGTCGACAAAACTTCATTCTATATTTCCTTGAGGTGGTACATACGGATTCGTCCAAAGCCTTTCGGCAGGGGATGGTTTCCCACATATTCACAGCGGTAGGCGTTGTTCCCTTCCAGTGAAATAAGAGACGCAAAAGGTTCCGTGACATAAACCGAACCCGGTGGTGTGCAAGGTTCCAGCCGCGCTGTCTGGTTGACGTGCATGCCGAAAAAATCCGGCTTGCCGAGTACGGGATTGTTGGTCTGAAATATGGGACCGACATGGGTCGCAACCCGCAGGCCGAGATTGGTCGGCAGACCGAGCGCGGAAAAATCCCAGTCATTAAAAATCCGCGTCATTTTCAAAGCGATTTCTGCGGCCTTGGACACCTCGTTGATGACCAGATAGGCGGCGTCTCCCCAGGTGTTGATGTACTGGATATGATCCCCTTGCTCTTTATGTATACGCTCTAAAGCGGATAGCCAGGGCGCGACAAAAGCTGTGAGCTGGCGTTCATTCAAGGCACTGAAGCCTTTGACATCGGCGAAAATCAGGGCTTTCATTTGCCGCTTGAGTCCCGGCGGTGCGGGAGACATTTTGAAATCGGACCGAACGCCTTCACTGCGCGGTGGCGGAACCGGGACGATGAGGTTTTCCATGCCAAGTTCGTTCCAGCGGCGCATGGCCCCGGTGGTGCCCGCCGGACTGTCCTCATCCAACTGGTTCCAGACTGCGATCTGATACGCCCGCGACCCGAGCGTCTGGCTTCTCAGGTGAGCTAATCCCATTCCTTGACGTGAACAAGCCTCGAATAATAAATCGTGACCGGTGATGGCCTCTTCCACAATATGCGAAACTGAACTGGCGCGACTGAGAATCGCCTCGTAGCGTTTCACCCAGGACTCGCCGCCCGGTGCGACCGATATTTTCTTGAACTCCTCCCGACCAAACGGCAGGATGATATTGAGCTCGCCCTGCGATTCGAGCACGGCCTCCGCCACCAGGATATCCGCGCCACAGGCGAGGGAGCCATAGGCCACGCGCACCCGGTTCTGCTCCAAAAAAGCGGTGATGTGGGTGCGAATCGCTTCTTCGTCATCCGGATCGATCCCCGGAGATTTGCCGATACCGTGCACCATCTGCCCGGTGTAGGTGATCACCGTCGGCGGACGAATCGCTTCGAGAGTTTCCAGCGGGATCGCGCATTTTTGACAGATACGTTTCAGTTGCTGGTAGGTGGTGCTGAGGTTGCCGAGGTCCCACGGGCAAAATTGCAGGGCTTCTTCTAGCCGGAATTTTGCCTGCTCCACGCGGTCCAGCAGAAGGCAGGCCTCCGCCTGCGTTGCCCGCAGATAAAAGCCGTCAAGCCCGGATAGATGGTTTTCTTTTTCACACAGGTCGAGAACCGTTTGCGCCTGCTGGCGCGAAGTTTTATGATCCTCTATCAAAAGCGACAAGGTGGCGGCGTTGATGAGCGGGTAATACGACGGGTCCTTGTTGTACGCTTCTATGTAAAGATCACGTCCGCGCTGGCCCAGCAGGAGTTGCTTTTTCTTGTCCTTCGAATGAATGCACAGGTCTTTGTAAAGGCGGGCCAGCAGGGATAAAAATTTGGGGTTTTGCGGCAGGCGTTCGCGGTAATTTTCATAGAGCTCCAGTGCCTGACGGGTGGCACCGCTTCTGGCCAGTGCCAGCAGGCCAAGGTAGACCAGATCGGCGTTGAACTCGCCGTTCTCAAGCGGCTTTTGTACAGCGTCGTAAACGCCGAAATAATCGCCTTTTTCCAACAGCTTGTTGGCATTTTGAATGATCAGATCGAGGGCCATCGCCAATCCACAGAGGTTGGGGTAAATGAACCTGCTATTGTAACTCATTTGGAGAGTGTCGGCTGACGGGATGATATTCCAGCCGCTCATTTTTTATGAGAGAATCATGTCCGCATATTAGGGAAGCTTTGCATAACCTGGGGAAATCTAAATGCTAGATGCTTCACATGCACTTAGCATGACAAACTGTGGTTTAACTGTCATTCTGAACGAAGTGAAGAATCTCGCCTTTGCTTTTGATTTTTAGGTTACGCAAAGGTCTAGTATATTAGAGGTCTCTTTTTGAGATGCCCTGAAACCTTTTTTGAGGAGTGATGGTAATGAGTGGAGCACCGAGTCCTGTGCTTGTGGAATTTTCAGATGGTTTGCCTGATACTTCGGTGGCCAAAAAATTGGTGTACTCGGGAGGTTCTTTCCGGGAAATTTCCGATCAGGCGCGCAGGGAATGGGTCCTGCTCGCACCGCTCGTGCAAAGCAAAGAACCGCCCCCGCCGGAGCTTATCGCCGTGGGTTATGAAGAGTGGTATGCAGAGGCCGACGCGAAAGACCGTACCCGCATGCTGGGCTATCTGGATATGTTGTACGAGATGACCCTCGATCTTGCCGAAGAAGAAGAGGAAGAATAGGCCGAGGAAGGTTGAACGACAACTCTCAACTTCCCACTTGCAGTCAAATAAAGGGCCTGTTGCCGGAAGGGTTGTGAGAAGTGTTGAGTCGGGATGTTTTTTTGTGCGGCTCGTTTTTTTCAGGTCCAAGCCCGGCAAAGTTGGAAGTTTTGAAGCGGCACACCTGATAGGCCCGTCCGGGCGATCAATATT
>JAJDBF010000064.1 GCA_029261535.1 Nitrospinaceae bacterium | reverse complement strand
TTTCACTCCTGTTCAAGAAACGCCTTTCACTCCTGTTCAAGAAACGCCTTTCACTCCTGTTCAAGAAACGCCTTTCACTCCTGTTCAAGAAACGCTATTCGCGTTCTTGAATGCGGAGGGCAAAGAGGAACTGAAAAGCGGAAGTCGCCCTTCGACAGGCTCAGTGTGACACTTTAATCCACCGCATGTCATTCTGAGCGAAACGCAGTGGAGAGAAGAATCTCGCCTTTGCTTTTGTTTGGTTTCAGCTTTTTCACTGTCACCCTGAGCTTGTCGAAGGGCGGCAGTGACACAAGGTGGAGAAAATCGAACCTTGGAATTTCCACTTATGATTTTTTTAAATTTTAAAATTAAGGACGACTATGCAACAGAAAGATTTGGCTAGCTGGGAGGACTTTGAAAGTGAATTACGAAAATTGGCTGGAAATGAAGATAGTTCTGAAAGGGCTACTTTAGGTCATTTTCCAGACTATTTATTTCGTGGGAAAGGTAATAGCGATTGGGAACTCCAAACGACATTGGATCGAGCACCGGGCAATCCTTAGCCTCCAGCGTTAGCCGACCACAAGGAGTACAAACAAATGGCCGGGAACGCCTTTGCCGTATTCTTCGCGGATGTCAGTGGCCTGGCAGGCGGTCACTTTAAACCCGAATTGATCCGCCAGCCGTTGGATGTAAAACATCGAATGTGCATAACGTCCGGAGGCCAACGCTTCATAATCCGGTCCCTCCACACTCTCGGTGGAAAACACAAACCACGCGCCGAGGCGGGACCGCTGTGCCACCTGTTCAAACAATTTCTCAACGGCACCAAGATAAATCAGAACATCTGTTGCGATGAACAGGTCATGCGTTTGATCGTTTACCGCAAGATGCTGGTCGATTGAATTGAGGATCAGTTCATCGTAGACCCCTTTCACGCGGGCGCGCTCCAGCATATTGGGCGCAAGGTCCACGCCAGTAAGATATTTTGTCTGCGAACGAAACGCGAGGCCGGAAAGCCCCGTGCCGCATCCGAGGTCCAGCGCCGACTCTGAGCGCGGCGCATCCAGGCGAAGCTTGCGCAGAAGACGTGCCAGATTTTCCGGCGCGTTGTACTTCAAACGATGGACGAGGTGATCGTCAAAACGCGACGCATACGGGTCGAACAACGACAACACATAATCATCCGGCGGTGTTTCTGGATTGTCACCATTTAACACGGCGATCAGGTGATGCGCCCGCGCGTCTTCAGGGTTAAGCGTCAATGCTTTTTCAAAAGCGACCAACGCTTCTTTAAATTTTCGCTGGTCGCGCAAACTGTTACCGAGATCGTACCAGCCTTCGGCATTTGTTGGATGCGCTTTGACCAGTCGCCGGAGAAATTCCTCGGCTTCTTCAAAGTTGCCGACTTCGCGGGCTAACCGACTGGAGCAGACCAATGCCTCGGCATGATTCGGATTAAGCTCCAGCAATTGTTTCAAGTGCCGGTCCGCATCCTTAAGGTTTCCCTGCTCAAAACAAAGCTGTCCCAATGGCAGAAGAACCTCCTCGGAATCAGGATGCTCCTCAAGCTGTTCCTGTAAACTTTGTATCGTGGGTTTCGATCTCGTAAGTGAAGGTCTGATCATGGTCGATTTTTATTATAAAATAACTATGTTACGCGTCGCTGGTTTCCGGCGCAATCTTTAGCGGGGAATGAAAAAAAATGAACGAGCATGCGTTTGCCTGTCCCTATTGTGGCGAATTGATTTCGATGCTACTCGATTTGTCTGCGGGTGGACAGGCATACATTGAAGACTGCGAAGTGTGTTGTCGCCCGATCCAGATTTCCTTCGGCGTGGAAGACGCTGAACTGGCCTGGTTTCAGGCCGACAGCCAGGCTACCTGACCTGGGCCGACACCAGCTTTAATTTGTCGCGACGGGTCATGCGTTTGATTTCAGCTTCTCGTTTACCGGCCTCGGAGCGCGTGAGCCCTGTTTCTGTGTGAACGATTTTTTTCGGGCCGGAAGTCCTGAAAAACCGCGCGCCCTTTTTAGGGTCGCTGGCGTGCTCCTCAAACCGCCGTGCAATATCCGTCGTGATCCCCGTATACAACTTCCCCGAAACCGATTCAATAATATAAACCGCCCACCACCTTCCGGTGGGGGTAGCTGGCTGACCATTGGGATAAGCAGAATTGTTTTTTGAGCGCATGGCTTCAGTTTTTAGCGTTAGCTGTTCGCGTTCTTGAATGCAGAGGGACAACATGTTGACCGTTTTTGAGCAGATAATATTTTCAGGGGGCATGGCAAAACGTATTCTAAAATCAAGCTTTTTTAAAAACGCAAATGTTGCCTTCCACTTCGCCTTCACGATGCAGGCGAATGGTACGTTGTTCCATCTCCAAAACAGAAAATCCTGTTTGCTCAGCCAATCTTTTCAAGTAAGCCGGATGGTGCGCGAACCTGCCGCCAGCCTGTACCTGCCAATCACCGTCTTTTAAAAGCTCGGTATTGAAGCAAAGCAATCCCCCGGCGATCATCCGGTCATTCAACAAGGAGAACAGTTCAAGAAGGTCGCCAAAGTAGGGCACAGAATCTACTGCCAGCACAAAATCGAAAGCGTCCTCGGAGCGTTCCAGATAACGGACGATGTCGCTCTCCCGCAAAACGTCATAGACATCCCGCGCCGCCGCCTGCGCGATCATGGCGGAAGAAAGATCAACGCCGGTGAGGTGATCGAGCCGCTGGTGAAACACCATCCCCGCAAGGCCGGTACCGCAACCGAGATCGAGCGCGTTGGTAAAACGCTTCGGTGCGCCCACCCCTTCCAACGCCTGCTGTAGCAAGTTCGGGGACGTTGCGTGAAGATCCTCAACAAGGTGGCGATCATAATCGCGGGCGTAATGATTGAATAAAGTCAGGATGTATTGTTCCGGTGCCCGCGTTAATTTTTCGCCTTCGGCAATCTTGAGGAGATAAGGAACGATTTTATTTTCCGGTTCCAGCTCGAGTGTGCGGCGGAAATGTTTGACCGCTTCCTGCTGGTCGCCCGACTCCAGTAACAGATTGGCCAGGTTGCTGTGCGCCTCTTTCAAATCCGGATCGTGTTTCACCGCATCTCGATAGTGCGCGATGGCCTCCTCCGGCTTGCCGCGTTGCACCAGCACCAGCGCGAGGTTGTAATAGCCCTCAGCATTTTCCGGTTGCAACCCGATCCCCTGCCGCAGACAACCTTCCGCTTCATCCAGACGATCGAGGTCCATCAAGGTGTGGCTCAAATGATTGCGCGCGCCTGCAAAATCCTGATTGCCTGCAAGGGCCTGTTGAAATTCGACCACCGCCTCTTCCAGCCTCCCGGACTGCTTCAACACGGTGCCGAGGTGCACCCGCGTTTGCAATTTGTCCGGCGCCAGAGACAATGCCATGCGCAGGGCCGCTTCGGCTTCCTTCAATTCATTCGCATCGAGAAGCGTGAGACCGAGGTTGCTGTAGGCTTGAGCATGACCCGGTTGCAGGTCGACCGTTTTTTGATACGATTCAATCGCGCGCTCGATCTGCCCGGTGCGTTGATAGCCATTGGCCAGCAAAAAATGCGCTTCCGCAAAATCGGGTTTGACCAGCAACGCCTGTTCCATGAGGAGGTTGCCTTCATCATTTTTGCCGAGCAGGTATTGCAGGACCCCCAGCAGATGGAGGGCTTCGATATGTTGAGGGTTGTGCTGGATCAAGCCACGGTAAAGGCTTTCCGCTTCCTTGTACTGACCGCCCTGATGCAGACGCAGGGCCAGTTCAAACGCCTGTTCGGAGGTTAACGCGGGTTCTTCGGGAGATTCAATCATTGGATTTTTTTAAAAAGTTTTGACTCACCCGGAGCTTCAAACCACCCTGCTCTTTGCTGGCCCCTTCGACAGGCTCAGGGCAGGCTCCGCGCCAGCACCGGCAAGAAGCGCAAGGTCTTAATCAGTGAGGTCGAAATCTTTGGGCAGGTAACCGTAGGTTTTGTAGAAACCGCGCAGGGCTTTGCGCGCACGGGCCATGCCGCGAAGATCCTTTGACCCCTTGTACAACTGCTCCGCCTTCAACATGTGAATGATGGCACCTTCACCGTCGCCTCGGTCGCGGTTGTTGATGGACACCTGAAAATGCACCTCGGGGTCCTTTGGATTTTTATGGACCAGTTCCAGGTCGTGTTCAACCTGTTCGCGTTGCAGAGTTTCCAGTTGTTGTCGGCGCGCCTGTTTGGTTTCTTCATTCAGTTCTTTTTTATGCCAGTAACCTTCTCTTTCCGTTGCAGACATGCTTTGCATACTGCCATCCGGGTTACGCTTGATGCCCCAGCTTTTGAGCCATTCATCAGTCCCCTGGCCATCCCCGGCTTCGCTTTCAGGTGCATCCGTAGCAGGATGATCTGCCAGGGCCGGAGCCGTCGATAAAGTAATCAATAAAATCAGACAAAAAATCGTTAAGAGTGCTCGCATAGTATGCACCTGGGTTAACCACCTTGCGGTGGGGCCGCGAAATTTTCAGAGTCCCTCGCCAACGCCGTTCAGGGCATCTCTGCAAATATGAAAAATTCCCTGTAATCACATTAAACCAAATAGCGCACTTTGGCAATCCACCACCTTCCGGTGGGGGTGACGTACAACTCGTAGGCAATAACACCGGGATTTCAATACACCCTCTCTTTTACACCACCTTCCAGTGGGGGTAACGGGCAACTTAATAGGCAATAACACCGGGGTTTCAATACACCCTCATTCCCACACCACCGTTAACGCGGCGTGAGACCCTTCCTTAAATATCCGCATGGTGTTAAGATGATCTTCTTATTTTCCCCTGAAAAATAATGTCCGGAGAAAACTTATGAGGCTACGAATAAGCGGAACGCCGAATCTCAAAACCGTTACTCGTCATGTTGTACGCCGCCCTCCGCGAGGAGCGTACTCGTTCATGCTCAAACTGACGTTTTCTGTTTTTGCCTGCGCACTCCTTGCGCTTCCGATAAATGTATCGGCCACGCCCAGTAAAACTGCGCTGAACGATGCGCTTGAACTAGCGTTGCAATCTCCGGGCAAAGTGATCGACCTCGCGCCTTACCGCGACAAATCATCGGCTGTTGCAAAAATGGGAGAAGTCTCGGCGAAGACACGTTTGAAAGTCGATCAGAGTTTCGGGCGCATGCCTCTGCTGTTCGAGAAGAACGAAGGCCAGACATCCGACGACGTGAAGTTTTTGTCACGCGGACGCGGCTACAACTTTTATCTGACGGCAACCGAATCGGTGATGGTGTTATCGAAAGCTGTTGAAGAAAATAAAAGTGGAAAGACCGTCAGCGAAAAGACCGACAGTGAAAACGCCAGTGGAAAACTGGACCCGCTCAATCGGTTGGCATCGCTGGAAAATCCGCCGAAGATTCAGCGTGCGGTCCTGCGTATGCAGGTGGTCGGTGCGAATGAGAAAGCAATCATCAAAGGGGAAGAAAAACTAACGAGCACCAGCAATTATTTTTTAGGGAACGATCAAAGCAAATGGCGGCAGGGTGTCGAGAATTTCGCGAGGGTGCATTATGAAGACATCTATCCCGGCATTGATCTGGTCTACTACGGCAACCAGAACAAACTCGAATATGACTTCATCGTCAAGCCCGGTGCCAACCCGAACAAGATCGAGCTGAACTTTAGTGGAGCAGACAATATATCACTTGATGACCAAGGCAACCTGGTGCTCAGGACAAACGTTGGTGATGTTATTCAACACAAACCGGTCTTAGATTCAAATAGTAAGTGCAACTTCTATCGATTGGGAAAGTGGATAAGCTGCGGTAACATCGTGGTTTTTCCCACCGACCAAAGCGAGAGGTGCACCGATGAGAGGTTACACGCAACTTACCCACGAACAACGATAC
>JAJDBF010000063.1 GCA_029261535.1 Nitrospinaceae bacterium | reverse complement strand
TCGTTGTTCGTGGGTAAGTTGCGTGTAACCTCTCATCGGTGCACCTCTCGCTTTGGTCGGTGGGAAAAACCACGATGTTACCGCAGCTTATCCACTTTCCCAATCGATAGAAGTTGCACTTACTATTTGAATCTAAGTATGATGATTACTGTAACGGTCAGAATTAAGGGAAGGGATAAAAAACTTTCGGAACTATTCTGATTTAATAATTCTCTAAGCCTCTCAATTCTTTCAGCTTTTTCATCCATATTCACCTCAATTTAGCCGGGGCATCCAAAAAACAGTTCAAATAGTTATACTTTATTCCTAGGAAGAATCTTTTGCAGATTACGAGTTTATTATATCAGAATTCCTAAATGACTCTTTCCATTGCTTGAATCAGGGGCTGTAAAGTAAAGGGGGCGGGTCATTTATCAAATAATAGTTCATTCTATTGAATGAACAAGTCGATTCAACAGATGATCTTCCTGGATAGCTTTTAAATATTTTACAGTACGAGGTTGACCCCAGAGGCTTCCAGTTTTTTGAAGGGGCCGAAGCCGGAAAGGTGCAGGGTCAGTGTTGCTTGCGAGCGCAGGAGTTTGGACAGATGCAAGTGCACGCCCCGGTGGGAAAAGTGCCGGTAATCGTTTCCCTGTTCCTGCGCGGGCGGTGCCAACGAGATTTTCATCTCCGGTAAACGACCGAGGCAACAGGCGATGTCCATTTCCTCAAGATCGAGCGTGACATCGACCGATCCCTTTTGGGCGAGAAACTGAATCACCTTGTCGTCGAGTTCGAATTTCAAGCGGCCTCCTTTTAATGAGAGCTTCGCCTAAGTACTTTTTAATTGGGGCAAGCAAGGAATATTGTATAACCCAAGATTCAAAAGCAAAGGCGAGATTCTTCGCTTCGCTCAGAATGACAGTTCGTTGATTTAACGTGTCACATTCGAGAACGCTATACTCGTTCTTGATATCAGCCGACCGCAAGGTCCGCCGAGTACTTAAATGAGATCTTTTTTGATGATGGACTGTGTTCGGTCCGGTCCTGTGGAGATGAGCGCGATTTCTATGCCGATCAGTTTTTCGAGTCCTTCGATATAGCGTTTGGCGTTGTCCGGCAGTTGTTCAAATGTTTCGAGGCCGGAGGTCTTTTGCTTCCAGCCGGGGAAATCCTGATACACCGGCTCGGCCTGTTCTATCGCAGACAGGCTGGCGGGCATTTCGGTCACCACCTTGCCGCCGGTTTTGTAGCCGGTGCAAATGCGCAGAGTATCCATCTGGTCGAGCACGTCAATTTTTGTCAGGACAATGGCATCGATGCCGTTGACCGCGACCGCGTAACGGGCCACCATCGCATCGAACCAGCCACAGCGCCGTGGCCTGCCGGTGGTGGAGCCAAATTCATCGCCCTCTTTTCTGATTTGGTCGCCATCGGCATCGTGCAGTTCCGTCGGGAACGGGCCTTCGCCAACGCGAGTGGTGTACGCTTTGACCACACCAATCACCCGGTCGATTTTATTCGGCGGAATGCCAAGGCCGGTGCACGCGCCCCCTGCGGTCGAATTGGACGAGGTGACGAAGGGGTAGGTTCCATGATCGACGTCAAGCATCGTGCCCTGCGCCCCTTCGCAGAGGATGGATTTGCCATCGTTGATGACATCGCGCATCAGGGCCTGAGTGTTTCCGATAAAGCGCAGGATGGTTTCGCGGTGTTCGAGCAGTTCGTCGAAAATTTTCTCGAAGTCAGGAACATCCTGATTGTACAGATTTTTCAGGATGCGTTTTTTTTCGTCGAAATTTTCCTGCATCAAATCCTTCAGCTTGCTTTCGTCTACCAGGTCGCAGGCTCTTAAGCCCACACGGGCAATTTTGTCTGCGTACGAGGGACCGATGCCTCGGCCTGTTGTGCCGATTTTGGTATTGCAGGAAGCTTCTTTCTTGCGGTCGGAAATGCTGTGGTAAGGCAGGATGATGTTGGCCCGGTCCGAGACCACCAGACGACCGTCCAGTTTAAATCCGGCCTTTTCGAGAGCGCACACCTCTTCTGTAAACGCCGCCGGGTCGATCACCACACCGTTGCCGATGACGCACAGTTTGCCGGAGCGAAAAATGCCGGAGGGGATCAGGTGCAGGATGAACTTTTTACCATCGAACAGGATGGTGTGACCGGCATTGTGCCCTCCCTGGAAACGAGCGACCACGTCGGCGCGGTCGGTGAGCAGGTCGATGACCTTACCCTTGCCTTCGTCTCCCCATTGCATGCCGACTAATACACAAACGGGCATAACTATCCCTTCGTTAAAATAATCAATGAAATGGATACAAGGAACTGGACCGGTGGGGTCGGTTTCCGAATTTCATGTAACCGATGAGTTATTATCTTTGAAACTGGCGGAAAAGGCAAGGTAGCAAAATGGCGGGGATTTTGGGTGCCTGATTTTACTGGATGACGTAGGCGGGGGATATAAAAGGCGACAGCGCGCCGACTGTATTCAGGAAAAAACTGGCCAAAATGATCGTCAGGTGGCAAATCCAGGGGATCACATGCGGTTCCGGGGACGCGCCGTGTTTTTGCCGGATCACTCCCCAGATCAGGCAGGCGATGAACGACCCCCAGGCGAAATATTGCCAGACATCGATCATGGACATACTTGCCGTGACCGTTGAAAAATCTGACAATTGGCCTAAATTCGCCGGGTCATAAAGAATATTGAATATTCCCAGACCGAGCCGGATGGTGCAGGTGTAGCCAAAGGTCAATAATCCCATCAGGGAGTAGATCAGTAATGTGCTGAATCGGGGTTTCATAATAAGACCTCCATCACCTTGCGCTCCTTGCGGAGGGCGACATGAGCTAGCTAAACTATTGCGTGCACTTGTTCAAGAACCGCTATTCGCGTTCTTGAATCCCGTTGGCCGTGCGCCGAGCACCCGCTAGGTGGTCAGGGCCAGATGCTGTCTTTGTTCTGGCGGACGAGATCGGGCGACCAGGCGGGGCCTTCGCCGATGCCGGGACAATGCTCGCCTGTTTTCTGCCAGGCTTTGCGAGTGCGCAGGTTTTCTTCCCAAAAGGGAAAGGCCCGGCACTGTTTCGGTTTCACCGGATGAATGGTGCAACCCTCTGTGCCAAGAAAAGGGCAGGGCGCGTTTTCCGTGACCTCCATTTCCCAATGATCGGAGTCCATGGGTTCCAATTGGTATCGCTTCTTGAATTCTCCAGGTGAGAGGTCTGAAAATGTTGCCGCGTTTTTTACGTCCTCTTTATCAAAATACACCCATCCCGGTTTGGTGCAACAGGTGGTGCACCCTTTTTCGCATTGAAAGCGGACCGGCTCGACCTCCCACCAACGGGTCATGGGTTTTTTAAACCGGTATTTGTTTCAGATTCAGAGGTCTGTATTTTGCTCATTGAGTTTGTTGCTTCCTGCGGCTGTCAGTCGCCCACCAATGGGTCATGATTGTTTTAGCTTGATACGGGTTCTCAATATTTTGCACTTCTATTTTTGGTTGTTAGCTACGAAATTGTTGAAAAAACTTAATGATATCCTCCCCTCTTTTTTGAAGGAGGGGATACAGGGGAGGTTGTATTGATGACCCCTCCCTCACCCTCCCCTTGCAAGGGGAGGGAAAACTC
Organism: Nitrospinaceae bacterium; assembly: GCA_029261535.1. GTDB lineage: Bacteria > Nitrospinota > Nitrospinia > Nitrospinales > Nitrospinaceae > Nitronauta. The sequence goes on along the minus strand of JAJDBF010000063.1, from coordinate 22,127 downwards.
TCACTACTCATAACGTCTATTATTTTTAAGTCTCACCTTGGTTTTTTGAGTTTTTCCAAGTTTTCGTTTGTCACCAGCACGACCAGGTCATCACGATGCACGGCTTCCTCGTAAAACCCGGTTTCCAGCAAACTTTTTATTTTCCCTGACTTCAGGCCCTTGATCTGGTCGAGGTCGGCGGCATTGTAATTGACCAGACCCCGGGCGATCTCGACCCGGTCTTCGTCATAAATGCGCACTGCCGATCCAAACTCAAACCTTCCCTCCACCCGGATAATTCCTGCTGGGAGCAGGCTTTTGCCGCGTTCGACCAGAGCTTTGCGGGCTCCTGAATCGACCGTTATCGTACCGGCAGGTTTTAACGTGTGCGCGATCCAGTGTTTGCGATGATTGATTTTTTTGGGACCGCCCCAAAAGAGAGTGCCAACCGATTCTCCCTTGAATATACGATCGAGCACGCGGCTGTCGAGTCCGTTGACCACCAGAGTGGGCACGCCGTAGCTCATGGTTTTTTTGGCGGCGATCACTTTGGTGTACATGCCTCCGCGCGACAGGGGATTGGTGCTTTTGCCGGCACGGGCTTCCACATCGGGTGTGATGTTCTGAATCAACGGGATCAACTCCGGTGCAGGTTCATTTTTACGTCGTGGCTTTTGCGGGTCTTCTGTATAGAGGCCATCGACATCCGACAAAATGATGAGCAGTTGCGCTCCGGCAAGGCAGGCCATGGTGGCAGACAGGGTGTCGTTATCGCCGATTTTTATTTCATCAACGGTGACCGTGTCGTTTTCATTGATGATGGGAATGACACCATGCGCCAGCAGGGCTTCCAGCGTGTGCTTGGCATTGAGAAAGCGTTGCCGGTGTTCCAGGTCGTGATGGCCCAGTAGTATTTGCGCGACTTTCAATCCTTGCTTGTCGAAGTAGTGCTCGTAGGTGCGCATCAAAAAACTCTGACCGATAGCGGCGGAGGCTTGCTGTTCAGGAATGTCGAGTTTGACGCGGTTGAGGTTGAGTCGTTCGCGCCCTGCCATCACGGCTCCGGAGGAGACGATCAACACTTCCACGCCGCTCTGGTGAATTTGCGCGATGCGTTTTGCGTATCCTTGAAGGCGTTTTTTGCTCAAGCCGCGCTCCAGCGGCGGCTTGCCCGATTCGTGGTCGGAAATCACACCACTGCCAATCTTGATGACGACGCGCTTTAACTGACGCAGGATGTCTTGTCTGAGGTCCGGTTTCATGGTGTCTAAAGGTCGGCGGAAGTACAGGCCAAGGTCAACGCGTTGCCCCGAATTGTTTGAACAGATCCTTCATGGCTCTTTTTTTTGCCAGCATGACTGGTGTGACACCGGGGGTGCGGGTGAACGGGTCCTGCGCCGGGACCTGCGGGTCGGCGCCTTGTTTGAGCAGGATGTGGGCGATCTCCAACTGGTTGCTGAGGGCGGCGTAATGTAGCGGCGTGTCGCCAAGGCTGTCGCGTGCGTTGACATTGGCCCCTTTCTGGATCAGGGCTGAGGCGACTTCTGGTGGTCCGAGTTGGGCGACAAAGTGGAGCGGTGTCCGTTTCCAGATGGATTCCGCAACGTCCACAGAGGCTCCATTTTCAATCAACAGTTTGGCGACTTCCGGGTGAGCCATTTGCACAGCGGTGTGGAGGATGGTGTTGCCGGTCTGGTCCCGCGTCTGGACACTGGCCCCTTTCTCGATCAAAAAACGCGCGATTTCAAGATGCCCGCTACGCGCGGCAAGGTTAAGCGGCGTACTGCCCAACCCGTCTTTGGCATCGATGGGCATCCCTTCCGCGACCAGAGAATGAACGGTTTCGATATCTCCCTTGTTGGCGGCATGGTGCAGGGCGGACTTTTGAGAGCAGGCCGACAGGAATAGAATGATGAAAAAAACGACAGTGAACCTGCCAATAGCTACGGGGAAAGTCATGGAATTGGAAAATGGAAAGGTTAGCTTTTCAGGACGCCGTTTGCTTGATGAAGTCGAGGAGGGTTTTGAAATAAGCCTCGCCTCCGGTGACGTAGGTGTCGTTATGACCGGAACCTTCTATATCATAGAACTTTTTAGGCTCTGCCGCAGAATTAAATAGAGCCCGTCCCAAACGGTAGGGGATGATCTCATCTTCGGTGCCATGCAGGATCAGTTTTGGGATCGGCAGGTTTTTTAACAAGGCGGAAGTATCAAACGTCGCTTTCAGGAAAGGGTAGACAGGCAAAAGGGGGCTGATCTCGCGCGACATGTCGCGGATGCTGGTGAACGTGGATTCAAGAATCAAGCCTGCGGCCTGGTTATGCGCCGCGACCTCTGCGGCAAATACGCCGCCCAGTGAACGACCAAACAGGATGATAGATTCCGGCGCAATATTTTTATCCTGAACCAGCCAGTCATACGCGGCCTGGGAATCTTTGGAAAGCCCGCGTGCACCCGGCTTGCCTTCACTCTTGCCATACCCCCGGTAGTCGAAAATAAAAATATTTGACCCCAGGGTTTTCAGCTTTTGAATATTTTCGGATCGGTGCGTCAGGTTGCCAGCATTACCATGAAACCACAGCAGGGTGGTGGTCGCTTCCGGGGCCGGGACAAACCAGCCGTGGAGCCGGGTTCCATCCGGAGACTGGAACCAGACATCTTCAACGCTCAGTCCCTCAGACTCAGGATTCCAAAATCCCTGGGGATAGCAGATGGGATGGTAGATTACCTTGTTTTCAAAAAGTGGAATGAGGACGATCACCAGACTGACAACTAGTATCAGCGACATGAACATGTCCAAAAGGATCTTCCTGTTTTTATGGTAAGGCAGGTACATAGATTGCTCAGGAGGATGAAACCCGGAACATCGGGCTGTTATCTTACTTAAGAGCCTCTACAATCCAGATAATTTTTGTTTTGAAGTTCTTAATGCCCTTTTCATCTGCCTTCTTTTTCCTTCAGCAGGAAAAACAGACTCGTGAGCCAGAACTAACACAAAAACAACCTTGCTGGTTTTTATGATAGGGGGCAAGTACCGCGATTACCAGCCCTAAATTGCATAAAATCAGTTTTTTTATTTATATTTCCGATATGAGGCTTATTAAGTATTTGTTTTTTCGATATTTCTTGGAGGGAGGTTACGCTAGCAGTTGGACCTCGTCGTATGTTAAGGAGCGGGAGGTGCTCCGTGCACGGCGGACCTTGCAGTCGGCGGACCACCTCGCGGTGGGGCTTACAAAAGTCAAGACAACCACAGCATGTCATTCTGATGAGCCTTCAGGCGAAGAAGAATCTCGCCCTGGATTTTTTTGCTTTGGGGTAATTCAATATTCCCTCTTCCACGAAGAGGGACGCGAAGGTGCTGGCGCGGAGCCTGTCCTGAGCCTGCCGAAGGGAAGTGCGACATCCGCTTTTCAGTCCCTCAAAAGCACTTATGCAAAGCTCGCCTCCAATACCCCCCCCCAAAAGTCCAGATAGGGTTTCTGAAGTTAAAGACAGAAATCCTACAAATACCGTATCAATCCATTTTGATGGTAGACATAACAACTATACTCTGTAGATATTTTTTTTAGCTCTTAACTCCCGGAAATCCAATTAAATAGAATTCCCAGTGGTTTGGAATAGCATTATCCCTTTGCCTTTGGATAAGCATGGTCGTAAAATCTACCCTTCATACTCCCGCAAGGGGATATTGCTTTCAAAAAATCATCTCATCTAAAATAAAAGTTTCGGATAAAACTTGTCTTCAATAAAGGGGAAGTGATTATGAACCGGTTCACGTTTCCATTGACACTTCTGTTGGTACTACTGCTCAGTTCGATTTCCTTCGGCTCCACTCCTCCTTATTCAGAGAATGCGAAGAAACTGCAAATCAGCAAAACCTTTGGGAAACTCCCGTTGAGGTTTGAGAAGAACGAAGGACAGACTGACAAACAGGTGAAATTTATTTCCCGTGGTAACGGATACAGCATGTATCTGACCCCAACGGAAGCAGTGATGGTTCTCTCCCGAACCACCGGTGGAAGCAAGAAGACTGACCCGATGAATCCTGAGAGTTTGATGAAGACTCCTGAGGATATTAAAACGGAGTCATCAGTTATCCGGATGAAACTGATCGGTTCTAATCCTGATCCTAAAATCTACGGACAAGAGAAACAGGTCACGAAGAGCAATTATCTGATCGGGAATGATAAATCCAAATGGCGAACGGGAGTCACCAATTTTGGCAAGGTCCGATATGAGGAAGTGTATCCGGGGATTGATCTGGTGTTTTACGGTAACCAGCAGAAGTTGGAATATGATTTCGTAGTTAAACCGGGTGCCGATCCTAAAGTAATCAACTTTGAGTTTGATGGAGAAGAGTCAATTGTTGTTGACTGGGATGGGAACCTGAGACTGGAAACAAAGATTGGTGAGATCGTTGAAAAAGCCCCGATCATATATCAGGAAGAAAACGGAATTAGAAAACCAATTGAAGGTAAGTATGTTTTAGCAGAAAACAAAGTCTCTTTTAAATTAGACGACTATGATGCTGAGAAGGAATTAGTGATTGATCCGGTGTTGGAGTTTTCAACTTACCTTGGAGGAGCGGGTAATGATGGTGCCAGGGCAATGGAAATAGACGATTCGGGGAATGTTTATGTTGCTGGTATTACTGATTCTACAGATTTCCCCACACTCAATGCTTTTCAGAACTCTGCCGGGGGGTCGGATGATATTTTCGTAGCTAAGTTCAACACTTCAGGAACCCTTGTTTTCTCCACCTTCCTTGGAGGAACAGGTACTGATATTCCTACAGGAATTGATGCGGACACTTCTGGGAACGTTTATGTAACAGGATCAACTTCTGGAAACTTTCCCACACTCAATGGTTTGCCGAATTCTCACGGAAGAATTATTCTGGCCAAATTCAACTCTTTAGGTGTTCTCATTTTTTCCACTCTCCTTGGTGGAGGGCCGGGTGAGGGTTCTACAGGAATTGAAGTAGACAATGCTGGGAACAGTTATGTGACAGGATGGACTTCTTCTCCAGGTTTTCCCACCCTTAATGCTTTTCAGAGTTCTTACGGTGGTGGTGGAGCTGATGCTTTTGTGACTAAGTTCAACTCGTCAGGTGCCCTTGTTTTTTCTACCTTCCTTGGAGGAGCGGGTAATGATGGTGCCAGGGCAATGGAAATAGACAGTTCGGGGAATATTTATGTAACAGGAGTAACTTTTTCCACAAATTTCCCCACACTCAATGGTTTGCCAAGCCATTTCGGGGGGGCGGGCGATATTTTTGTGGCCAAATTCAACTCTTTAGGTCTTCTCATTTTTTCCACTCGCCTTGGAGGAGGGGCTGGTGATAATCCTCAAGGAATTGATGCTGACAATGCTGGGAACATTTATGTGACAGGCAAAACTTTTTCTGCAAACTTCCTCACGCTCAATGCTTTTCAAAGTCACTACGAAGGTGCTGGTGACGCTTTTGTGACTAAGTTCAACTCGTCAGGTGCCCTTGTTTATTCCACCTTTCTTGGCGGGGATTCTAACGATACTTCTCTGGGAATTGATGCGGACAGTGCTGGAAACGTTTATGTGACAGGATTTACTTCTTCAACCGATTTTCCGAGACTCAATGCTTTTCAGAGTTCTTACGGTGGTGGTGGAGCTGATGCTTTTATAACCAAAATTTCCCCGTCAGGTGCCCTCATTTTTTCTACCTTCCTTGGGGGGGGTGTGGATGACAAAGTTTTAGGAATGGATGTAGATAGTTCGGGGAACGTTTATGTGGCGGGGTCGACTTTTTCCGGAGGAACTTTTCCTGTACTTAATGCTTTTCAGAGTTCTTTCGGAGGAAATGAGGATGCCTTTTTGGCTAAACTTAACCCTTCAGGAGTACCTCTTTTTTCCACTTTTCTTGGTGGGACGGGTAATGATGTTGCCCGAGATATAGCCTTGGATAATTCCGGAAACGTTTATGTGGCAGGGTTGACTGCTTCGACAGACTTTCCTAGTCTCAATGCGCATCAGAGCGTTTACGGAGGTGGTGTGAATGATGCTTTCGTGACCAAAATTTTTGATGAGATTCCCCAGACCCTGACATTGAATGATTTTGATGGCGATACGCAGTCCGATACCCTTATACAGCACACGAGCGGCGTTTTAGTTTCTGCCCTACTGAACAACTCCGTCCTGCAGAATTTTGGGTTTCTTCTTCAAGCATCCCCCGCTCAAGGCTGGACAGTCAATTCAACAGGTGATTTCAACGGCGATAATAAAGCGGACCTGCTTCTTTACAACACTACTACCGGTAATTATCGAACCATCTTGCTCGATGGCACTACCGTTCTAAACGACCAACTTGTTTTCACTATTGATCCTGTGATTGGTGTGGAACCAAGGGGTGTCGGTGACTTTGATGGCGATGGCGAAGATGAAATTATCATCTACCATCCACCAAGTGGTTTCACTGCTCTGGTTTATCTTGTCGGAGGCGTGTTCTCCACTTTTGAAGCGATCACCACAGTCGATGTTGCTAATAACTGGACGCTGAAAGATACCGGGCATTTCAACGCGGACAATAAAACCGATCTGCTCATAACCAACACGGTTACAGGGGAAACTGCCGTCATCGAGATGGATGGCTCGGTAGCAACGGGACCAACGCCTGTCTTTACCCTCGACCCTGCAACCGGCTGGACCGTTAAGGAGACCGGTGACTTCACCGGAAACGGCAAAACAGATATCCTCATTCTTCATACATCAGGCGCATTGGGAGTGCTTGTTATGGATGGGTTGGTGTTCCAGTCGCTTTACGTTCCGGGTGGGTTGTTGCCACAATGGGAATTAATCAACGTTGGTAATTATGACAGCGACAACAAAGCCGACTTCCTGATTTACGATACGGTCACCGGCGACCTGATGACCGCAGTTCAGGACGGCACGACCATCACCTCCTACACCTCCGTGCTCAACCTCGGCCCCGCCTCCGGCTGGACCTACCATGGAGGAAAACCTTAGCCACCTTCCGGTGGGGGTAACGGGCCACTTGACCGGCAATACCACTGGGATTTCAACACACCCTCATTTCGCGCTCCTTGCGATCGGCGAACAGGCGCCAAATCCCCCTCGCTCCGCGCTCCCCTTCCACGAAGAGACCTTTGCAGAACCTATAAATCAAAAGCAAAGGCGAGATTCTTCACTTCGTTCAGAATGACAGTGCGTGGATTTAATGTGTCACCCTTACCCTGTCGAAGTGCGACTTCCACATTTCAGTTCAGTCCCTTAAAAAACACTTATGCAAAGCTCTCTTCCACGAAGGGGGCACTTTCAAAGCGCATCGCAAAATGTTTTCCGTTCGCTGTCCGCAGAGCACCCGTAAGGTGGTTTTAGATATGTAAGCCTTCGGGGTTTGGTGCTAGACTGCGTTGAGGAAAAAATGGCATTCTATTTCTGCTGAAACAGAATGTCCTGTTGAACCCCGTTACATCAGGATCATGGACTACAAAACCCTCTTCATTGTTGACCCCGTAAAAAACGAACGCTTGCAGTTGGCGAAGTTTGTGAAGCAGGAAAACTTCACCGTCGTCGTGTTTTCAGGATTTCAGGATTGCGTGAAGCGATCAGGCCTGCTGAAAGCCAGCCTGGTGATTTTTGTTCTGCGCAAAGGGAAAAACGAACTGACCCAACTGATCAAAAACGCGCGTGATAAAAAAATCCACTACATTGTGCTGGCCACTCAGGATGTCCCCGATGTCAACCTGGATGACCTGCGCGGTAAAGGTTTTAAATCTGTTTTCAAGGCGGGCAATCATGAAAAGGTTCGCGAAATCACTTACAGTCTGCTGGCACCGGATGGCCTCATGCCACGCACCGAACAGCCGCATCCCATTCCGATTCCCTTTATCGGTGTGAGTGTCCCGGAAGTGGAAGAAAAAAAATGACCCGTGAATTCAACATTGGAACGGTTCCAATTGGTGGTGCCAACCCGCTGGCGGTGATCGCCGGTCCCTGTGTCATCGAATCCCGCGAGCACGTTCTGGACTGCGCCGGGCGGCTCAAGGAAATTTTTGAGGAAGCGGATGTGCCGTTTATATTCAAGGCATCCTATGACAAGGCCAATCGGACTTCGGTCGAATCGTTTCGTGGGCCGGGCATGGAAGCGGGGTTGTCCATTCTGGCGGATGTCAAAAAAGAGATTGGCGTGCCGGTGTTGTCGGATGTGCATAAGGAAGAAGAAGTTAAGCCTGCGGCAGAGGTGGTCGATGTGTTGCAGATACCGGCCTTCCTGTGTCGGCAAACCGACCTGGTTTTAAAAGCCGCTCACTCCGGCAAGCCGGTCAATATAAAGAAGGGACAGTTTCTCGCGCCCTGGGATATGAAACACGTGGTCGACAAATTCAAGTCGGCTGGCAATGAGGATGTTTGTCTCACGGAACGCGGCTCCATGTTCGGTTACAACAATCTGGTGGTCGACATGCGGTCGCTGGTGGTCATGCGCGATTTCGGTTGCCCGGTCGTGTTCGACTGCACCCACAGTCTGCAATTGCCTGGCGGGCAGGGGGCGACCTCCGGCGGCAAGCGCGAATGGGTTCCGCCCTTGACGCGCGCGGCGGTGGCGGTGGGGGTCGATGCCCTGTTCATGGAAGTGCATCCCGACCCGGACAACGCGCCATCCGACGGACCCAACATGATTAAAATGAACACGCTTCCAAATCTGCTCGAACAGATCAAGGAGCTCGACCTGCTCCGTCCCGGTCGCTGAGCTCTTCCTCTGATACCAAGGAGGTCACGATGTTCTCTCTTTTGATAAAACCCTCTCTGCTCATTCTTTTAATTTTCTTTTCTCCCTTGCAAGCCTTTGCGGACGGCCAGTGGCAGGTATTGGAGCCGACCCCGAGCAAACGAACAGAGGTTGCTGTCACTGCGCTTGCGGGCAAAATTTATCTCTTTGGCGGGTTCTCGGAAAAAGGTATTTCCAATCAAGTGGATATTTTCGACACGGTCAGCGGAACCTGGTCTGTCGGGTTTCCCATGCCGGAGGCACTGCACCACACCACTGCGGTAACACTGGGTAGCAAAATATATATTGTCGGTGGATTCAAATCTGGTTTGTGGACACCCACCAATTCTTTTTATGAGTTCGATCCGAAAGCCAATCGCTGGACCCGGAAAAAAACCATGCCTACAGAACGCGGTGCCTTGGCGGCGGGCGTGATCAACGGCAAAATTTACGCCGTGGGCGGGGCTCAGCGTAATATCTTCAGCCTGGTCAATTCCCCAGCCAATGAAAGTTACGACCCGGCAACGGACCGATGGACTTCGCTCGCACCGATTCCCACACCGCGCGATCATTTCACAGTGACCGTCTGGCAGAACAAGCTGTACGCCATCGGCGGGCGGGTCAATGTGGACTTTAACCAGAACCTGGGAACCAACGAAGTCTACGACCCTCGCACAGATAGCTGGATGAAAAAGGCGGAGCTACCGACACCCAGAAGCGGCATCACCTCGCAATTGTTAAACGGAAAAATTTTCGTGTTCGGTGGAGAGTCGGGAGAAGGCACCTTCGATGACAACGAAGCGTATGACCCAGCGTTGGATCGATGGAGCAAGCAACCGGATATGCCGAACGCCTGTCATGGATTGGGATCGGCAGTTGTCGGCAATAAAATTCATCTGCTGACGGGCGGACCCAGCCCCGGCGGCGGGGGCAGTCGTTTTCATCAAGTGTATTCAGAGTAGGAAGGGAAGAAGGTAGGCACGCCCTGGATAAGGTGGGAGGACCTTATCCAAGGAGTTGGACGTGCCAGTTCGAATCTTCATCGATAGTAAAGCAAGCCCCGTGCCATTCCGCAAAAAACATACAACTCCTTATAAAACAATAGTCACTTAGGGCCTCTATAGCCTTTCATGCCCGGCAGTTTTTTCCTGCCCGAGTAATAATTTCCCCCTGATTGCTGAGCAGGTGTTAAGTCCTGCGGATGTTTGCCGTAACCTACGTTAGGGAGAATCTTCGCCATGACGGCAGTCAAGTCGCAGTGGGAGCTGTGTATGATCATTCTGGGAGGCGCCCTGCTTTTTTGGGGCGGTGGGTCCGCTTGGGCTCAAGAGGCACCGGTGCGTTCGCAACTGGAGGGACTCGCCGCGCCTTCGGTCAAAATCGTCGATGGTTTCAGGAAGACGCCCATCCCCGAACACAGCGAATACAAGGTCGACAAGGAGTACCGTAAAATCCTGGAGTACGATTACCTGCCCTATTGGCTGAGTCGGGAAAAGAAATCTGGGTTGGATGATGGCGATGACATTGACCCGACCATCCGGAATCAGGACAAAGCCATGGTGCTGGCGGGCCAAGGTTTTCAAATCCCTGACCTGCAACGCTTCGAGCCTGATCCGGGTATTGAGCTCAACCCCTACCAGCATATCGACATCGATGCGCCGCAACCTCTGCTGTTTCAAAAACGGGACGTGATTGATCGGGAGTTTGCCGGAGCCGTGCATCGCAAGGAGCTGGTTTTTCATCCGCATGTTTCCGGGTTTCACAATGTGAAACTGCCGCCTTTACAGGAGGATGTTCTGCCGAAGGAATATAAAACGGAGGTCCCGGTTAAAGTGGAGGAGAGTCGCATGCTTTTGTTGAGTCGAGGCGAGACGTATCTTACCCTCACGCCGGGCAAACAGCGGTGGGACCTGTTACATGATGACCCTTTTCGCAACCGCAAAACGTTTGCTAAAGCCAGTCGGCGATTGCCTGTCAGGGCACAACCGGATCCCGCGACCAGTAAAAAGCGACCCAGAAGCCGATAATCAGAATCCAGATGATGACTTTGCGCGTGCGGCTCACGCCGGTTGGGTGCATGTCCTTTGATGCTTTTTTAAATGAGCCGAACAGGAATTTGGGTAGCATGTCAACGCCGGGTGTTGGTGATAAAAATTTATTTACCAGTCCCATTTTAACCTGTATTGCTTTTGACAGCTGACTTTACTTCACGGCTTTTTTCACTGGTACCGCCGAAACCGCGCAACGAAACCCGAAGCTGTTGTTCCGCACCTCCGGATTGAAAAAGGATCGGTTGAATGTTGGTGCGCTCAGTCCACACCCATAGGACAGGCAATCGAACCACGACCCGCCCTTGAGCACACGCTTGTCGCGCCCGTATTCAGGCTTGGGGATGTTGTTGCCGGGGTGCGGCAAGTAAAAGGCATCGACCCATTCCCACACGTTGCCGCTCATGTCAAACACGCCGTAGGGGCTCGCCCCTTTTTTGTAGGAAGCGACGGGCTCGGTGCCGGTCGACCCTTTGTACGGGTTGTTTGATTTATCGAGAGTCCACACGTTGCCCCAGGGATAAATTCTTCCGTCCTCGCCACGCGCCGCTTTTTCCCATTCCGGCTCTGTCGGCAAGCGTTTATGGTTCCACTTGCAGTAATCGTTAGCATCAAACCAACTGACGTAAATCACCGGATGGTTTTCCTTTGCCGGGGCCAGTTTGCCGTCAGGCCAATGGTGGGGAGCTTGTCGTTTGGTGGCATCGACAAAATTTTTGTAGTCGGCATTGGTCACCTCGTTCAGGTCGATGTAGAATGCTCCCGTTTCATTGATGTGTTCCGGCGACTCGTCATCCCAGCGTTCGTTCGATCCCATGATGAATTCTCCGGCATCAACGAACGCCATGCCGGGCCGGGTGGTTGCTGGTTTCCCTGATGCTTGACCGGCGGTCGGCTGTGAGGCCAGAACCGGAGGACGCGGCGAGAGGTGTCGCCGGTTCGGCTTAGCATTTTCAAATTGCATATTTGATGAAGAGGATAAAAATAATTTCCTGGGACTTTGTATCTCGCTGTGGCACGCACGGCATTCGGGTTTGCTGAATTTGTCCTTATGCGATTGTTTTAAATTTTCAGGCTGATGGCAGGCGGTCCGGCATTTTAGCTTGCTTGATGTCGGATGCTTAAACCCTTCAAATGCCAGCACCGGACTTGCGCTCAGGGTGCATAGAAGAACCGCAACAATAGTTCGCAATAAATTTTGCCTGGCTGTCCGACTGCTGTTCGATAATAAATTCATGAGGCTCATTTCATTTCAAAGTAAAATACACTCACCTGCATTATATTAAACTTTCCCGAACGAAACAAAAGCTGTGCGATTAAATTCACATTAAAACAGGTTAATGATGATGGGTGATTGGCGGTTGATTCGGGATGGACATCAGGCCGGTAAGGTCAATATGGCGGTGGACCACGCCCTGCTCATGGCCTGTGACTCTGCGGAGACGACACCGACCCTGCGTTTGTACGGCTGGAGCCAGCCGACGGTTACTGTGGGTCATTCACAAAACCTGGAACGGGATATTGACCTTGAGCGGGCGCGCCGGATGAGAGTCGAGGTGGTGCGGCGGCCCACTGGCGGGCGGGCCTTGTGGCACGGGTGCGAGGTCACCTATTCCGTGGTGGCGCCTTTGGGAACGCCGGGCCTGGGGCATCACCTTAAAGATATTTTTTCAGCTATTTCACGCTGGCTCATTTCCGGCTTGACCCAGTTGGGCGTGCCGGAAGAGGCGATTACTTTCCAGACCGGTGCCCGTCGTCCGGCAGAAAAAAACCGGGAAAGAAACCGGTCATCAGCTTGTTTTGCGGAGCTTCATTTTGGCGAGATAACCGTAGCGGGAAAAAAACTGGTCGGCTCGGCGCAGAAAAGAACAAGACAAGCATTTTTGCAACACGGATCGATTTTGATCGGCGAAGATTTTGACCGGTTCACCCGGCTGTGTCGCTACGAAGATGAAACCCGGCGACAAGAGGCGTGTCTCAGATTACGCGAAGGGTCGACCACACTTCAGCAGGTGCTGAAGTCACCGGTGCATTTTAATCAGGCGGTGACAGCTCTTATTGAGGGTTTCAATCGCCAGCCCGGTTGCCGGTTGCAGGAAGGGACATTGACTCCGAAGGAATGCGCGCTAAGGGATGCATTCCTCAAGGGAAGTTGATACCATGATCGCATGGATTTAATTTGTTCGCGCCGAAAACCCATCACCCTGCTTGCCCTGCTGTTACTGCTGACGGCGATTCCACTGTTCCTCAATGGATGCGGTCGCTCCAGCATTCTCAAGAAAAATCCTCGCTTGCAACAGTTTGTCGATCACACAGGCACATGGCTACCCAAAGGCAGAGGGTCCATCAAGTTTGCGCGCTTTCTTCACGCTGACAAGGATCGCGTGATCGATCTTGTGGTGGTGCGGGAACGGAAGGGTAGGCCTCCGGTGGTGGAGACCTGGATCAACAGTGATAATGGAACATTGGAGCCGCTGAGACGATTCTGGAAAGGTGCCTCCGGAGAAAAAATCCACGACATCGAGATCGGTGATTTCAACCGGGACGGGACGCATGAGGTGGTCCTGTTCGGGCAATTTGCCGATGAAAGCAAGCTGAAGGTTCTCACCAACAATGGGCGTGGTTATCTTTTTGAGGACCCGAAAAAAATTCTGCCCATCGTCAAGGAATCGATGGACCGCTTTGATGTGGTCGATCTGGACAAGGATCATCTTCCTGACATTCTATTGTTTAACTCCAGGAAGGATGTTTCGTCCGAAACAGCGATCCGGCAACCGGTGCAGTTTCTGCTGAACATTGGCGACGGTTATTTTCAGGATAAGACCAAACTGCTCTGGCCGCTCCTGCCCGCCGGGATAGCCGGTGGTGTCTATGCCGATTACGACAACGACCGCACGCTGGATGTTTTCCTGTATTACAGCAATGGACGCAACGCCATGTTGCTCAATAATGGACTGGGACAGTTGACCGACCACACCCCGCACAACCTGCCGCCAGTTAAGAACCAGGCGATCCATTCCGACTGGGCGGACTTTGATCAGGATGGCGATCAGGATTTGATTGTCCTCAACCGCAGATTATCCAAAAGTAGCAAAGCTTATGAAAAAGAATTGCATTACGCGCTGGAAAATAACGGGCAGGGGTATTTCACCAAACGTGAGCTTAAAATATTGCCGCCGTTTCCAGTGCACCGTATTTATCTGCTGGACGGCGATGGTGATGAATGGCCGGATATGATTCTGGTTTCAACGCGTGGGACTTATTATATGCGTGGGCGCGGACCGTGGAAGTTTTCTATCGAGACCAAAAAACGCCTGCCCGACAGTCAGCCGTTTAAAGAGATGACCTTTGGCGATGTCAACGACGACGGCTACCTCGACGTGCTCGGCATCACCCCGCAAGGCCGCGCCGTCCTCTGGATCACAGAATTTTAATTGTTTCGTAGCTTCCCCCTCGCCTGCCTATTAGGTACAATAATTCGGCGTGACGGTTTCGGTTTTCTTTAACCCATATCTTCCCGGGGGGATTCATGTTCCAGAATAAAAGTTTGAATCTGCTGAAGGCGTTGGCGGTGGTCGCCTGGGCCGATGGCGAAATCACCAACTCCGAGTTGAACGTTTTAAAATCTCTCTACCGGAAATTTGGGCTCAGTCCGGAAGAGATTCGGCAAGTCCAGCCATACCTGCGTGCTCCGATTTCAAAGAAGGAACAGGACGCTTTGTTCAAGGACCTCGCGGCGGAGATGGGTTCGAAGTCAAAACGCAAACAGGCCATCGAGGCACTGGAAGAAATGGCGCATGCCGACAGCAAGCTCAAGCCCGAGGAGCGGGTGTTGATCGACCATTGTCGGGACTTGTTGAATAACAGCAGTGTCACCAGGCGCTCGTTTGGCAAGGTGAAATCCTTTTTCAAGCGGACCTTGTACAAACCGGCGCGGGACAAGAACCCGGAAATGGTGCAGTACTTTCAAAGCATGATGTTCCGCCGCATCGATTTAAAATCGAAAAAAGAGGGTGCGACCATTTCGATGGACGAGGGTCAGCTTTACTTTCTTTGTCTGCTGGGAACCCTGCTGGCATCGGTTGCCGAGGTGGACGAATATTTCGATGAGAGCGAGAAGAAGGCCTTGAAGAAGGCCTTGTCGGAACGTTTTGAATTCAGCGCGAAGGAATGGCGCATCCTGTTCGAGGTGTTGGAAGGTCAGGCTAAGGAAGGTTTTGATTTTGATGAAGTGATTCGCGAGTTCAACCGTTTGACGACTTACAACGACCGTCTGCATTTTGTCGATTGCTTTTTTGCCATTGGCGCGGCGGATGGCAACCTGTCACATGAAGAAGTCGATGAAATTCGCCGCATCACCAAGGCCATGCGCATCCCGCACAAGTTTTTTATCGAACGCAAGATGGTGGCCTTGAACGAACTGCGCAAAGCATAACCCCTGACCATGAACGACTCCAAAGAAACCTCCAAAAAGAAACGTAAATTTCTTGGCATTCAATTCGACTGTTGCAATGTTTATTGTCGAATTTACGTCAACAAGGAAGGCCACGCCTACGAAGGCCGTTGTCCAAAATGTTATCGCCCGGTCAAGGTGCTGATTGGGCCGGGCGGCACCTCCGGTCGCTTTTTCAGCGCACAATAGCCTCCTCAACTAAAGAGAATATTTTGAGGGCACCTCTGGAAATTGCTTTTGGCCGCGAGGTGCTGGCGCGGAGCCTGTCGAAGGGGCCAACAAACGGCATCCCTGATTTTAGACGGTCGGCGAGTTGCCAGAACAGAAAATACCGAATTATTAGAGGCCCCCATGAAACTGATTCTGCAACGTGTCGCCCGTTCATCGGTCCGTGTCGATGGAGAAGAGATCGGTTGTATCGGACGCGGTCTGATGATTCTATTCGGTGCTGAAAAAAATGATCGGGAAGAAATGGCTGTGTGGCTGGCAGAGAAAACGCTGAACCTTAGAGTTTTCTCGGACGACAACGGCAAGATGAACCTGTCGGTTCAAGACATTGGCGGCGAGCTGTTGGTGGTGTCGCAGTTCACACTGGCAGGCGATTGTTCGAAGGGGCGCAGGCCGGGGTTTGATCGCGCCGCAGAACCCGCGCAGGCTGAACGATTGTATCGCCTGTTTGTCGAGGCGGTGGGGCGGACAGGGCTTAAAGTGAATGAAGGCCGATTTGGCGCGGACATGCAGGTCGAAATTCTGAACGATGGTCCCGTCACTTTTATTCTGGAAAAACGGTAGATGTTTTCTTATTCCTAAAGCTCTTTTTTTAATTCCTTCAGCAAGGCAAAACACATTCCTATCATGATGAGGGCAAAAGGTAGCCCTGATGCGATAGCGGCGGTTTGCAAGGCCTGCAGACCCCCGGCGATTACAAGAACGGAGGCAATCACCCCTTCGGTCACCGCCCAGAAAACGCGCTGGTTTTTGGGTGGATCCTGATCGCCGCCGGCGGTCAAAATATCGATCACCAGACTTCCTGAATCGGAGGAGGTCACAAAAAAAGTGACGATGACCAAGGTGGATAATGCGGCGGTAATCTGATCCCAGGGGAGATAGGCCAGGGTTTTAAAAAGGGCGGTGCTTACGTTCGCAGAAACCGCCGCAGAAATTGGAGCTCCCTGAACTGTTTCCAGATAGAGCGCGGTTCCACCAAAAACGCTTAGCCAGATAAAAGTTGCCAGAACAGGCGCGAAAAGTCCTCCGAGAATAAATTCGCGAATGGTTCTTCCCTTGGAAATCCGGGCAATGAACATTCCCACAAAGGGAGCCCAGGCGATCCACCAACCCCAGTAAAAAATGGTCCAAGAAGCCTGCCAATCCGGAGCGGCAACCTGTTCGCTCCAGTAACTGAAAAAAAAGATATTGCTCAGGTAAGTTTTCAATCCGTTGCCAAAGGTCTCCAGGATGAACAGGGTGGGACCGAGAAAAAACACAAAGGCAATCAGAACCGCGCTCAAAATAATATTCAAATGACTGAGCCGACTGATTCCTTTCTTCAAACCCAAAACTACGGATGCGGTGGCGCATGCGGTGATCAGAGCGATGAGAACAATCTGGGTGGTTTTTGTTTCCGGGCAATCGCCTAGATAATTTAGACCGGAATTGACTTGCATCGCCCCCAATCCGAGAGAGGTGGCCACTCCAAACATGGTGCCCACCACGGCAAAGGTGTCGATGCAATGTCCCCATCGGCCATAAATTTTTTCTCCAAGGAGCGGATAGAAACAGGATCGTATGGTTAGAGGCAGGCCCTTGCGATAAGAAAAATAAGCAAGCGAAAGTCCCACCACCATAAAAACACCCCAGGCATGCAGGCCCCAGTGAAAGAAGGTGAGCCCTATCGCCTGGTCTGTGGGGGACAATGATTGAGGGCCGTAAATAGGAGGATTCGTGAAATGCTTGATGGGTTCAGCGATGCTCCAGAACACTAATCCAATGCCCATGCCAGCACTGAACATCATGGAAAACCATGTCGAATAGCCGAATTCAGGTTTGTCGTCAGGTTGTCCCAGGCGAATGCGGCCAAATGGGCTAATCAGGAGTAGCAGAACAAAGATAAGAAACAGGACCGTGCTAACGGTAAACACCCAACTGAATTTTTCTATGATGGTTGACTGAATCGTATCAAATAAACTTTTGGATAATTGCGGGAGCAGGGTCGCGCCAATAATAAACAAGAACATGATGATTGCCGATGCAATAAACACAGGGGGATTGGTTCTTTTAAAAAATAAAAGCGGTTTGGTGTTTATTGCGTGACTCATGGAGGATGGCCCTGTTTTGGAACAAAATTATAAGTAAATGATTGGAAATTTTTTTTTAACTCTTTGCCCAATCGAGCGCAAAATAAAACCTAAAAAAAATTCTAACTGATAGTGAACGGTATTATTTGAAACCATCCAAGTGTTAATAGAACAATACGTAACATGAGTAAAGAGGATTGTCTTTAACTGCAAGCCTTGCCGCAAATTTGCATGACATCAGCTATTCCTGTATACTGCGTCTCTTCTGAGAGTCCTGTTAAGGTACCCACCTTTTTTTATAAATCCAAATAGTTTATTTGGGCGTTGTTATTATTTCTTTTTTGAAGGAGGAATGATTGCGTCTGAATGCTATTCCAATAAATTAGTTAATTTAAAGGAGGCATTCATGAATACTGTAACTGAAAAAACTGCTGTTTATAAAGCTCAGGATTATTACAATAGCACTCCCGCCGACGAATTTTATTTTAAAATCTGGGGAGGCGAGCATATCCACGTTGGCATTTATAGCCATCCTGCAGAACCCATTAAAGAAGCCAGTCCTAAAATCGTCCACATGATGGCTGGAAAACTCAAATTAGATTCCGACACCACGGTCCTCGACTTGGGCGCAGGTTACGGTGGAGCCGCCCGTTACCTCGCGAAAAAATACGGCTGTAAAATCACGTGCCTCAACCTTAGCGAAACCCAAAATGAAAGAAATGTTCACTTTAATAAAGAGCAGGGACTGGACCATTTGATTACGGTTACAGAGGGTAACTTTGAAGACATTCCTTTTCCTGATAAATCGTTTGATGTGATCTGGTCTCAGGATGCGATCGTTCATAGCTCCGACCGGGAGTTAGTGTTGGAGGAAGTGGATCGTGTCTTGAAAGACAACGGTGACTTCATCTTTACCGATCTCATGCAGACCTATGATTGCCCCAAAAGCATATTAAAACCTTTGCTGGATAGAATCCATTTAAACTCCCTGGGGTCTTTTGGTTTATATGTTGAAAAAGCAAGAAAGCTGGGGTTCCAAAAAACCGAGGTTACCAACCTGTCCGATCATTTAACCACTCACTACCAACGTGTTTTGGAAGAGACCGAAAATAATTACGATGAGATGGTTGATCTTTGCGGTAAGGACTATATTGATACCATGATCGGAGGGTTAAAGCATTGGGTCGAGGCAGGACAGAACGAGTATTTATCCTGGGGCATTATGCATTTGGATAAAACTGCTACGGCTTAAGCCTTGATACCTTGAATCTGCGCTCCTCGCGGAGGGCGACGTGCAACCTGCCCGGCACGAACACTGGGGTTTTAAACTATCTCCCGTCCTCGCTCCTCGCGGAGGGCGATGTTTCACTTGCCGGGCGGTGTCTCGTTCGGGTTTTGAACACACTCCGTTTAGCCGCGCTCCTCGCGGAGGGTGACGTGCAACCTGCCCGGCACGAACACTGGGATTTTAAACTATCTCCCGTCCGCCGTCCGCAGAGGACCCACCTTGCGGTGGGGCAGATGGCTGATCCCTTTTGCCTTTTGCTACAGAAAAAATTTCTGAGCGCATTTGTTCAAGTATCGCTATTCGCGTTCTTGAATCCCATCCGCCGTCCGCGTAGGACCTCCGTTTAGCCGCCCCAAGGCAGGGGGGCCTTTGCGTGATCCAATAAGTAAAAGTAAGATTCTTCGTCAAACTCAGAGGGTGTTTGGTGAGGATGCCCTTTGTGGGCATCGCGCCTAAAAAGGAATCGAGGCGAGGGCCAGTTGCATCAGGCCGGAGGGGTAGAGCCCGATGACGAGGATGACAACCGTGCTGACGGTCACGATGGTGGTCATGCCGCGGTTCATGTCGATGGAAACCTCTTCATCTTCATCGCGGAAATACATCAGCACGATGATGCGCAGATAAAAGTAGACCGCGATCATACTGGCCGCCACGGCCAGAATGGCAAGCAGGACGTAGCCGGATTTAATCGCGGCGACGAACAGGTACAACTTGCCGAAGAACCCTGCGGTTGGTGGAAAGCCTGCCAGCGACAGCATGAACAGTGCCATGGCGGCGGCCAGTTTCGGCTTGCGTTTGGCCAGCCCCTGAAACCGGTAAATCGAACCGCCACTCTCGCCTTCGCCTTCCAAAAGAAACACCACCGCAAACGCGCCGATATTCATGAACAGGTAAACCGCCAGGTAGAACATGAGGCTCGCCATCCCGTCCTGACTGTTGGCGATGATGCCCATCAGCAGATAGCCAGCGTGTGCCACGCCCGAATAGGCCAGCATGCGTTTGACATTGTCCTGGAGTATGGCGGCGATGTTGCCCACCAGCATGGTGATTGCGGATATGCTGAATAGAAACGGCATCCAGACTTGTTCCAGTGAGGGCAGGGCGACATAAAAAATGCGGGCAATCAAGGCAAAGGCCGCCGCCTTGGTGGCGACTGACATAAAGCCCGTCACCGGTGTCGGTGCGCCTTGATAAACATCCGGAGTCCAGGAATGGAAGGGCACCAGCGAGACCTTGAAGCCCAGCCCGGCAAACATCAGTGCCATGCCGATGTACAGTAATTTATTTTCAGTGTAAGGGTTGTTTTGCAGGAGTTCAGCAATCGTGCGGATTTCCGTGGTTCCGGTTCCGGCATAGGTCAGTGCCATACCATAAACCAGGATAGCCGAGGCGAAGGCACCGCTCAACAGATACTTGACGGTCGATTCCTGCGAACCGAGCGTTTCCCAGGGAAGATCGGATACCGATGCTGGAGTCTCCGATCCGGTGCCGTGTTTGGCGGAAAAGCCGCACAGGATATAAAGGGCAATGGAGAAAACTTCCAGCGCGACGAAGGCCGTGATGAGGTTGCCTGCCTTGGCGAGAAACATCATGCCAGCGACCGTCATCAGGATCAGCGAGAAATATTCGGCTTTATTCTGGTGGTCTTCGCGCGGGTATTTATAGGATGCCATAATGGCAAACAGCGACATGATCAGAAAAATCAGGTTGAAACTGAGGCCAAAGCGGTCGTGGATGAGGGCATTGCTGAACATGCCCGGTGGCACCTCATCAATTGCCGAGGGAGCCCCACCCCAGAGCATCAACGTCAATAAAATCGCAAAACTGATGCCAAGCGTTGAGGCGCGAGCCAGAAACTTATTGTTATCAAAAGACTTGCGCAGTCCCATGAGGAGCAGGTACAAGGACGTGATGAGGATTGTGATCTCCGGCAGGAGAGCCATCCAGTTCATGTCGGCGTAATTGATCTCGAATTCCATCGATAGAACCGTTGCGTGCCTTGTTTTTGGGGAAGTCCTGAAAGTATGATAGCGGCTTTGCTTTCGAGAAGTTTTAAACTATTTGCCCCGATTTTTCAAGCAAATGTTGCTGACCCGGATTTTACATTTTGCCAGCGGGAGCCGCTTTACTTTCATAAGGAAACTTGTCAGAATTCCTCAAACCTTGAGAGCGTATGCTTGTTGGGTAATTTTTTGGAGACGATTGCGGATGAATTATGGTTCTTACACGACTGGCCCGGTATTTTACGATGACTACTCGGCCAACCTTTTTCACCTGAACGAGTTGTATCAGAATGTTGCGGAAGAAGTGTCGCGCAATCTGTCCGAAGGATTTGGCAAGGACATCCCGATCACTTCCGGCATCTGGGGCGGCACCTATCTTATCGCCGAACCTCAGGGGAAATCGAAGCGTCGCATCTGGCGATTTTATTGCATGGTCAACCTGCCGCTCAACGCGACCATGAGCTACCGGCGCAATATGGAAAAGTTTGTCGGTATTTATACCAGCACCATGGCCAAAGCTTTCCAACCGCACGGCCTCAAGCTCAACCTGAAAATGTGGGGAGGCGAACTGCCATTTTCCAACCGGGAGATGCCGAATATCACCATCCACCTTGAGGACACCACGGGCACCATCCGCTGGCTGAGGCCCATCGTCTCCTGGAATGCCGTGTCTTGGGAACAGTCGATCATCTACGATTCGATCCGGCTGGTGCGGGAGCTCAAGCAGAATCTGGATTACGATAAAGGACCGACTCTCGATGACCCGCAAGAAATCAAGTACATGTTGCAGGATGTGATCATCACCTACCTGACACTGAAAGAAATTTTAGACGTTGATTTCCTGGAGCACGCCCAGCCTATCATCGATGACATGATGAAACGTTTCATGTCCGGTCTGCACGAAGCCGATGAGATTCAGGAGGTCTACCAGACAGCTCTGAACAACGCTCTGATTTATGGTTTTGAAGAGGGTTTGCGGACACCGTATCTGGAGCATGGGCTCGATATTTTTAAATTTGAAGAATGGCCGACAGAAAAAATCAACTGGGTGCCCGAAGCAATGAAAGAAAAACTGATCCCGCCAGTAAAAAATATAATGAAATCGTTCCAGGAAAATATCCGGGCTACGCGGCGCTGACTCCCTGTTTAATGCCGCTTAGATTCAAATAGTAAGTGCAACTTCTATCGATTGGGAAAGTGGATAAGCTGCGGTAACATCGTGGTTTTTCCCACCGACCAAAGCGAGAGGTGCACCGATGAGAGGTTACACGCAACTTACCCACGAACAACGATAC
>JAJDBF010000062.1 GCA_029261535.1 Nitrospinaceae bacterium | reverse complement strand
GTCACTGACAAACAACTGAAAATCATCATGGACCGACTCAATCACAGACCAAGAAAAACGCTTGGGTATAAGACACCACATGAACTATTCTGCAAAAAGAAACCACCACTAACCGTTGCACTTCAAACTTGAATCCACCATGTTTTCAAACTGGTCAAGTTTTGAAAAGGGGCCATAATAATTCACTTTAAAATCTGCACTTTTGCAAACTATCGTTTCGTGATAGTCCTCTTCATAAATTTCCTTACTTTTAAACTTAAACGCAATGCATTTATTCCCTAAGATCGCCTTTTTGTCTTTTATGAAAATTTCATGATTTGATTCTAATATTTTCTCGTAATCAGGATCAAACTCAAGGCCAGAAGAAGAAAATTCAATGAAAATACGATCAATTGGTTTTACTAGGGTAAATCTTTTTTTTGAATTGTCCTTTCCCTTGATTAGGAAAAAATCATTGGGGATTGGAATATTTAATCCATTCCAGGAAATATCATTTGGCTGAAAAAAATAATTATTTGCTTCCATAAATTGAGAAGGAAAAAATACTACTGCTATCATCCCAATCAATAAAAATATACCAACAATTTTCAATAAATTTCTCTTCATAAAAATAAATTTCTTATTATGTTGGTCGTTTGCAGAGGACCTCATCGAGCACATTCGAGGGTTCAAATCCCCCTGGCTTCGCCTCCCCCTTCGTGGAAGGGGGAATATCAAAACGTACTTCGTAATATGTTTTCTGTTCGCCGTGCGCCGAGCACCCGCAAGGTCGGCTACACGGGCACACCCACCTCGTCCAGAATATCCTGAATGATCGGTGCTGTGTCACCAACGGTTCTGCGGTGCGATCCATGATGGGATTCCGGCAGGACCCGGTGGCAGAGCACGTGATGCGCCAGTTGCTTTACATCATCCGGAATACAGTAATCGCGTCCGTAGACCAAAGCGCGGGCGCGGGCCGCCTGTTGTAAAATTAAACCGCCGCGTGGACTGACCCCGAGTTGCAGGTGCTTCGATTCACGTGTGGCCGTGATGAGGTGCAGGATGTAGTCGATCAATACCGGCTCGATTTTTACTTGATCGGCTTTTTTCTGAAGATCGAGAACTTCTTCACGGCTGAGGACCGCTCGCAGTTCCCGTATATTTTTGGTGGGGGAGGCTTGGCTCAGCAGAATGCGTTCGTCTTCCATCGCCGGGTAGCCCATCGATAAAAACATCATGAAGCGGTCGAGCTGGGATTCCGGTAGTGGGTGCGCGCCATGGCTTTCAATCGGATTTTGCGTGGCGATGACGAAAAAGGGTTCTTCCAGATTGTGTGTTTGCGTATCGACCGTTACCTGGCCTTCGTTCATCGCTTCGAGCAAAGCACTCTGGGTGCGTGGAGAGGCACGGTTGATTTCATCTGCCAAAACAATATTAGCGAAGAGAGGCCCCTTGTTGAACTGGAAGGTATGGTCCTTCTGATTGTAGATGGTGACACCAATAATGTCCGACGGCAGAATGTCATTGGTGAACTGCACCCGCCGGAAATCAAGATTGAGGGATTGGGCCAGGCTGAATGCGAGAGAACTCTTGCCCACGCCGGGAACATCTTCTATCAACAAATGCCCGCGAGCAATCAGACAAATGACCGCAAGCTCGATGGCTTCGGGTTTTCCAATGATGACGGTTTCAATATTTTTCCGGAGGCGCGTGATGACTTCCTGCGAACCGGTCATTTCCGGAGAGCCTTCAAAACCTGATTCATATCGTCCATGACCGCCTGCCTGTTTTCCACGGTGTAGGCGCGGAGCAGATAGGCCGGGTGCAAGGTTAACAGCAGGGGAACGCCTTCAAACTCGTGCCAGGTGCCGCGTTCCTTGGTGATGGGAACGGTTCGCCCGAGCAAAGTACTGGAGGCCGGTTTGCCGAGCGCAACAATTACTTTAGGGCGCACCGCTTGCACTTGTTGCTTAAGAAAAGGTTGGCACGCCGCGATTTCCTCTTTTTCCGGATCGCGGTTGCCCGGTGGACGACATTTAACGATGTTGCAGATATAGGTGTCATCTTGTCGGCTGAGCTTCATTCCTTTTTCGATAATTTCGGTCAGTTTTTTTCCAGCGCGACCAACAAAAGGCAGGCCCTGCTCATCCTCATCCGCTCCGGGGCCTTCGCCGATGAACATCAAGTCTGCGTTCGGGTTTCCCGATCCGAAGACGATAGTTTTACGACCTTCGCTTAGTTTGCAACGTTGGCAGTCGCCCATCTCGGTTTGAATCTTCGCAAGGTCTGTTTGTCCGGATTGTTTTGCGGACGATTTTTTGGGAGATAGGGTTTTGCTCGCGGTATTCGGTTTTTGGGTTTTCGTCATGGGAGATGTTGGGACGGTTGCCGGTTGAGTTGCGATTAATGGGGGTGCCGAAATTAAGGCCAGATGGGTTGTCGATGGCAACTCTTCATAACCCATGTCTTTCAAGTAGTTCAGGTATCGTTTCAATTCGAGGAGTAACTGATCTTTGTCAGGTGTTTCAAGCATTTGAAAAGGATATCAGATTTTTGCCCGGCAATAAATAACTCCCTCTTTTATTTGAGGCTGAGGCTTCCAGGTTATTGTTTGTAAAGGGATTTTGGATTATAATGGCCCGACTGATGCTGATGTCAAGGAGGTCACATGTCTGGACTAAAAAGTGCCTGGGAGTTGAGCCTGGAAAAATCCAACGAGCTTGTCCCGGAAATGAAGACGAAAAAAAAACTGAGCCCTGCGGAAAAAAAAGAAATCGCGCAGATTAGAGTCGACTACAAAGCGCAAATCGCTGATCTGGATGTCACCATTCAACACAAATTGAATCATTTGGATGACCGGGTGCGTCCGGAAAATCTCGGCGAAGAGGCGGAGAAAATAAAGCAGGAATTTATTGATGAAAAAGAACGTCTCGAAAAAGAGATGGAAGAAAAAATATCAGCCGTTCATCAAAGAAAACCTTGAATTTCAATCCCTTTCAATTCCTGTCCTTTCGTCTTACCGTGTTTTCCTGCGAAATTTTACTAACCTGATTCCTCAAAAGTATTCCCTCGAATGAAACAATCGCTAAAAGAACTGGTTTGCCTCGCGCTTGAAGAAGCAAAAACTCAAGGTCATTTGACGTTGGATCCTCCACCGGAGGTTGTCATTGAAGAACCCAAAGATGAAACAATGGGAGACTTCGCGACCACAGTTGCCATGTCACTGGCCAAATCGGAAAAGAAAAATCCAAGGAAAATTGCTGAGTCACTTTTGGATTCTTTAAAGAGTCGACCGGAACTTGTCGCTGAGGTTGAGATTGCCGGACCGGGGTTTATCAACTTTCGACTGGCACGCGGGTTTATGCGTCAGCAGTTCATGGACGCGGTCAATCAGGGGGAGCGGTTTGGCCGAAGTGAAGTGGGGAAGAGGACTCGTGTTTTGCTCGAATTTGTCAGTGCCAATCCCACGGGCCCGTTGCACGTTGGTCATGGACGGGGAGCGGCTGTCGGGGATTGCTTGTCCCGCCTGATGGATTGGGCGGGCTTCGATGTCTCCAAAGAATACTACATCAACGATGTTGGCAATCAAATGAACAACCTGGGACGCTCGACCCAGTTACGTTACCAGCAGGAGCTGGGTCGCAAGGTGACTTTTCCTGACGATTTGTATCAGGGGGATTATATCAACGACATTGCTCGCACCGTAATAGAGAAGGACGGTGACCGGCATCTGAATTCTGATGATGAAGATTCGCTTGGTTTTTTTCGGAAAATAACCAGCGATACTATTCTGGATGGGATCAAGAACGACTTGAAACAGTTCCGTGTGGAATACGATCAGTGGTTCAGCGAGCAGACCTTGCATGAATCCAATAAAGTGGAAGGGGCCATTGCCTGGTTGCGCGACAAGGGTCATGTCTACGACAAGGATGGAGCGACCTGGCTCAAGTCTTCAGCTTTTAAAGATGAAAAGGATCGCGTCGTCGTCAAACAGGGCGGGGAGAAAACTTATTTTTGTGCAGACATCGCCTACCATCAGCAGAAGATTGAGCGTGGCTATGATGTCATTCTCGATTTATGGGGAGCCGATCATCACGGTTACGTTGCTCGAATGGAAGCCGTGCTTGAAGCTCTGGAACATGGCGATGGCGGATTTCAGGTGTTGCTGATCCAGTTTGTTTCACTCAAGCGAGGTGGCGAGAAAGTTCAGATGTCGACCCGCTCCGGAAAGTTTGTCACCCTGGCGGACGTGGTCAATGAAGTCGGTGTTGACGCGACCCGATTCTTTTTTCTGATGCGGTCTTCTGACAGTCACCTCGATTTTGATCTGGAATTGGCAAAATCAGAAACGCAGGAAAACCCGGTGTATTACATTCAATACGCCCATGCGAGGATTTGTAGTTTATTTCGCACCGCAGAAGAAAATGGCATGCCTCCTTGTGATGCCAATAGCGTGAACCTTGGTCGACTCGATCAGGAAGAAGATTTCTCCTTGATCAAAAAGTGTTTGTTGTTTCCCGAGCTTATTGGGAAAAGTGCACTGAGTCGGGAGGTCCATCGAATTTCCTATTTTCTGCAGGAACTGGTGGCGCAGTTTCATCGCTATTACAGTGTGCATCGGGTGGTGTCCGAGGACCAAGAGCTGACTCAGGCGCGATTACTTTTGCTGGAATTGGTTCGCTCGGTGATCGCTAATGGACTCAAGATCATGGGCGTGAGTGCCCCGGAGAAAATGTAGTGGCGAGGTCCAGAAAAAAACAGGTCAAAACAAACGGAGGACGAAGTCGGAGCATAAAAATTCTACTAGCTTTGCTGGTGTTCGGTGGATTTGGCGCGGGAATGTACTTTGCCGGGCAGGCGCAACTTTTTCAGCCGCATACGAAGGTAGATAAAATTCCGAAGCCATTCGTTGTTGTTCAAAAGCCCATTGCATCCAAACCGAAACGTGCGTTTGGGGCTGTGTTGGCAAATAGGGGGAGTTCAAATGCGGAAAACTTCAAATACACTTATCTCGATATCCTGGACGATACGGGGATGAACCTGTTTGTCGATTTGAGAGGGAATATTGTCGATAAAACCCTGCCTGTAAAAATGAATCAGACTCGTGTGAAAAAAACAAGGCCTCCGGCAGAGCCTGCGAAAGTTCCGGCCAATATAAAAACATTGCCTGTTGCACCGGCAAAAGCACCTGGCCCATCGGCCAAAATAAAGAAGGCCAGGCCATCACCTTCTTCCGCAATTAAGAATCATGTGCCTGCGATAAAAAAGTCCATCAAGAAGAAACGACCTCCCGTTTTGAAAGAAACGGTACCAGCAGAGAAAGGCACTCAGTGGGTGTTGTCGTCTTTAAGTGAACTGAAGGAACAGGAAAAGGGTGCGGAGTTCTGGGTTCAGGTGGCCTCGTTTAAAAAGCTGGGTCGGGCCAAGGGGCTGGAGGAACAGCTCGGGCAAAAAGGATTTTTCCCTTTTATCCGGCAAATTGAAATTCAGGGGAAGGGCAACTGGTACCGTGTATATCTCGGGCGATACCCCAGCCGCCAAATTGCCAGTCGCTACCAGGAGATGGCTCGAAACAAATTGAAACTGAACCCGGTGGTGGTGCCAGCAGGTTAATCTTCAAACGGCTTTAATTCTTCGTCAGCATAACGATCCGAGTTGTCGAATGTTTGCAGGATTTCGACTGGATCATCGATCCGCTTTCCTCCGTAAAAATTTTCTCCACTGTCAAACCAGGTGTTGAACCGATACCCCTTCGTGTCATTTGTGTACAACTTGCGCCGAATTTCTGCGCTGTCGAATTCAAAGTTCAGCGTCGCCGGTTTTCCTGCTTCAATGGTGATGGTCCCGTGGCTGGCCTCAAGATAGGGATGCCATGCAGTGACCTCATACGTTCCCGGCGGAATGCCATCAATGTTGAAACGTCCGTTTTTATCGGTGATCGTGTAATAGGGGTTGTCGACGAACAAACCATGCGTTTGCAGGAAAGGGTGGAGGTTGCACTTCATGATAAATTCCTCCGACCCCGGTTTGACGAAGGCCGATCGAACCTGAGATGCTCGCGGCGTGACCGCTTTGTTGGATGTTTGCCTGACCTTGCTTTTGTAAAACTGATAGGTCGCGATTTCATGCCGGATGGGGTCGGTGTTTTCTATTAGAATATCTTCGCCGTTGACAATTCCAATCGCATAATTATTTGCTCGACAGCGGTCGATATGAAAGACCTGCATTTTTTGGTTGTAGGGTTTCCCTTTTTTAATTCCGCGGATCGCGATCACGGTTTCCTGGAGTTCTCCTGCGGGGCCGGTGATAAAATCATATAAAATGCGATGGCCTTTGCCATCTGAAATTCTTCCGCAGAATTGTATGTTGGGTGAATGAATGAGATGGAATGCGCGAGGTTTCGGTTTGCGCCCTTTGAGGATGACTGTTCCAGTAAGGGTTCCTCCGTTATCGACCGAACTGACTTTGTAGCTCGATGGGATTTCGTGAAACAATTTTTCCGACAGCATGTGATTGCGCCGATACAGTTTTTTTACCAGAGCCATGGCATCTTTGCTTCGGTGCTGAAGGATATAGATCAAGCCAAGGTCATACAAGGTCTGTGGCATCAGCGGGTTCATTTTGAGGGCGGTCTCCATTTCCTGACCGGCTTCATCCACCAGATTCAAATTCAAAAGAGTGAGGCCGCGCATGTATCGGAAATCGGCTGAATCGTAACCCATCTTGAGAGCAGAATCGTAGGCGTGCATGGCTTCCTTGTATTTGCCAACCTGACTGAAGGCCACACCTATATTGGCTTGCGCCAGTTTGTTTTCCGGATTCGTCTCGAGGGCTTTTTGGAAGTAGGGAATGGAGTCTTGCCAATGCCCTTGCTTGCTTAAGCGAAAAGCACGATCAAGCGGGTCTCCTGGCAGAGCCCAGGCACCATTTGCCATCAGCACAGCAAAAAGGAGGGCCGCCGATATCAGGCTGGGCCGCAGAAGAAAATCAAAGGCACCTCTGGCAGTCGCTTTTAGCCACGAGCAGACCTTGAAATTTGAAGATCTGCGAGTTGCTGGAACAGAACATATCGTATTATCAGAGGTCCTCTTAAATGATTTCCTTGAAAATATTTTGTCTTTAAAACGCATTAAAAATCCTTGTGAAGAGATGATAAACCCAATTTAGCAATCCCGGTGGATGCAGTCAAGCGACCTATAAGTTGTTGCAATTTTGGAGGGTGGTTTATAATACACTCTTATCTTGTTTGGAATGTTGATCATTTTCCGGCTTCGGTAAAGGGAGATTTCATTTCCTGGGCCTGAACCTTTTACCCGTCCTCATGTGTGCCTGGGCGATGTGGGTTTTAACCCAATAATAATTCGCGGCGGGTTGTAACATTGCCCTCCGCGAGGAGTGTGTCTTGATTCTTTTTGAACCACCCTTTGGGTTAAATAACGGGATTTTTCAAACCATCCTCGGATCCCAATTAACTGGCGATACATCTATAGGAGAAAGAATTTCCCATAAAATTCCCCTGGACCACAAAAATATTCTTCTTTGCCTTGAACTACCTTCCGACAGGCCAGACACTCCCCTCGTTCTGCTGGCACATGGATTGGGTGGCTGTAGTGAATCGGCTTACATGAGGCGATTGGCCCGGAAACTTGGGGCGAAAGGATTGGGCGTGTTTATGATGAATCAGAGCGGCAGTGGTCCGGGGATAGGATTGTCCGCGCGGTTATGGAATGGTGGATCGAGCCAGGACTTTTCACGAACGGTGGATTTCATTGTGGCCCGTTATCCGGGGCGACCCCTGATTCTGGCAGGATTTTCCTTGAGTGGTAATATCCTTTTAAAATATCTGGGAGAGGGTCGGCAGGTTCCAAGGGAAGTCCAGTCTGCGCTGGCGGTCAATCCGCCAGTGGATTTAAAAGCGGCCGCTCTTGCCATTTCAAATGGGCCATGGGCTCGGACGTTTAACCGTTACTATATGAAATTGATTCACCGGCAGATTTCAGCTATCCGTGAATGTTTTCCTGGGGCATTTATTCCCGAAGGAAAGCCTGCAACCATTTACGATTTTGATATTGCCTACACCACACCCGTGGGCGGTTTTAAGGATGTGGACGATTATTACCGGTCGTCGAGTTCAGCCCAGTTTCTTGATAACATCCTGGTTCCCACTACACTATTATGCGCGAAAGATGATCCCTTTGTGCCGTCTGAAATTTTTCAGCGGACACGCATGAGCCTGTGCGTGACGAAAGTGTTTCCGGAGGGTGGGGGCCACATGGGGTATATTGCCAAGCATAAATTACCCTCGGGGGATCGCCGCTGGATGGATTATTATGTCGAGCATTGGGCGCAGGATGCGATTTCAGGATTGAATGGGAAAAGGGTGGAAACGGTTTTAAGCGAGAAGGATGCCGAGGGGCAAAGAGGATGAAGCAGGGTGCCATTTTTGAATTACTTAAATTACGCTGGACGTTTCTAAAAAACAATTTCAAGCAACCTACCCGGGCAAAATTAAACCGTTGGTTGATGCTGGGCTTTCTGGTTTTATTGTTTGTCTTGGGCGACTACCTGTTTTTCCTTAGAATTATTCGATACCTTGACACACTTCCAATGAATGTCGGGGTGGAATTGATTGTCCAGTTAATCAATGTGATTTTTCTGACTCTTTTTATGATGGTGCTGTTTTCCAGCATCATCGCTTCCCTGTCAATTTTTTACGTTTCCTCCGACCTGGATTTTCTGCATGCACTTCCCGTGAAGACCGCATCGGTTATTCAAGTACGTTTCCTGCAAACAGTGGGCAACGCCTCTTGGATGATGTGGATTTTTGCTCTGCCGATTTTTGTTGCCTATGGTCGGTACTTTAATGTGGATGCCGGGTTTTACGGCTATCTGGTTTTATCTTTT
This sequence comes from Nitrospinaceae bacterium, assembly GCA_029261535.1. Classification (GTDB taxonomy): domain Bacteria; phylum Nitrospinota; class Nitrospinia; order Nitrospinales; family Nitrospinaceae; genus Nitronauta. The sequence goes on along the minus strand of JAJDBF010000062.1, from coordinate 1,396 downwards.
ATTCCCTTTGTTTTCCTTCCCTGTTATCTGGGCGTTTTGGGAATCATGCTTTTGATGCGTTATTTCCCGACCGAAAAGGCCAATAAGATCCTTTCATTTCTGGGACTGTTTTTTCTGGTGGCACTGGTCATGTTCCTGCGCTTCCTCTCGCCGGAAAAGTTTTTTGGCAAGGAAGTGTCCGATTCCATGATCACCGATTTCGTCGATAGCCTCAGCCTGCCGGAATATCCTTTTCTTCCCAGTAGCTGGATCACGCGCGGACTCACCTCATGGGTCGGCGGGGACGTTGAGACCTCATGGGTCCGGTTGGGTTTCCTGATCGCGGCATCCGTTTTTGGAGCCGTTGTATTTTGGTTGGTGTCGCGAAAAATTTATTTTCCGGGTTGGAGATTGTATCAAGAGGTTAAAAATGCACCGCAAACCAAGAATAAAGCAAGCGGACGATTTACGTGGATCACCTGGCTTCCTGTTTCTTCCCAAATGAAGGCGTTATTCAGAAAAGATTTACTCCTCTTCGTCCGGGATCCCTCGCAATGGTCGCAGATGTTTATTTTGGCGGCGTTGGTTGTGGTTTATATTTTTAATATAATCAACCTTCCCCTGCAACATCTTGTCCTTAAAAATGTAGTGTCCATTCTAAATATTGGACTGGTTGGTTTTGTCTTGTCCGCTGTCATTTCGCGCTTTGGTTTTACTGCCATTAGCGTGGAGGGAATTAGAATGTGGTCCATCTATACCGCGCCTGTTAAAATGCGAAGCTTCATGATGGGCAAGTTCTGGATGGTGTTTCCTCCCTTGTTAATTCTGGGCGAGTTGTTGGTCGTGGTGTCCAACTATATACTGGAAGCCGATCTCTATGTTATGCAGGTGGGAGTCGTCAGTGTGTTTCTGATAACGATTGCGCTGGTGGGGATGGGAATTGGTATGGGTGCGATGTATCCCATGTTTCGCTACGAAAATGTTTCAGAAATATCTTCCGGTGCCGGCGGGATTTTGTTCATGATTTCCAGCCTCGCATTCACTGCGCTTTATCTGATGCTGATTGCCTGGCCGATGCACGTTCATTTTAAAGCCAAGTTTGCATTTCAATTTATCGGGGGAAAAGAAATACCGGTTATTTACGGCCTACTGGTTTTCATTTCCCTGTTGACAGCACTGGAGCCGATGCGGCGCGGTATTAAAAACTTAAAACAAATGGACCTCTGAGGTTTACAATGAACGAGGAACTGTTTCCAGAATTTGAATCGTCTTCAACCAGCCCTCCAAAACCCCTGGCTGAGCGTATGCGTCCTTCTTCCTGGAAAGGGTTGGTGGGCCACGAACAACTGGTGGGCAATACCAGTCCCTTGCGCCTGCTGATTGAAAAGGATACTGGACTGTCATTTATTTTGTGGGG
>JAJDBF010000061.1 GCA_029261535.1 Nitrospinaceae bacterium | reverse complement strand
GTCACTGACAAACAACTGAAAATCATCATGGACCGACTCAATCACAGACCAAGAAAAACGCTTGGGTATAAGACACCACATGAACTATTCTGCAAAAAGAAACCACCACTAACCGTTGCACTTCAAACTTGAATCCACCTCCTCATTATATTGAGTTTTATTTTACAAACAATAGAGTGCATCAATTTCCATGCTGAAATCTGTCTATAAAAATTACTGGCGAATAGGATTTAAAACCCGGCTGTATGACATGATGTCGCCTTGGGCCTATAGGGACTCCCTGAAAGTTTCAGTTGAGAAACTTGAGCTCCGTCCGCGTGACAAGGTTCTGGATGTTGGCTGTGGTACTGGTATGGCACTTGAGCAATTTAAGGCCTTGCTAGCAAGAAATGAAATTCAGTACATAGGTGTTGATATTCTCGCCGAGGGGCTGCAATCCTCTAAAAAAAAACTAAACCGATTGGGAATAGAAAATGAGGCTGGGTTTATTCAGGCTGATTTTACAAGCCCGATTCCTTTTAAGGCGGGATCACTTTCAAAAATTCTGGCGCACTTCAGTGTCTACACTCTGAGAGATAGAAAAGCCAGGGTCAGTGTCTGGCGTTCTCTGTGTGAGGTCATGAAGCCCGGCGGAATTTTAGTTGCCAGCAATCCCTCATTGTCCTATTGCCCAAAAAAAATTATCGAAGACAGTTTATCTTTACTTGCGCGTGAAAAGGGGAGGGGGGCTAGCCTGCTTGCTCGATTGTATTATCCAGTTACAGAAAAATTAGGGCTACGTCATATTAAACATCAATTAGATCACAAAATTTGGCACGCTTATTCCGAACAGGATTTTAAAGAGGAATTGATTGAGGCTGGGCTGACTTCTGTCCATAGTGAAGCGGTGTATGGTGATTCCGGCTGGCTGGTGGTTGCCAGAAAAACATGAGTTTTAAATTTTTTTTTCGAGAAGTGGCAGTCACACCGATGAAGGGTAGTCAGGTACTTTCCATAACATTGCGGGGAATTATTAAGCTGATTCTGGTTGAAAGAATCCTATATAATGATTCACGAAAAACCCAGTCTCTCTGGTCAACCTCTCAGAAAAGCAAATATGTCCGAGGAAATAAAAATTCTGGTTGTTGAAGATAATGTGACCACCCGATTGTATATCAAGCGTATCCTCAAAAAACTGGGCTACGAAAAAGTCATGGCCGTAGATGATGGAGAAACGGCCCTGATGGAATTGAAGCTCGCGCAATTTAATTTGATCATCTCAGATTGGGACATGCCAAACCTGAACGGCCTGGATTTTCTAAAAACTCTCCGCCAAAAACCCAAGCTTCGAAATATTCCGTTTCTTATGGTCACCGCAGAAAAGGAAGTGTCAAAAATTCAAAAGGCACTTAAACTTGGAGCCGACAACTATGTCGTCAAGCCATTCCAACCGGGCCACCTGAAGAGAAAGATCACTGAATTGTTGAAAGGCTCTCCAGGCGCACCCAACGAATAAACTGTATCACCCTCCGAAATATTTTTTGAGCGCGGCGGCTTTATTGGTTTGTTCCCAGGTGAAGGCTTTTCCTGTTCGCCCAAAGTGACCGTACGCGGCTGTTTCCTGGAAACGAGGTTTTCTCAACTCCAGAGTTTTTATTATCCCTGCAGGTTTTAAATCAAAATTAGAACGTATGGCCCCTTCTATTTTTAAAGGGTCGACATGATGCGTGCCAAATGTTTCAACGAATATAGATACCGGGTCTGCAACGCCAATCGCGTACGCCAACTGGACTTCGCAACGGTCCGCGAGTTTTGCGGCGACAACATTTTTGGCGATGTAGCGACTCATGTAGGCGGCGGATCGGTCCACTTTGGACGAGTCTTTGCCGGAGAAGGCACCGCCTCCGTGGCGCGAAAACCCGCCGTAGGTGTCGACAATGATTTTGCGTCCGGTCAGTCCGCAATCGCCGAGTGGTCCCCCGATGACGAATCGCCCGGTGGGGTTGACGTGGACTTTGATTTTCTTATGCTGAAATCCTTTTGGAATAACTTTGTTGATCACCTGCTCTGTGATGTCCTTTTTGATTTTTTTCTGTGAAACGTCAGGCGCATGTTGAGTCGAGATCACCACGGTTTCGATGCAAACCGGTTTACCGTTTTCATAGCGAACGGAAACCTGTGATTTGCTATCCGGGCGCAGGTAGGGAAGTTTTTTCTTTTTTCTGAGTTCGGCCATTTTCTGCACCAGTTTGTGTGCGTAAAGGATCGGCATTGGCATCAGTTCCTTTGTTTCGTTACTGGCATATCCGAACATCATGCCCTGGTCGCCTGCGCCCTGCTCCTTTTTATCGTCATCAACACCTTGAGCGATGTCCTGAGATTGTTCGTCCAGAGTGACGAGTACCGCGCAGGTTTCACTGTCGAACCCCATGTCCGAACTGGTGTAACCAATGTCACGAATGACTTTGCGTATAAGTCTAGGAACTTCAAAACTACCTTTGGAAGTTATTTCTCCGGAAACCATGACCATACCCGTGGTGATCAAAGTTTCACAAGCCACACGGGAATAGGGATCTTTTGCCAGAAAGCCATCGAGAATGGCATCGGAAACCTGGTCAGAGATTTTGTCGGGGTGTCCCTCTGAAACGGACTCTGATGTAAAAAGAAAATTTCCTAAGCTCATGCTGGTGTCCTTTTAATTGGTTTGGATTAATGTATGGAATGATGAGAATGTTTTTGTGTTTAGTAAATGCAGGGTGTTAACTGTTTTTTTCCCCATATGCAGAATCGCGGTCAAAATCTGATGGAAACCGTTGACGCATTTCATCCAGAATAAAGTGATTGATTTCTTCGGCGGATCCCATCGCCAGGGCCTTGTCGGCTATTTGTCGGGCCTCTCCCAGCGATACCTTCCTTAGAATCTTTTTTACCTTCGGGATGGAGTGAGGCTCCATACTCAATTCATGAATTTTACCAAGACCGAGCAATAAAAATGTAGCCAGAGGGTCTCCCCCCAATTCTCCGCAAATAGAAACGGGTTTGTTCATGGCTTCCGCCGTTTGAAAAACCTGTTTCAATGTTGCCAATACTGCCGGATGAAAAGGCTGGTATAAATGCGCGACGTTTTCATTCACCCGGTCGACCGCAAGCAGGTATTGAATCAGATCATTGGTTCCAATGCTAATAAAATCCGCTTCCTTGAGGATATGCTCCACGCTGATTGCGGCGGCAGGAGTCTCGATCATGGCTCCAACCAGAATGTCTTCATCAAAGGGGATTTGCTGTTCCCTCAAATCTTCCTTCGCTTTTTTCAGGTGCCTATTGGCTTCCGCCACCTCTTCTGCGGACGAGATCATAGGATAAAGGATTTTTATTTTACCGTAAAGGCTTGCCCGAAGGATTCCCCTTAACTGGCTCATCAAATGATCCGGATTGGTGAGGGACAAACGAATGCCGCGTAAACCCAGGGCCGGGTTGGCCTCGGATTTTTGATTGAGGCCCGGCAGGGGTTTGTCTGCCCCAATGTCCAAAGTCCGAATCACAACAGGGCAGGGGTGCACCGCCCGAACCACTTCCTTGAAATTCTGATAGAGGTCATTTTCGGTTGGGAGCCTGTCGGTATTGCCTAAGTAAAGGTATTCCGTTCGATACAAACCAATGCCCTGACCTCCGAAACGCTTGACCGATTTGACCTCATGGCTGGATTCGATATTGCCCATGAGTTGCACGGGATGACCATCCATCGTTTGTGACGGTTGATCGACTTCCTTCAGCAAGGTGCTCTGGTAATGCTGATAATTTTTCTGTTTGCGCTGGTAAAGTTGCAGATGGTCTTCATCAGGATTAATGACAATTTCACCTTTGATGCCATCGATAATGATTTTGTCCCCTGAATTGACAATCTGACACAAATCGGAAATACCGACCACTGCGGGAATGCCAAGTGCCGAGGCAAAAATACCGACATGGGACGTTTTCCCTCCGACTTCCGTGCCCATTCCCAGCACAAATTGCCGCGGCATTAATATCGTGTCTGAAGGACTGACTGAATGAGAGATGAGGACCACCGGTCGGTCTATATCCGATAAACTTTCCTGCTCGTGTCCAACTAGATTTTTGATGACACCATGGACAACGAGGTCGAGGTCATCCTGCTTGGCTTTCAGGTATTCGTCATTGATGTTATTGAACAGTTTGGTGAACTTGTCCAGCGTCCTGGTCAAAGCCCATTCGGCATTGAGCAACTCCTTCTCAATGTTCTCGATGGTTTCATTGACCAGGATATCATCTTCAAGGAGTAGGGTGTAGGTGTCCAGGATGATGGAGTACTTGTCCGAAATCGAGCCGGCTCTTTTTTTTATATCCTGCATTTGTGATTTGGATTGTTCAATCGCTGTCCGCAGACGTTCAATTTCACCTGCTACCTGGTCTTCAGATATTTTGTGTTTGATGACACAAATCTTGGACCGGTCAAGCAGGTACGCCTCACCAATGGCCACTCCGGGGGATACCTGGATGCCTGATAATTTTTTCATGGATGGTGACCCGCGATCAGGGGGGATTAGATGAACTTGGAATCTTCGTCTTGAATGAGTGTGAAAATTGCGGAGGCATCTTTGGCTTTTAAAATAGCTTCCCGCAAAGCCTGACTTTTCAGGAGACGAGCAATCCTTGCCAGAGCTTTTAAATGCTGACCGGTCGAGTTGCTTGGTGCCAGAAGAAGACATACAAAGTTAACGGGTTTCTGGTCCAGAGATTCGTACTCAATTCCATTTTCGGATTTGCCGAAGACGCAAATGATACGGTCAATATCATCAGATTTTGCATGGGGAATGGCAACATTTTCACCGATGCCGGTGCTTCCCAGCTTTTCCCGTTCCAGCAGGGCTTCGCGCAGGACGGCATCATCCTTGATGACACCCTTGTCTTTCAGAAAGCGGCACAGGGTTTCGAGGACACCCGGTTTGTTGTCGGGTTCCAGGTTGGCAATGATAAAGTCCTGAGAAAGTATTTCGCTGATTTTCATAAAGCGGTTTACAAATTAATCGGGGACAGGGTGAATCAAATGGTCTTTTCGTTGACTTTGTGGTTTTGTTTTGATTTTAGACTGGCGGCTCGTTCCTTATGTTTTTTGAGCTGTTTTTCGGCTTTCAAGATGGCTCCGTCAATGGCGGCATACAGGTCGCCCGTTTCGTTTTCAGCATGCACACTGTAGCCTTTGCTTTTGACGGTCACCTCGGCAAAATGCCTCTGTTTTTCAACGGCCAGAGCAAAGTGAATATCCCCCGGACCCTTTAGCCAGGGTCTCATGTGGCGATCAACCTGAGCGTCGAGATGTTCCTGAATGGCATCGGTGATCTTTAAATGCCGACCTGTGACGGTTAATTTCATGAAAAAACTCCATTAAGACAAGTTTCTATGTACAAGCGAATAAGAATATATTGCCCGCCAACTTTTTGCAACCCGTAGAATCTGCTATTCAAGCCACCGGGCCATTATTTCCGGTCTTGGCACCCTTTTACAGTTTAGCTCGTGTCCCCCACGCAAGTGGGTCCGTTCGCCGTGCGTGGAGCACCCGCAAGGTGGTTAAAACAATACTTTTCGTTTGCTTGCCGGGGGAATGCTGAGCTCTTTTCGATACTTGGTCACCGTCCTGCGAGCAATTTTGGCATTCTTTTTCATCAGCATCTCCACCATTTCATCGTCTGTTAAAGGCTTTTTCGGATTTTCCTCGGCAATGATCTCCTTTATCATACTTTTGACCCGGATAGAGGAAAGAGCACTATTGCCCATATAGGACTTGATTCCGCTGTGGAAAAAGAATTTAAGCTCGAAAATTCCTTGCGGTGTATCAATATATTTATTGGTGGTGATGCGGCTCACCGTGGATTCGTGCATTTCGATATCGAGCGCGACATCCTTGAGCACCATGGGTTTCAGGTAGCTGAGCCCTTTCTCAAAAAATTCTGTCTGTAGTTTTACGATACTCTTGCCCACTTTATAAATGGTTTGCCGACGTTGATCGATGCTTTTAATCAACCACTGCGCGGCCCGGTATTTGCTCTCCAGATATTCTTTGGTCTGATCCTCAGAAGTGCTTTTAAGCAGGTTGTGATAGTACGAACTGATGCGGACCTTGGGCACCCCTTCATCATTAAGGAGAACTTCATAGCCCTCCTGTGTCAAGACCACGATGACATCCGGCACGATATAATCGAATCCTTCACTCTGAAATTGCAGGCCGGGCTTGGGGTCGAGTTCTTTCAGGGTGTCCAGTGTAGATAAAAGAGTCTCGATGGAAACTTTGAGGTTGTTGGCGACTTTCTGTAAATGTCTCTGATCCAGGTGCTCAAGGTGGTTTTCGATCAGACTTTCCAGCAGAGGGTTTTTTTGTGGCAAAGCCAGTGCTTGCGCCATCAGGCATTCCTTGAGAGTGCGAGAGCCCACCCCGGTTGGGTCAAAACCTTGAATCACCTTCAGGACGGATGAAACTTTTTCGACCGGAGCCTTGCTGATTTCAGCGAGTTCTTCAAGGTCAGAGTTTAAATAACCGTCATTTTGAATATTGCCGATGATGCAGGAACCAATGAATTTTTCTTCATCCGAATCGACTGATAAATTGAGTTGCCAGTGAAGGTGGTCGTGCAGGGTGGGTTCTTTTTTGCAAGTGGCTTCGATACTGGGCGGTTCGCTGGAATGGTCGAGCGGGACATGAGGCTCGTAGTTGTCCTGAAAGTATTCCTCCCACTCCATATCCTGATCTTTGGCAGACTCACCTTCCTGTCCGATATCTTCATGAACCAGCGGTTCGGTGATTTCAGGTGCCTGATCCAACTCCTGGTTGTCGCTTGTATCACCCTCTCCGTCGGAAGAATTATTTTCATAGTCTTCATCCGCCTCCGGCAAGATTTCATCCTCATCCTCTTCCAGGATTTCTTCCAGAACGGGATTTTCAATCATTTCCTGACGAACCAGTTGAGCCAGTTCCAGCCGGGCCAGCGGGAGCAGTTTGATCGCCTGCTGGAGCATGGGGGTCATGACCAGCTTCTGGCTCATTTTGAGGTTGAGCTTTAATTCCATGCCCATGTCAGATTGGCCTCATAGCGAAAACTGTTCCCCAAGGTAGATTTGTTTCACCTTGGCATCCTGCGCGACATCCAGCGGCAGACCCGATGCGATAATCTGACCTTCACTGATGATATAGGCGCGGTCGGTGATGCTGAGTGTTTCGCGAACATTGTGATCGGTGATCAAAACCCCGATATTACGCGCCTTGAGCTGTTGAACGATCCCCTGAATATCCGCGACGGCAATAGGGTCGATGCCTGCGAAGGGTTCGTCGAGCAGGATGAAACCGGGAGACGTGGCAAGAGCCCGACTGATTTCGACCCGTCGTCTTTCACCGCCGGAAAGCGAATAACTTTTGGCATCTTTTATGTGCAGGATGTTGAACTCGCGCAAGAGTGCCCGCGCTCTCTTTTTACGATCAAATCCGCTGAGGTCCTGCGCCTCAAGTACAGCGATGATGTTTTCTTCCACAGTGAGCTTGCGGAAAACCGACGGTTCCTGCGGCAGATAACTGATCCCGCGTTTGGCCCTTTTGTACATGGGAAACTTGGTGATGTCCTCACCATCCAGCAGAACCTTGCCGGAATCGGGACGAGTCAGCCCAACCACCATGTAAAACGTGGTGGTTTTTCCGGCACCGTTAGGCCCCAGCAAACCGACAATCTCTCCCTGCTTGACTTCGATGCTGACATGATTGACGACCCGTCGCTTTTTGTAGGCCTTGATTAAATCGACGGCTTCGAGTTTACTCACGGCTGGCGGGATTTTGGCGCAGTTTTACCACGCGACCGGGTGCGGGGTTTTTTGCTGTTGGATTTTCCCGGAAACAACTTGATACGGACCCGGTTGTTGACCTGGAAACGGTCACTCTCCAAGAAAAATATCATTTCTTTCCCTTCAATAATATTGTCACCTTCCCAAGCGATGGCCTTGGGACTGCCTTTTAATATGATGCGCTGATCCTTGTCCAGATAAACTGCCCGGTCGCCTTTAGCTCTACGGTCTCCCCGGCGAACATCGACATTGCCGATGGCGATGATCTCATCCAGTTGCTGACCTCCGCCAATGGAAGTGGCCTTGGGGTCATTGTTGTTTTTATCCTCATGATTATAGATTTCGAGCACATCCGAGCGAATGGAGAGGTCTCCCCAAACCGCTAGTACATTTCCTGAAAAAATAATTTTCTGGCCTCGCTCTTCAGAGCGCATCCGGTCGGAGGTGATTTCAATTGGGTCTCTTTTTTTGGAGAGAGATGATTTGAGTCCCCTCTCTTGCGCGATAGCCGGGCAGGCGAGGATCAAGACAAATGCAAAAATCAGGAGGCGCGTGAGGTGATTTTGAAGTACAGGAATCGTCATTTAGAAGTATTTAGAGAGGTTTTATTAAAGCGGTTTTGAAAATCGCCTATGGTGGCCTTGAATCGAACATGACCCTTCAGGTCAATTTCCTGGGTTTCGTTGTTCATATAACCGGAATCGGCTGAAATAGTGGACTCCTGGTCATTTTCCATAGTCAAAACGACCTTAACGTTTTTGAGCTGGGTGATTTTTTTTTCAGTATCTATTTGAGCGAAATCCGCCTTTAATTCCCAATCTTTACGGCCTAGTATCTGATGTTCCAGTTTAAAGTTTTCGATTTCGACATCGATACCATTGTCTTTAATTTTTACTTTTAAGGGAGTCCCGGAACCCTGATAGTTCACCAGCAGGTTATATCCTGCATAACCGCCGACCCCGAACACCAGAAGAACCAGTAACAATCTGATTTTATTGAGCATCAGAATTTATTCCAATCATATGCAAATGATGTACCTAGCAAAGAGGATGCCATAGCGGAAAATCATTGTAAAGAAAAAATGGGGTGCGTCGAGGGCTGGAAATTACGCGCAGTGATCTCGATTTTTCGGCTGTTCTCTTCAAGGCAATTGATCCTGATTTCAAGCCAGGATACTATACCGAACCGGGGAGAAAACTCCCCTTCGCTATCCGACACCCTCAATTTTTCAGCCCACTCGACAATACAGACTCCCTGACTGGAGAAAACTTCCTCCAGTCCCAGTTGGTCAAGTTCAGCTACGGATTCAATCCGGTACAGGTCCAGGTGGAAAATGGGATGCCGTCCCTCATACTGATTGATGAGAGTGAAGGTAGGGCTCCTAACGTATTCTGAATCCGGCAGTCCAAGGCCCCGCGCTAATCCGAGCGTCAGGGTGGTCTTTCCAGCGCCGAGATCGCCAAAAAGAAATACGCAGTCTCCGGGCTGAAGACATTTTCCAATTTTAAAGCCGAGGTCCAGGGTTTCATCGGCGGTGTGCGTCGTGAATTGCATTAGCGAAGCGTCTCTTTAATGGCGGAGGGTAGATAGTCGAGGAGATCGCTGGCAATGAGGGTTTGTTCAGGTTGTGCCTCCGCATAAAGGTCCCCCGCCCGTCCATGCAGATAAACTCCGGCCAGCGCGGCGTTTTCCGGAGAGAATCCCTGCGCCAGCAATCCGCCGATGAGGCCGGTCAGTACATCGCCAGAGCCTGCGGTGGCCATGCCGGCATGGCCGGTGGGATTTATCCGCACGCGTCCGTCAGGCAGGCCAATCATCGAGTGCGCGCCTTTCAAGACGACAATGACCTGATAGTGGGAGCAGAAGTCTTGTACGGTTTTTAAACGATTCTTCTGAATATTCGCTGTGGAAAGGCCGGTCAAACGCGACATCTCTTTCGGATGCGGTGTCAAGATGCTGTTCTCTGGCAGACGGTCCAGTAACTTTTTGGATTTGGCCAGGAGGTTCAATCCATCGGCATCGATGACCAACGGGCAGGAGATATTCGACAACAGGCCTTCAATAAACTTCAAGGTCACTGGGGAGGTGCCGAGTCCCGGCCCGATCGCCAGCGCACTTTTTTCTTTTAGTGCCATGAGGGCAGGCTGAAGTGCAGACTCTGCAATAGCACCGGATTTTGTTTCTGAGAGGGGCACGGACATCACTTCCATCGGGTGCCACTCCTGAGACGGGATCATAGATTCCGGACAAGCGAGAGTGACAAGACCGGTGCCCGCGCGCAGTCCGGCCAATGCAGTCAGTCCGGCGGAACCGCCTTTGCCTGTGGATCCTGCGACCACCAGAAGATGTCCGTAAGTTCCCTTGTGACTGTTGCGTTTTCTTTTGGGAAAAAGAGGCGCGATGTCATCCTGCTCCAATACGGAGACGGACTCCGCTACCCGGTCGATAACGCTGGTGGGGATGCCGATGTCGATCAATTCGATTGCGCCCATGGCCTCCGCCGCCGGGAAAAGAAAATGACTGCGTTTGAAAGCGGCAAGTGCCAGGGTGAGGTCGGCTTGAATATGTGGCCCGGACAACTGCCCGGTATCCGAGTCGATGCCCGATGGAATATCCACCGCAACCACAAATTTCCCGCTGACGTTCAATTTCCGGATCACGCTGGCGGTGAGTCCATCGACTTTGCGGGTCAGGCCGGTGCCGAAGATGGCATCGACGATTACCTGAGAGTGGCGCAAGGCGTGGGACAATTGGCTGGAATTCGCCTGAGTCATCTCGAGTAACGGGATGTTCAGTTTGCGGGCACTATCAGCATTGGTACGGGCCTCCCCTTGCAGGCTTTTGACCGTGCCCAGCAGGATGATCTGAAGGTTGACGCTCTTTAGAAAAAGATGACGGGCGATGACGAAACCATCGCCGCCGTTATTGCCTTTGCCGCAGACCACCAGCACTTTTTTTCGCGCAAGATTTTTTATCACCCGTTCCATAGTGCGGACGATTCCCGTACCGGCGTTTTCCATCAATACGATCCCAGGGATTCCAACTTCCTCAATGGTGATGGAATCCACTTCGCGCATTTCATCTGCTGTCAGGAGTTGTTTCAAAATTTTGCCTTATTGGAAATCGCCGGAAGGGTTTTTTGGGTTACACGTTCATGGTATAGGAAAATTCTTATTTGGGTAACAGTTTCACCTCAACGCAAATAGGGGTTGCCGGGATAAATCTCTAGCTCCACGTTTTCCGGGGCAGGAGGTATTTTGTTGATGACCTTTTGCAATGTGACATCTTCATCATCCGGTGCCGGTTCCGGAGTGGGGAGGATACCGAGCAGGCTGTGGTCAATTTTCCCGAGGCGCAAGCGTTCCTTCGCGGACATTTTACTAAACCGTCCGGGATCGATTAAAAATGCGGTGTGAAAAAAATATTCGTTCAAAAATTGATTAAAATTTATAGGTTGCCCTTTAAGTTCCGGCATGAGGTTTTCCCTGAAATTTTGGTCGCCATAGCTGTAGTCTTCGACCAGTTCTATCAAGGTGTCGTAAAGATAGCAAAAGTGATAACAATTCATCTGGTACCATACCCTGTGATTCAAAAAGGCACGCAACAACCGCTTTGACATTCGATTCAGGATTGCTGGCGACCCGAACCTGCTGGCGTTGGGAAAAAACATTTTGATCCGTTCCTCTGCCAGAGACTCCGGCATTTTTTGAAGTTCGATGAACAGGGTGCGATCATTGGCCAGAGATGAAAAAATGAAATTGTAAGCGATGGGTTTGGGGCCTTCGTGGTCGCCTCTTTCTATTCCAAAGGGGGCACTGTTGGTAAACGAGTAGTCGATAAAGTAAATGTTCTTCTTAAAAATCAGCATTCGTGAAATTCCATGATCGGTCTCAAGTTTTGGTGAACACCCTGTAGGTAGGGTCCTAGTATAACCTGCTGTTGTGTTACTTTGACCGGACTATTTTTTAACTCAAAGTGTGATTTTTGTTTGTAAAAAAACTTTGGTCCTCTTTGGATAGTGACAATAGAGTTGGTAATAATATTCCCTCCCCTTTCAAGAGGAGGGTGAGGGAGGGGTTATGAATATAACCTCCCCTGTATCCCCTCCTTCAAAGGAGGGGAACAGTTTTCACGATTACGAAAACGTCTCCTTCTCCCAATGGGGAAGGGGGATGTTGCCATCAATTAGTTTTTGGAGGACAAGTTGATTGATTCCAGTGTGATTCAAGCATTGCGTGATCTGGGAATGACGGTGCCGACATTCAATCAGTATCTGCGCCTATACGAAAAACTCCTCTCCGGTCCGTCGGTCGTTCAGGACTGGTCTTCCATCGAGACTCCCGATACCTCTCAATTGTTTCCTTATGAAAAACTTGAGGATATTGGTGAGGACAGAGACCGTGAGAATCACAGAAAGCTTGTAGTGTTGAAATTAAACGGTGGGCTTGGAACCAGCATGGGATGTCAAAGGCCCAAATCCGCCATTATTGTTAAAAATGAAAAATCTTTTCTCGATTTGATTGGCGAGCAAATCAGGCATCTTCAAAAAATGGCCCCGGTAACCCTGAGCCTGATGAACAGTTTTCACACTCACCTTGAAACTGAAAAAATCGTTCAGTCCTTCTCCAGTGAAATTCCTTTGACCTGTTTCCAGCAAAACCGGTTCCCCAGGTTGGATGAAAATTCCATGCTTCCATTATCGCCGCATACTTTTGGCGAAGATGCCTGGTACCCTCCGGGTCATGGTGATCTGTATGCCTGTCTGGAGGAGCAAGGATTGCTGGATCGGTGGCTGAAGGAGGGTAAGGAAGTGTTGTTTGTCTCCAACGCAGATAACCTGGGAGCCGTGGTCGATGAAAAAATATTGAACTATATGGTAAGTCACCATATTTCTTTTTTAATGGAGCTGACTCCCAAGACTCCCACTGATCTAAAGGGAGGAACGGTGTATCAGCAGGAAGGGCAATTGAAACTGCTGGAGATTGGAAGCGTCCCTTCAGAATATGTCGCGGAATTCCAGGGTATGGATAAATTCAAAGTTTTTAATACCAACAATATCTGGATCAACCTTCCCCGACTCAAACAAAGATTATCTGAAGGACCGATTGATTTGCCCGTTATCGCCAACCGCAAAACCATCAGTGACCAGAAAATTATTCAATTGGAAACAGCGGTGGGGGCGGGCCTTGAGTTTTTTGCTGATGCGATGGGACTGGTGGTCCCAAGGGTGCGTTTTGCTCCGGTGAAGACCACCAGCGATTTATTACGGATCCAGTCCAATATTTATCTGGAAACGAATGGAATTCTGGAGCGGAATCCTGAAAGAACCCTTAAAGGACTCCCGGAAATTTATTTGAAAGGTCCCCTTGAAGACGAGCAGGAGCTTTCAATACGCATCCCGGTGGTGCCTGGAATGATTGACCTGATACGGCTTGAAATTGAGGGCGATGTCTCTTTTGAGGGAAAGGCCACTTTGAAGGGTAGGGTCAGGATAAGGGCAAAAAAATCGCCTGTTGTTATCCCGGAAGGGGCTGTGCTTGATAACGACACCTTGGGACACTGATAATTTTACTTTAAAAACAATGATTTATAAAAAAACTCCCCTTAAAAATGGGAAATCGGGCTCCTTTAGGGGCATTGGAGAACTAGTGAAAATGAATAGGATAAATTGAATGAATTACGTAGGATTGTCGTGTTGTATAAAAGTAGGAATATAGGAATAAATGAGTTGACTTGTTCCTACGGAAAAGTATACTGCTTTATATTTTTCCGGGCTTTTGAGAGCTTGTACTGAAGTCAGAAGTCAGGGAAATCCAAGGAAATTGGGCTATATTTTTCCGGTGCTTTCAATTCCGGGGAATGAACTATAGTTGTGGATTCTGACCCTCGATCAGGGCCGACCGTGAGGGGATGTCTTGTTGGGTTGTTGAATCCGATCACTACCTCGTCTTTTTACTAATTTGGGTAAGGGAGGAAAACTATGAAAAAGTTCGCGTTGGTTTCTATCGTAACGGTTGTTGCTCTGTGTCTGTCTATGACGGCTTATGCCGGCACGATCAACCCTGGCGACAAGACCGAATGCAACAATGCCAATTCGATCACCTTGGAATCCAAGGGCAATTCGAATGCTGGCGACCGCAGTAACGCCAATGCTGTCATTTGGAAATCACTCAGCGCAACCACAATTCCGATTTCTTTAGGGCCTGGAGATCATCAGGGTTTTGAAGGTGGACGGAAGGTTGGTATGGCTAACAAGCATTCCATGGGTGCTGGTAAAGTTGTTCTGAAAAAGCAGAGTAACTTTAGCCGAGGCGATTCCATCGGTGACATCAGTGGTTTGGTTCGTATCACCAACACTGGCACGGTTCCGATCGCGGTAACCTGCGGTTAATTCGTTTAAAGAAAAAAAATCAGCCGGTCTGCCGAAAGGCAGGGCGGCTTTTTTTTTGTTCCACATCACCAGAAATAAACGCCGATAAACCCGGCCAGCAATACCCGGTAATAAATAAACGGGGTGAGCCCAACACGGGCCACGATTTTTAGCAGAAGGTGAATCGCGAAGTAACCGACGATAAAGGAAGCGGAAAATCCGAGAAAAAGCTGGTAGGTGGAAAAGAGAAATTCTTTTGGCCCTGAGTCAAAAAAGAACTCGAATGTTTTAAGCGATCCGGCCGCAGTGATGATAGGGGCACCGAGAAGAAAAGAAAACCGGGCGGCTGATTGATGATTGAGATTAGTCAACAGTCCGGCGGCCAGGGTCACTCCGGAGCGAGACGTTCCCGGCACCAGAGCCAGTGCCTGGGCGCAACCAATAAAGAAAACCCGTTTGGGCGATAATTGATGCACATCAGATATGCCTTCCCTCTGCTTGCCCCGTTTATCAATAAACCAGAACACGATGGACCAGACGAACAAGCTCCCAGCCACGAAAAGGGGGGACCTGAGATTGGCCTCGATCCAGTCGTCCGCTGCCAGCCCAAAAATTCCTGCCGGGAATGAGGCCGCAATGATAGACCAGGCGAGCACGCGGTTTTTATCACCTCTTGAACCGGGCAGTAAACCGAGAAATAGTCCCCACAAATCTTTTCGGAAAAAGATGAAAATAGAGAGCAGGGTGCCCATGTGCAACATGGCATCCATCGCCAGCCCCTGATCCTGAAAGCCGAGAAGGGCAGGGGCCAGTATTAAATGGCCTGAACTCGATACCGGGAGAAATTCTGTCAGGCCCTGCACCAGCCCGAGTATAATGACATTCCAATCGTTCATAACGTCCTTTTTAATGACCAGAAATGATTAAGAGAAGCTGATTGAACCCTTCCAATGAAAAAAACAAAAAACTTTGGATGGTAGTTATCGGGATTGTCGGCTTGATCGCCCTCAGTAATCAGGCGTTGACCGAGAAGGATCCGGAGAACACCTATCCGAAAAGAATCAAGAGAGCCTTGCGCCTGTTTTTTAATCCAGCGGAAAATATGCTGGAAGAACATTTGATCGGCAAAGGGATCGATTGTGATGATCCGGCCGATCTTTACCTTGAAGCCGCCTCGGCGACCGTGGTGGTTAAAACCGATGACGGTTTTGGTGCCGGAGTTTTCATTGGGCCGGAGTTGATCGTCACCGCCAAGCATGTGGTTGATGGTCGAAATGTATCCGCAATTCTCCCGAAGCTGAACAATGAGGACCTGGCCGAGCCGGGCCGTTCCCTAGCGATAGATCAGATAGTACGTATTGATGGTCTTGATCTTGCTTTCATCAAAACCCGCGGTCGATATCCGAATTGGCTTCTTTTGCAAACCGGGGTGCTAGAGGATTCAGAGCTTATGGTCGTCGGCCATCCCAATGGCAAATATTACTCCCTTCAAAAAGGGAGGATCAAGAAAAAAGGGAGGATGGAGCGTACTCCTTATGTATATTTTAAAGACAATGAAGTATTCTTCGGAAATTCCGGGGGTACCCTCATCAATTGTCAGGGCAGATTGGTGGGCGTGGTGAGTATGATGTCTGACTACTCCAACAGCCTGCGAAAAGAAGGCATCGGGATAAATGCCCGAACCATCGCCGAACGGGCAAAGGCCAGGGGTTTGAAACTGCCGGCAGATATTAAGAGGGCTGAGACAAGCCCCTCACTTGGATAATAATTGCCGGGATTGGGTAAGTATGTTAATGTAGCAAAGTTTTGTGTTAAGCTTTAAAATTAAAGGGTTAGAGCAGTTTTTCTGCCCTTTGCTTCCTGTTTTTCCCCTGTTATAACTGATAAAAACTGCACTGAAACACTCTCCGGGAACCGGGACGGTTCTGGCAAGAAGGTTTCTATATCGGGACTGATAGACCAACGCTGATGAAAGAATTTCCAAGAATCAAACGACTTCCGCCCTACGTTTTTAATATCGTCACTGAACTAAAAATGGCGGCACGAAGGCGCGGCGAGGATGTGATCGATTTCGGGATGGGCAATCCAGATCTTCCCACGCCGCCGCATATTGTCGAAAAACTGGTGGAAGCTGTCCAAAAACCGCCGAACCACCGTTACTCCCAATCCAAAGGCATCCCCAACCTGCGTCTGGCTATTTGTAACTGGTACAAGCGCAACCATGGCGTGGAGCTGAACCCTGAAACCGAAGCCATTGCGACCATCGGGTCCAAGGAAGGAATCTCACATCTGGCGATGGCGATTTCCGGTCCCGGCGATTCCGTTCTGGTCCCGACGCCAACTTATCCTATTCACACCTACGCTTTTATTCTGGCAAATGCGGATGTCATCAGTGTTCCGTTGAGTCGGGATGTTGATTTTTTTGAAGAGTTGCTCAAAGCGTTTAAAGCAAACTGGCCACGGCCCAAAGCCCTCATAATAAATTTTCCGCATAACCCGACCACCACTTGCGTTGATATTGAGTTTTTTGAAAAGGTAGTTGAATTCGCCCGCGAGCATGAACTGGTTGTCGTTCACGACTTTGCTTACGCTGATCTGGTTTTCGATGGCTATCGTGCGCCGAGCCTTCTACAGGTTCCCGGTGCCATGGAAGTCGGAGTCGAATGTTTTACCCTGTCCAAAAGTTATAATATGCCGGGCTGGCGTGTCGGGTTTATGGTGGGAAATCGTGATATTATTCAGGCACTGGCACGGGTCAAAAGTTATCAGGACTATGGAATGTTTCAGCCGATTCAAATAGCGGCGATTATTGCGCTCAACGGACCCCAGGATTGCGTTGAAGAAATCCGTCAGGTGTATAAAACGCGCCGCGATGTCTTATGCGAAGGGTTGAACCGGATCGGCTGGAACATTGAACCGCCCAAGGCCTCGATGTTTGTCTGGGCTGAGATACCCCAGGCCTTCCAGCATCTTGGGTCGCTGGAATTTTCAAAAATGTTGATTGAAAAAGCCGGGGTGGCGGTGTCTCCTGGCATCGGATTCGGTGAGGGCGGTGATAAGTTTGTCCGCATTTCTCTAGTCGAAAATGAACATCGCATCAGGCAGGCCATTCGCGGAATAAAGGAAGCACTCTGACCCCTCTGGTGGTGGGGCAAGCGGCTAGTCCTTTATGAGCGTCAAAGTTTTTAAGACGCATCGCAATGTGTTTCTGGTTCGCCATTATTTTTTTTTTAAGATGGGCTTCAAACGATAGTCATCTGATTTTACAGGAAAGCTGATGGACTCGATTAAACTGGGCATTATAGGATTCGGCACCATCGGTTCGAGTGTTGCCAAAATTCTTCAGCAAAATGGAGAGCAGATAAGTCAACGGCTCGGAGCCAATCTGCAATTGCTGAAAGTTGCGGATCTGGATATCACCACGGACCGCGGGATAACATTTGCTCCGGGAATTTTGACAACGCAAGCTGAGGAGGTTCTGGATTCGCCGGAAATCGATGTGGTGATCGAACTCATGGGTGGTTATGAACCGGCGCGGACTTTTGTCCTCAAGGCCATGGCCAGGGGCAAGCATGTGGTCACCGCCAACAAGGCGTTGCTGGCTTTGCACGGAGACGAACTTTTTTCTTCTGCCGAGAAAGCTGGTGTGGCCTTGCTTTTCGAGGCCGCAGTCGGTGGTGCCATCCCCATCATCCGCGCTATTAAAGAAAGTTTTGTCGCCAATAAAATTCAAGAGATTGAAGGCATCGTCAACGGAACCGCAAACTACATTCTCACTAAAATGTCCGACGAAGGTTTGCCTTTCGATCAGGTTTTGAAAGAAGCTCAGGCCAAAGGCTTTGCCGAAGCAGACCCGACATTCGATATTGAAGGCATCGATTCCGCCCACAAAATTGCGGTGCTCACCCGTTTGGCTTACGGCACCTCGGTAAAATTTGATAATATTTATATTCAGGGGATCAGCAGTATTCGCCAGGAAGATATCGAATGCGCCCAGCAGTTTGGTTACCGAATCAAGTTATTGGCCATTTCAAAATTTGATGGCACCTCTATTGATATCAGGGTGCATCCGGCTATGGTGCCTCAAGAAAAACCAATCGCCAATGTGAATGGCGTGCTCAATGCGGTTCTGGTGCGTGATGATTGTATGGAGGAAAATATTCTGGTCGGGCATGGTGCCGGGGGATTCCCAACGGGCAGTGCGGTGATTGGCGATGTGGTCGATATTGCGCGGGATATTCTCGCCGGGTGCAAGGGCCGTGTCCCGCCTCAGTCTTATCCGGGGAATGCACTTAAAGATATTCCGCTGAAAAATATCCATGAAATTGAAGGGGAATATTTTTTACGTTTTGTAGTTCAGGATCAAACCGGAGTCCTGTCCAGAATTTCCGGGATACTGGGCCAGCACCAGATCAGTATACGCACCATGATTCAACCGGAGCGAGGCACGGAAGGTGGCGAGGTTACGCTGGTAGTGATGACACATCAGGCTCTTGAAAATAATATCCAGAAGGCACTTTTGGAAATCGATGCCCTGGATATTGTTAGTGAAAAAACAGTTTTAATACGGGTTGAAAAATGAACGAAGCAATTAAAAAAACTGATGATGGCTTCTCAGCCTGGTTTCAATGTATGAACGGGTGTACCGGTCGATATTCGCTGACAGAGATCATCTATAAATGTTCCGAATGCGACAGTCTGCTTGAAGTGGTGCACGATATGGATGCGCTCAAGGCTCGTCCCGCCTCTGCATGGACAAACTTGTTTCAGGAACGCTACCGCAAGAATGACTGGCCTTACGGGTCTTCCGTTTGGGGTAAAAAGGAACTGGTCTGCCCAACGGTCGATAACAAAAATATTGTGTCTACTTATGAAGGCGCAAGCAACTTGTTCTGGGCGGACCGACTAGGCAAAGAACTTGGAATGACAGACTTGTGGGTGAAACAATGTGGCATGTCACACACTGGCTCCTTCAAGGATCTTGGCATGACGGTTCTTGTATCCATGGTCAAACAGATGCGCTCGGAGGGAAAAGATATCAAAGCTGTGGCCTGCGCTTCCACCGGGGATACCTCGGCGGCGTTAGCGGCCTATTGCGCCGTTGCAGATATACCGGCGATTGTTTTTCTCCCTAAAGGAAAAGTTTCCCTGACTCAACTCATTCAGCCAATCGCGCATGGGGTGCTGACTTTATCTCTCGACACAGATTTCGACGGGTGCATGAAAATCGTGCAGGAGATCAGCAAGAAGAATGATATTTACCTGGCCAATTCGATGAACAGTCTGCGTATTGAAGGACAGAAAACCATCAGCTTTGAACTGGTCCAGCAATTTGATTGGGAAGTGCCGGACGTGGTTATAGTTCCCGGTGGAAATCTGGGAAATGTGAGTGCCATCGGTAAAGGGTTCAAAATGTGGTACGACCTCGGGATCATCAATAAACTGCCGCGGCTGGTGTGTGCGCAGGCAGAGAGGGCGAATCCTCTTGCCAGAAGTTTTAAAACTCATTTTGAAACATTTGAACCGATGAAGGCGCAGACCACTCAGGCCAGTGCGATTCAGATTGGCAACCCAGTGAGTATCCAGAAAGCGATCCGCGCCCTGAAAGAATTTGACGGAGTGGTGGAAGATGCCACGGAAGACGAATTGTCAAACGCCGTGGGTCGAGCCAACCGCACCGGCTTGCTATGTTGTCCTCATACTGGCGTTGCCCTGGCCGCCCTTGAAAAACTGGTCAAGCGAGGAGTTATTAAGAAAAACGAAAGAGTGGTGGTGATTTCTACAGCCAATGGACTAAAGTTCACCGATTTTCTGGCCAATTACCATGCTGAAAAAATTGCGGATGTTAAAACTCAATTTCCATTTACTGAAATTGATTTGCCGCCGGACATCGATATCATCAGAAAAACCATCAGTGAAAAAATTGAGCAACGGCATTAATTATTAAAGTGTAAAGTCATCTTTTGTTAAAAACAACCATTTGCTTTCCCTTAAAATCAGGGAAATTAATTTAGGTCACCTCTGGAAATTGCTTTTGGCCGCGAGCAGACCCTGATTTTAGAGGGTCTGCGAGTTGCCGGAACAGAAAATAACGGATTATTAGAGGTCCCCTTTAGAAAGAGCAGGTTTTCCTTGCCAGACCAAATTGAAAATTTAGCGATCATCGGTTCAGGACCGGCGGGCCATACCGCCGCGATTTATGCGGCGCGCGCCAACCTCAACCCCTTCATGTATGAGGGTTATGTTAAAGGTGGGTCTGCTGGAGGCCAATTGACCACCACCACCGATGTTGAAAATTATCCTGGATTTCCTGACGGGATCAATGGGCCGGAGCTCATGCAATTATTTCGCAAACAATCAGACCGCTTTGGAACCCGAATGGTGGGTGAAGATGTTCAGGAAGTGGATTTCAAAAACCGTCCGTTCACCATCCGGGGCGATTCCACCACGGTAAAAGCCCACGCTGTGATTATCTCCACGGGTGCCACTGCCCGGCGAATGGCAGTTCCCAGCGAAGAAAAATTATGGAACAACGGTATTTCGGCGTGCGCGGTGTGCGATGGCGCATTGCCATTTTTCAGAAACAAACCGCTGGTAGTAATCGGGGGTGGCGACACGGCAGTCGAAGAGGCTACCTATCTAACCAAGTTTGGTTCCATCGTTTATCTTGTGCATCGCCGCGACGAATTACGCGCGTCAAAAATCATGCGGGAACGCGCACTGAAAAATGAAAAAATTGAGATGGTATGGGACTCTGTTCTCGAAGATGCGGTCGGCGACGAGTTTGTCACCGGAGCCCTTTTGAAAAATCTGAAGACCAATGAGCCGCGAGAACTTGAAGCGGCAGGGATATTTTATGCCATCGGTCACACGCCCAATACGGAGGTATTCCAGGGGCAAATTGAGCTTGAAGACACAGGTTATATCAGGATCAAACCCGGTACACAGGAAACCAATATAGAAGGGGTTTTTGCCGCCGGGGATGTGCACGATCACAAATACCGTCAAGCAGTTACCGCCGCAGGTACCGGCTGTGCGGCGGCTCTGGAGGCTGAACGCTGGCTCGGTGAAAAGGGTCTTGCCTGATAAATATTTTTTTGAAGAGTTGTGAATATATAGGTTTTTTTAGATAGCTTTTTCACGTCCATCCGGGTCGTTTGATTTAATCCCACCTGAAATTTCAGGCTCCTTTTCTACTGTGTGTCAGTAAAAAGCTCTTTCCCTCAACTTGCCCCTGCTCGTTTCAAGTCTTATTAAATTTACAGTGATGATAGAATTTAGCCGGAGACGATTATGCAATTTGATAAACTGACTCTCAAGCTTCAGGAAGCGGTTCAGAAATCCCAGGCACTTTGTGAAAAGGAACACCACCAGTCACTGGAGGTGGAGCATCTTGTGTTCACCCTGTTGGAGGATCCTGATTCGATCCCCTGCGTTTTGCTTAAAAAGGTTGGCATTGAAACCAACCGGGTAAAAGAAGAGTTGTCCTCTGCAATTTTAAAGTTTCCCCAGCTAAAGTCATCCAATTTTCAGGTCTACCTCTCCGATCCATTCAAAAAAACATTGGACAACGCATTCAACTCTGCTCAACAACTGCACGATGAATTTGTCAGTGCCGAACATATAGTGCTTGCCATCTTGGAAGATGAAAAATCTCCTGTCGCAAAAATATTGTGCTCGCACGGATTGTCGAAGGACGAGGTCCTTCAGGTATTGACGGAAATCCGTGGTTCACAAAGGATCACGGACCCTTCACCCGAAGAAAAGTTTCAGGTTTTGGAGAAATATTGCATCGATTTGACCGAGCGTGCCCGGGTTGGGAAAGTTGACCCAGTGATTGGTCGCGATACTGAAATCAGAAGAGTGATTCAGGTGTTGTCCCGGCGCACAAAAAACAATCCGGTTTTGATTGGCGAACCTGGAGTGGGCAAGACCGCTATCGTTGAGGGACTCGCCCAGCGTGTGGTTCATGGGGATGTTCCGGAAAGTTTAAAGGACAAACGTATACTCACTCTGGATTTGGCATCCCTCATAGCGGGGACCAAATACCGGGGAGAGTTTGAGGATCGACTCAAAGCCGTTCTAAAAGAAATCAATGAATCCAACGGAGAAATTGTTCTATTTATAGACGAATTGCATACCTTGGTCGGTGCAGGTTCTGCT
Organism: Nitrospinaceae bacterium; assembly: GCA_029261535.1. Taxonomy (GTDB): domain Bacteria; phylum Nitrospinota; class Nitrospinia; order Nitrospinales; family Nitrospinaceae; genus Nitronauta. The sequence continues at coordinate 107,055 of JAJDBF010000061.1, read as the reverse complement.
GAGGGGTCCATGGACGCTTCGAATATGTTAAAACCCGCTTTGGCTCGCGGTGAATTGCGTTGCGTGGGAGCCACGACTCTGACTGAGTATCGCAAATATATTGAAAAAGACACTGCATTGGAGCGTCGCTTTCAACCTGTAACAGTAGGAGAGCCAACCGTTGAAGATACGATTTCCATACTGCGTGGCCTGAAAGAAAAATATGAAATTCACCATGGTGTTCGTATTCAGGATGCGGCGATCATTTCTGCGGCAAAATTATCCCACCGCTATATCTCGGACAGGTTTCTGCCGGACAAGGCCATCGACCTCATTGATGAAGCGGCTTCCAGTTTGAGAATGCAGATTGACTCGCTTCCAGTTGAAGTGGATCAGGTTCAGCGTCGGATGACTCAACTGGAAATTGAAAAGGAAGCTTTAAAGAAAGAATCCGATGAAGCCTCAGTTTCCAGAATCGAAAGTATCAATCAAGAAATATCAGGCCTGAAAAAAGATGGTGATAAAAAACTTGAGCAGTGGAAGCAGGAAAAAAAACTGATAGGCGAAATTCGCAATTTAAATGAACGGGTTGAATCGGCTAAGAACGAGATGGGCCGAGCCGAAAGGGAAGGGCGGCTGGAAAGTGCGGCTGAGCTTAAATACGGGACCCTTCCCAGACTCCAAAGTGAGTTTGAAAAAGCCAGGGAACACCTTGTCCAACTCCAGGCGGATAATAAAATCCTTAATGAGGAAGTTGGTGTTGATGAGATAGGGGAGATCGTTTCCCGATGGACTGGTATCCCTGTTGAAAAAATGCTGAGATCAGACAAGAAACGGTTTCTTGAAATGGAACAGGCCCTGCACCAGCAAGTCGTTGGGCAGGATGAGGCCGTTCGCCTGGTCTCTCACGCCATACGCCGTGCACGCGCAGGTCTGCAGGAAAGCAACCGGCCCATCGGCTCCTTCCTTTTTCTCGGGCCTACGGGTGTGGGGAAAACCCAGTTGGCGCGTTCACTGGCTGAATTTCTGTTTGATGATCCGCAAGCCATGGTGCGGATTGACATGTCCGAGTTTATGGAAAAACATTCCGTGGCACGGTTGATCGGTGCTCCTCCCGGGTATGTGGGTTATGAGGAGGGAGGGTACTTGACGGAGCGGGTTCGTCGCAAACCTTATTCTGTGATTTTGTTTGATGAAATTGAAAAGGCGCATCCGGATGTGTTTAACCTCTTTCTCCAAATATTGGACGAAGGGCGTTTAACAGACGGTAAGGGGAAAACCGTTGATTTTAAGAACACGGTTATATTGATGACATCCAATATTGCCGGCAAGATGATTCAGGATGCGGGCATGCAAATGTCTCACCTTGAAGAAAAAGATGTAGATGAATGGGACGCAGGTTTCGAGAAAATTCAGGAATCCGTGAGACAGGAACTGCGCAATCATTTCAGACCGGAATTTCTCAATCGTATCGATGACATTGTGATTTTCAGGAATTTGCGGCGCGATCAGATTTTTGAGATTGTCGATATCCTGATGGCGGACCTTTATAGACGTCTGGCTGAGCATTCCATCACCCTGACATTGACGGACGGGTTGAAAGCGTTTCTTGCAGAGAAAGGATTCGATCCGGTGTTTGGAGCGAGGCCGCTCAAACGGGTTCTTCAAAAATATATTCAGGACCCTCTGTCTCTTAAAATTCTGGATGAATCAATTTCGGAAGGTGATAGTCTGACTGCGGACTTGATCAAAGACAAAGTGGTGTTCACCAAGGATTGATTCCGTTCATCAAAGTTCCAGCAAGCGTTGGTAGAAAGGATGATATATCGCCTTTTTGACAGGGCGTGTTTCCCCGAAGGCCTTCAGGGCTTTTTCATAACCCTCCAGTTGCGGCCGATGTCGCTCCTTCTCGCTTTCTAAAAAGGAATCGATATTGCCGCCTTCGTGGATGCCCGTTTTATAATCGATGATCCAACGGATACCCTCCTCCACAAAAGTACGATCCAGAATGCGGGTTTCAATGATTCCCCGATTGGCATAAGTGAGCGCGTATTCATTGTGCGCTTCTTCATGTTGAGCTAGTACCCAGCGACCCTTCGCATCCTTAAGAGTGGCCAGCAAGGCCTGCCCGCATTGCTCGTTGGCCCAGGTCAGATCGCGCAGTGTCAATCCCATCCCTTTAAACGCTGTGTTTATTCTTGGCTCCCATCGTTTGATTTCCATTTCTGGGTCGGAATCAAATCCTTTTTCAGCCAGTGTTTGCAGGCATCTGTGGAGTACGGTTCCCAAACACCTTGCACGCAAACCAGCCCACTCGAATGGTGGCTCCTCAGTTTCTTTGATGGTTATTTCTCTTCCTGTGGGAAGAGGGTTGGTCTTGTCTGGCAGTTCAAACAAAGTTGCGAAGCGGTTAATTATGTTTGGATAAACTGGACGAGTTTCCGATTGTTTGTTTTCCTTTTCAATAATATTCCGGGTGTCCCAGCCTTTTTGCAGGTAGGCCCATATTAAACTCAGCGGCGAACCTTTAACGGGAGAGGATTCCCCATTTTTTTTAGTGGATGTGTGGCCAAATAGATGAAGCTGGCATTTAGCTCGGGTGGAAGCGACATAGAGCAGACGCGAGGCCTCGGAGATATCCTTTTTGGCGTTGATGCCTTTTACAAATTTATAAAGAGCAGAAGTTTCTGTGCCCGTTTCTTCAATGGGAGCCAGCAGGAGTGAGTTTTTATGAGGTAACCAGAATACCAGGCGGTTTTTATCAGCCGATGTTTTCCTGCCCAGGCCAGGAAGAATGACAAAGTCGAACTCGAGACCTTTCGCTTTGTGCATCGTGATCAATTGCAGAGGACACTCGCTGGAGGCTGTGTTTGAAAAAATAAATTCCAACCGGTCTTCAAAACCATCCAGGTTAAATTCGTCGCCTGAGTCCAGAGCCCTTTCCAGTTCATCAAAGAATGTTTCAATATCTTGTCTGGATGATATCGGAATGCAGGCTGGTCCTCCGAGCTTGATCCAGAGAGCTTCCAGCACATCCCGAATTCTGGTTCCACGAGCAAGAGTCAGCGCCGGTTTCATAATTTGAATAAAATGTTCGGCTCGAATTTTACCGTCCGATGAAAGTGTCCCCAGTCTTTGAGGTTCAATTAATAAAGACCAGATAGATAAACCTTGTGAATCGAAGCACAGGCTATGGATATCGATCATGGACAGCCCGACCCATGGGCTTCTGAGTACGGAAAGCCAGGCGATGCGGTCCAGAGGTTTGATAAGGGCCTGCAATAATGACAAAAGGTCCTGGACCTCCCATCGCTCTGCCAAGGGATCAATGTCCTCGGCTCGGTAAAGAATATTGCGGTGTCGTAATTCCCGTGTGATGTGGTGCAGGTGTCGCTTGGCTCGTGTGAGAATGGCGATTGTTTTGCCCGGATGATCTTTGAAAATTGTTTGGATGAGATCAGCAATATCCCGCGCCTCCAGTTCAAATTCATCTTCTCCATAAGAATGATAAAGCACGCCGGGAATATTGAGTTGATCCTGAAAAGCTTGGGAAGCGGTGTAACGTATTTCTCCAAGATCAGGATTTTCCACTTTAGGAAACACTTCGCTGAAACATTGATTGACCCATTGCACCAAAGCACTTTGGGATCGAAAGTTGGTCGTCAACGTCAGTTTCTCCAGTGGGAGATCGCCGATACCACTATTCTGCGATCTGAGGAAAATGCCGACCTCAGCATCACGGAACCGGAAAATGGATTGCATGGGATCGCCCACAATAAACAGAGTGCGACCATCGTCCGGTTGCCAGCCAGCGGTTAGTTTTTTTAATAATTCAAACTGCTTGAAAGAAGTGTCCTGGTATTCATCCACAAGAATATGTTGGATACGGTAATCGAGGTATTCCGCCAGATCAGTGGGCAAGAGGTTTTCATCTCGATCATATTCGCCCAGAGCATCGATGGCAGAAAGTGATATCTCGGTAAAATCCGTGACCTCCCGTTTTCTAAAAACATCGCGCAGGGATTTTTCAAGCGGTTCAAGAATATTGAATGTCGCCATCAGGATTTCCCATTCCTGCTCGGTAAAGGATGGATCCGGAGAATGCTGTATTTCGTTTAATATGGAAGCGAGGGAATACTGTCCTGACAGGAAATCCAGAATTTTCAGGAACTCAAATTTCTGCCCGTTATCATTGGTTGGGAATCCGTTTCTTTTATCCACCTTAGAGCGGAAATCCCCGGTTTGTGTGACCAGTAATTGAGCCAGGGCACGCCATTGAGGAATATGGCTGGAACTGGGCGCAGGAAATTTCCCGATACCTAATAGAGGAGACGGTTCGTCAGGTTTTTCCTGAAGCAGGTTTTCAGCGGTGTAGGTAAGAAGTGCTGGAAGCCTGTCTTTCAGCGAATCAGGAAATAAAGAATCCGCGAGCATCAGTTGTTCTTGAAGCAGGTCACTCAAAGTAGTCTCAAATAATTCCTTGTGTACCCGTGTAGGATTCAGGGATTTGAAAAAAGGGATCATCCACTGATCTCTTTTCTCCAGGAGAAACTGAATGCGTTTGAGAAAGTCGAGTTTGTTGTTGTCGAGATGCCGCAAAATTAACCGGATGTCATCTCCAGTCGGAGAATCCTCCTCCATCCGGCCCAGCATGTTTCTTGCGGCTTCTTTGTAGGCACCTTGTGAAAACTCTTCCGGACTCAGGCTTCCGCCAATTCTGGATTTAAGGGGCATGTGGTTTGCGATCCATGCGCAAAATGAATCGATAGTCTGGATTTTGAGTCGACCCGGATTGTTCAGCAGATTCCATCCACAAAGTTTGTCCTGGTTTAAAACTTGTACCGCCAGATTCCACGATGTTTGTAGATGAAGCTCGGTAGGACATTGGTTTTCTGCGGCGCGAGTGAGCGCGCTAAAAATACGGTCACGCATTTCTCCAGCGGCTTTTCTGGTGAATGTCATGCACACGATTTGTTCTGGTTGTTCTACCTTGCCCAACAATTTCAGGAAACGTTGAATCAGAAGTTCAGTTTTCCCAGAACCTGCAGGAGCTTGAACAATGAATGAACGACCCAGATCCAGGGCGGATTCACGGATAGATTGATCGGGTATTTGTGGCATATCAGCTGTGTGGATCGAGGCGTTGGTTTAATTCTTCTACACGACAGAGGGAGGCATGATGGCAGTTGCGGCACGTGGTCTCATTTTCCACAGGAGATATTTCCATCTCGCCTTCAATGAAATTGCGGGCCTGTGTTCTTAGTTGTCTATCCCAATGGGCACGCAACTGATCCCAGTTTTCACAACCGGTATCCTTTTGAAAGTTTGCTGTAGTCAGGCCATCCAGCGGAAAGGTTTCAGCGGCGGTGGTATGGATTTTCATTTCGCCCTTTTTAATCTGCGCGAGAGCAATCGCATCGGGATTCAAATGTGTCGCATATAAAGGTAGTTGCGGGTCCCGGATGGGCTCTTTAAACCAGGCCTTGGGGACGACCTTGCCGGATTTGTAATCGATTAATATTTGTTGTCCATCAGGAAGTTGATCAATTCTGTCTGCCCGGTAGTTGATTGTCAGTCCTTCAAAATTGAATTTATCTTTTCTTTCCAGCGCGACAACTTTGAAGTCGGAACGATCTAGTTCAATTTTTAGCCAGCTTGATATTAATTGAGTCAAACGCTCAACTTCCAGAGTTTTGAATTGGGATTGTGTTTTGAACAGGCGGGAGTATTCCTCTCTTGCCATGATGTCTTGCAAAACCTTGCGGATCAATTCTTCCAGTGTTCCCGCACTTGTCAATTGTTCGAGATGCGCCCGTGATTGGAGGCTTTTCCAGATAAGTTCCAGAGCTAAATGAATGATGTTCCCGCGATCCATTTGATCAAAATCGGTTTCCGCGACCTGGTAGCGGTCTGCCAATAACCGGTGAATAGAAAAAGCACGGAATGGACATTCGCCCTGATTTTTTAAGATTCGGAATCCGCCTTGAATTGTTGGTAAGGCAGATTGCGGGATCGGGATCGATACGTTGTCCGTGAAGGCTTCCATGGTATGCGTGGGAATGCGATCTTTTATTCGGTGTGATATTTCCGATGTGGCATCAGCTTCGGCAAAATCACTTAGCAAGGGACTCACTCTCTTCGGTTCCTTGTCTTTGAAAATGGAATAGCTGAACACGATATTGTTAGATGATTTTACAAGTCTGGTAATAATATTTCTTGCGAACCGGCATTGTCTTTCGGGCGAAGCGTAGGGCATCTCCAGTTTTCGTTGCAATCCTGTGGGTATGAACGGATTGGGACGCAAGGGTTCCGGCAAAATATCGGCATCGCATCCCATCACCCATAGGCTGTCGAAAGCCTGGCCGGATGATTCCAGGAGGCCCATCAATTGAATGGGAGAGTCCTCAGTCGTTTGTTCCTGAAAAGGTCGGGTTGGATTCGCTACCATGCTGAATAAATACTGGGCGGCGTCGACTCTGGAAATGTTTCTCAAAATCGGATCGAGCGAGGATAATTCATCCAAACGACTTTCCCATTCAAGATAAGCTTGAATTTCTCGCGCATTTAATTGGCGAAGCTTTGCCGGCCAGCCAATGCTGAAGAGTATTTTGGCGAATATCCGAGCCCACTCACTCGGTAGCTTGCGTGATTGGTACTTTTTATTTTGTTGAAACTCTAACCATTTTGCCAATAAAGTTTTTATATTTTTATATTGCCTCGAGGTCTTTTGAGTTTTTCCCGAAGCCGGTTGGGTTAGCTTTCTTATAACCTCGATCGATGCATCTTGAATTTTTCGTCTTATCAAACGGGTTTCCAATTCATCGGCAACATTTTCATCATCATGTTCCGGGACAAGAAAAGGACTGCGGACCACCTGCAATAATTCTTGAATTGGCACCGGGCGGGTGGGAGAGGCAAGAAACGTTAATACCGGAGGAAACATGGGTTCCTGAATCAGAGGCTGACCCAACGAGACATTGAAAGGCAATTGCGTTTGATCCCAGGGGAAAATAGATTCAGGTGCGAGTTCAGCCATCAACTCTCTTTCGAGGGAGTTTTTCACCTCTTCCAACCGGGTGGCAACAATCCCGATTCTATGGCCCTGTTTATATTGGGAACGTATCCAGCGTGTGCATTGAATCACCTCGGTTTTGGTGTCGTTAAATCTACGCACATTTATTTGGCCGTTTTCTTTTGGAGTGGCAGGGGAGTTTGAATCATTGGCTTCAGAAAAATACTGGACTGGGTTCCCTGTTTTTTCAACAGCCTTTATCCAGCTATTGAGCGCAGGATTGATTTCATCAAACCCGGCCAGAATTATTTTTTCAGGGAGCATGATTTCACCCGATGCGATCATCCGGCTCACCCGATTCATGACTTGGCCTGAATCGATTGCATCTTGTGCCGTCAAGGCGGCTTCGTAGGCAGTTTTCCAACGGAAAAAGGCCCGGCTTTCTTCAGTTCCGGAAAAACTTTTTTCAGTGACCAGAATTTCAAATTGATGCAGGAGGGAATAAGCCTTGGCTGAATCTTTGGCGGCTCCCTTCAGTGAGAGAGGATCCAGCTTGATGAACTCTGGGTCACTTTCCAAAATAGATTCCCACAAGGTTTGACTTTGAAGAGCCGATAAAATCCATTTGTCCGGCCAGGCAGACTGGTAGGTTTCTTTTAGCCAATGATTGAAAGGGAAAATGGGGGCGGTGGGCCAGATAGTTTGACCGGCATTTTTGCGGGCTTCAGCGTCGGTAAATTCAAGGTGACGCTTTAAACGATTGTTGACTGTGAGAACAAGTAGTTTTTCAGATAGCGGGAAGGTGAGATTCATAAAAATATACCGAGGGCAACCGGTAGGAGGCAAGCGAAAAAAATCTTAAACTAAAAATTAGGGATGGGAACGCATTGCGAAAAAATTCCAGCTAGTGATTACTTCTCATGAGCCCAGGAGTCAGGGTGTGGACTGGACCCAGACTTCACCCTTGGTGGTGGTTTCCTTTTTCCAGATCGGGGTGGTGCGCTTCAATTCGGCGATGGCCCATTCGCAGGCAACGAAGGCTTCCTTGCGGTGTTCTCCGGCGGCGATGATGAGCACAATATTTTCGCCGATATCGATGTGACCAATCCGGTGGATGATGCTCATGTCGATAATATTGAAATCCTTGATGGCCTTCACCCGGATGTCGTCCAGTTTTTTTTCGGCCATTTTAGGGTAATGCTCGAAATTGAGATCAGCGATACTTTCTCCCTTATTCAATTCCCGCCCGGTGCCGAGGAAGACCACCAGCCCGCCAATATTTTTCGATGATTTTTTTAACGCTTCGATTTCATCCGTAACAGAAAAATCTTCGCGCTGAATTCTGACTTTGGGTTGTAGTGTTGTGCTCATAATTTAAATGCCGCCTGAAAATGGAGGGAGCAGGCCGACTTCATCGCCGTCCTGAATGATATGATCGGAAGCCACCACATCGAAATTTACCGACACCATGATTTTTTTGTCACGCACCAGTTCGCCAATTTTAGGAAGGTTTGATCCTATGGCATCGCTCAATTGATCCAGCGTGATCTGCGGGCCCAGTTCAAATTGATCTTCCTCTTTGCCAGCCATCTGCCGGAGTTGGGCGAAATACTTGACCGTGATCATGTGTTGGTCTCCGAAGACTCTCGTTGAAAAATCCCAGATTTGCCACCCGCCTTGTAGGCCAGGCCGATATCGGCGATGACCATTTCCCGGTCAGCTGCCTTGCACATATCGTAAATAGTGAGGGCGGTGATGGCGACTGCTGTGAGGGCCTCCATTTCAACGCCGGTTTTTCCGCTGATTTTGACCGTCGCGTTTATGTCGATAGAGCAGAGGCCAGAGTCCGGTTCAGGCTCGGAATTTATTTCAAAGCAGATGTCGACACCCGTGAGATTGAGCGGATGGCACATCGGAATTAACTCGGGAGTTTTTTTGGCTCCCATGATGCCCGCCACCTGCGCTACTGCGAGGACATCGCCTTTTTTTATTTCACCCTTCTGGATGAGTGCCAGGGTTGCCGGTTTCATCAGGATGGCACCCGTGGCAGTGGCCACACGCTCGGTGACGGATTTCTCCGAAACATCCACCATACGGGCACGGCCCTGATCGTTGAAATGAGTCAATGGATTGTTCATGAATGCATTTTACAATAAATCTGGCCCGGCGGCGAGGGTGATTTGTGCACTAAATTGGGTCCATGGATAAATACAAGTTTCAGCTTGATTGACCTATAATACGCCTTTGTTTCTCGCAGAAATTCAAAAGGACGACCCCTTCATTGGCTATTGAACATATTGCTCTGATTTTCCTGTCCAGCCTGTTTCATGCGGTGTGGAATATTCTCACCCAGACCAGCCGCAATTCCCAGTTTTTATCTGGCTTGAAGGGAGTGTGGATCATGGCCGTGGGTCTTGTTCTGATGGCGGTCAACGGGGTCGGGCACCTGCCACCGGAAATTTGGCAGTGGATTGTGATCTCCGGAATCTTACATGGGACGTACATCCTGAGCTTGTCGAAAGCCTACAATACCACGGACATCTCATATGTTTACCCGATCGCCCGCTCGGCACCGGTGTTTGTGCCGCTTTTCGCGTGGTGGTGGCTGGATGAACACCTGGGCTTCACCAGTTTTCTAGCGATTGGAGCGATCCTGCTGGCAGTATACATTTTGCACTTTAAAGGCAAACTTCTGGAAGGTTTCAATAATGTCTGGGATGCTATCGGTCACAAGGATTTGCGATGGGCATTTATCACGCTGGCACTTGTGGTGTCGTACAGTCTGATTGATAAAAGGGGGATGGATTTATTTCTCCACGAATTCCCGGAGCGTTCCTTTATTAACGGGATGGAATTTTTCTTCTTTGAAGCAACGATTGGTTTTACCCTGTGCAACCTGTATCTTTTCCTGACCCACCGTCCGCGCGATATTCTCGAAGTGTGGGGGCAGGAAAAACTCAAGGGTTTCATTGCCGGGTTGACCACCATTGGATCCTACGGATTGATATGTGTGGTCCTGCAATTCGAGGCGGTCAGTCAGGTGGTAGCTGTCCGGCAAGTCAGCGTCATGATGGTGGTGCTCTGGGGGGTGATCAAATTGAAAGAACCTTTTGGGACTCAACGGATTCTTGCCGGGGCCATGATCGCCGGAGGCGTGGCTCTTATTGGTATGGATTAATTAGTAAAAATTAATAAAGTTTAATGTTGCAGACTCAATTGTAGGGATATCATAACTTAAGGAACAGGCTACTAATTAATATTAAAGGAATCTACAATGACACCCCGAAAGTTTTCATTAAATATATTGTCCCTCGGTCTTGCCGTACTGGCAGGATTGTTACTCATCACTTCTCCGGCAGATGCCAAGCGTGAGCGCAAGACCAAAACTCTTGTGCTGGAAAATGGACTCGCCGTATTTTTATTATCCGACCAGGAAGTGACTCGAAGTGCCGCCGCGCTTTCGGTTGGCGTGGGTCATATCTATGATCCATTGGAAAAACAGGGCCTCGCCCATTATCTGGAGCACATGCTCTTTCTGGGCACAGAAAAATACCCGGATGTGGAGGACTATAAAAAATATCTCAATGCGAATTCGGGTGGAAGCAATGCCTACACCAGCAATGATATCACCAACTATTTCTTTCAGGTATCACACGGCGCGTTTGAAGGGGCACTGGATCGATTCAGCCAGTTTTTTCAGGCACCTCTTTTTAATCCGAAATACGCCGAGCGGGAAGTCCACGCGGTCAATAGCGAATTCGATAAGAATAAATTGCAGGATGGGTGGCGGGCGAGCCATTTAGCGAATCAAGTGTCGGAGCCCGGTCATCCGATGAAAAAATTCGGGATTGGAAACAAGGATACCCTTGCCGGTGACAACCGTCCGGCCCTCCTTGATTTTTATAAAAAATATTATTCGGCTTCCATCATGAAGCTTGCGGTGTTGTCCAACCTTTCCCTGGCGGAGCAGGAAAAATTGGTCCGGCAGATGTTCTCCAAAATACCTAATCGAACGGTTAAGTATCCTGAGATCGACCCGGTATTTCGCAAACCACTGGATGGCAAATACCGACTGCTAAAAATCAAGACCATTAAAGACACGCGCAGTTTGAGTGTCGAATTTCCAACCATCCGGTTATTCGATCTGAAAGATAGCCGCCCCGCTTCTATTGTTGGCGCAATCATCGGTCATGAGGGAAAAGGGTCCCTCCTTTCAAAGTTAAAAGAAGAGGGATTGGCCCTTGGTCTTTCTGCTGGCGGGGGATACTCTCATCCCAACATTAATTCGTTCGACATCAATGTCAGCCTGACTCAAAAAGGGGAGAAGAATTACGAGCGTGTTCTGGAACTGATGTTTTCCTATTTCAAGATGTTGAAGGAAAAACAATTTCAGCATTACACTTTTGTGCAAAACCAAAGGATGATGGAAATCAATCACGAATGGCGCGAATTGCGCGAGGGCATGGGCTACGTGGCGGGTCAGGCCTCTTTGATGCAACGCTACGCGCTTGAGGATATTGAAACCTTGCCTTACCTGCTCAAAAAAGAAGATCAAAAAAATTATAGTGCCATCATGGATACGCTTCGTCCAGGCAATATGCTGGTTGCGCTGAGCACACAGCATGTTGCGACCAATAAGAAGGAGCATTTCTTTGGAACCGAGTATTCACTGGAAGAAGTCGGCGGTGAAAAATTCAACAAACTTCAAAGCCCGAAAAGCGAGCCGGGTCTGCATTACCCGCTGGAGAATAAATTCATTCCCAATGGTCTGGTCTTGCATCCGGAGAATCCTCACCTGATTCGCGACGATGATCTGGCTCAAGTCTATTTTCAATTCGACAATCGATTTGAAAAACCAAAAGTGTATCTCAAATTTTTAATTGAAACCCCGCATGTCTATAACAATCCCGGCAACCTGGCCCGATCCAAACTGTATCAAGCCGCCATCAGGGAAGGGTTGAATGAGCTCACCTACCCGATTGGTCAGGCCGGTTTGTCTTATAGTTTCGGTCTGGAAAAAAAGGGTGTCGTTCTGGTCGTCGGTGGATATTCAGAGAGAGTGCAGGATTTACTCAAACTGGTGGTGGGGAGTTTGAGAAAGATCACCATTGATGAAAACAAGTTTCGTGATTTAAAGGATGAATTTATTAGAGGCGTGCAGAATAAAAAACTGGGGCAGGGTTATTCGCGTGCCTCCTATTTTAATCGGCAGGTTTGGCTGGTCGATCAATTTACTGAAGAGCAATTGTTGATTGGATTAAAATCCGCCACGTTTGAAGAGATCAAGCAATACGCCGAAAAATTATTTGAGCAGGTGTATATCACTTCGGTGATCTATGGCAACTGGACCGAACAGCAGGCGCGCGAATCGGTTGACCTTGTCATCCGGGAAATGAATAGCAAGCCTCTGCCAGAGGCCGACCGGTTTGAAAATAAAGTGGTGGTCTTTAAAGAGTCAGAGAAATTGCTTTACAGCGAGCAGGTGCCTGATAATAACAACGCGCTCTTTTATACCTTGCAAGTTGGGCCGCACAGTATGGAAAATTATGCGGTGTCGCAATTGGTCGCGTCAGTGATTGAAAGTGATTTCTACACGCAGATGCGGACCAAGCAACAGTTGGGTTATATCGTTTGGAGTTATGGTCAAAGGTTGGAAGAGCGGCTTTTCTTTAAAATGATTATTCAGTCGGCGGGGTATGGACCGTTTGAACTTCAAAAAAGAGTTGAATCCTGGATGACGACTGCGCCCAAACTGTTCGATGAGTTGAGCGATGAGGAATTTGCCAAACATCGCAGTAGCCTTGTGGTATCCCTTGAGAAAAAGCCGGACAGCATCGCCGAAATGGCAGGTGAGTTATATTATTTCGCCGCCGAAGAAGAGGGCGACTTTGAATACAAGAAAAAATTGATCGAGGTTGTCAAAAAGGTTGAGAAAGAAGACGTGGTCGCTGTGGCAAAACGATTGTTCAGCCAAAGTCAGACTCCCCGTTCAATTATTCTGGTACGCTCTCAGGCCAACAAGGATTCTGTTCCGAGTGGAGTGTTGACCGCAATTCAAAAAATAAAAGAATTGAATAAAGGGAGAAAGTCCGTTAATTGATTTGAAGAAAATAAGAAAGCCTTCAGAGACTGTAAGCCCGGTCTCTGGAGGCATTTTTTTTGTTGAAAAATTGCTGGATGAGGCTGATCCTGAAATTAACTAATAACCTTGGCGTTAAGAAATGATTTTTTTTCAACGGATTATCCGTATATTTCGCATCGGTAAGGCTTTTAAAGATGTAAAAGCCTCGACCGATGATGAGAAAAAGTTGCGGGCTCAAAAGCTCCTGCTCGAAATATTGGGGCAGTCGCAGGGCATCCCTACCAAGATTGGCCAGTTCCTGAGTATGAATGATGACGGTAATGAATTGCAGGATGCGCTTGATGCCTCAATCACTCCGATGCCATTTGATGAAGTCGAGCAGATACTCAATAAGGAATTTAATGGAAATTACCGCACCGTATTTAAAAAGGTTAAGCCAGAGGGGCTTGCCGCGTCCCTTGGGCAGGTTCATTTTGGGACCTTGAAAACCGGGCAGGCCGTGGCTATCAAGGTTCAATATCTGGGGGTTTTCGAAACGGTAGAGAATGAACTCAAAGTCCTTGGCTGGCTACCGAACATGGGGCCCATGAAAAAATGGGGCATGGATGTTGGCGGCTTTATAAAAGAATTCAGGCAACATTTGCTTGCTGAACTCGATTACAAGCATGAAGCCAGTCAGCAAATGCAGTACCGCGAGGCTCTGCACGATGCCCAGAGTGATAGCCCGGATGTTATCGTTCCCGAGGTTTACCCGGAATATTCAAATGAGCATGTTCTTGTCCAGTCATTAGAAAAAGGGGATTCCATGGAAGATGCGGTTAAGCTTCCCCAGAATAAACGGCAGGAGATCGGGCGAATCTGGGTACGTCACCTGTTGTACATGTTGTTCCAGAAGGGGGTCATGCACTCCGATCCGAATCCACGAAACTTTGCCTTCCGGACAAAAAGTACCAGGTCTGCCTTGGTGCTTTACGATTTCGGCAGTTTGTTTGAAGTGTCGATGGAGGAGCGGATGATATTACTCCGGATTATTTTGGCGATTCGAGAACGCGAGGACTTGGACCCGGCTCAATGCCTCAAAGGATTAGGTTTCGATCTTGAAAAACTAAGTGATATTCGCACCAGCCTACCAGGGTTGCTTGCCGTTTTATTTGAGCCGTTCACCCAGGACTGTCCCTTTGATATTGATGAATGGGAATTAAACAAACGCTGGGATGCTATTGTCGGCGAATTGAAATGGTGGTTTCGTTCGGCGGCACCAACCCGAATTATTTTTCTGATGCGTACGTTTCATGGTCTTGCCAGCCATCTTGGGAAATTGAATGTATCGATTTCCTGGTCAAATTTATTGGATGAGGTGGCGGGGGACCTGTATGTTGAGGCGCGAAACTGGCCTCTCCCCGAATGTGACCTTGCCTCAGTGGGGACGAACTTCCAGGGACTGTCGGAATTTTTAAAAATTGATGTTAAGAAAAGCAACGGCAATCGGGTGACGCTCACCATGCCAGCGCGGGTAGTGGAGAATCTTGAAGAGGTGATTGATCCGCCGGTTCTGGAGTCGATCAGAAAACAAAATATTGATTTGAATGAAATTCTTTTGAAAGTTCAACGTTCAGGGTTTGTGGCCCAAACCCTGCTGGAACTGAACGATTCTGAAAGGACGTTAAAGGTCTGGCTGGAATAGCTCCTGCGGAGGTGCTGGCGCACGACCAGCGAAGAGCAGGGGGCTTGGTCAACTGCGCATTTATTATTAAATGTTGGAACCAAGAAAAATCATATTGAAGAAAGATAAAAGAAAGAAGCCCCCCAGCCCCTCTTGGGAAAGGGGGAGCAAAGCGCAACCCCAAAAGCTCACTTTAATAAATCTGGGCGTATTTAAGTTCGTTGTCCATGCAGGGGGCAACAGCAGTTGGCGTGACGGATTTGGCAACGATATCTTTTGTGCCTCCCGCCTGCAATTTCTCAAAATAAAATCTGACCTTTGCTTCCAGTTCTTTCCCAATCTCACTTTTAATTTCTTCCGGTAACGCCCAGAAATCTTCTTTGAATGGATTGCCGAAACCTTTCTTGCGAGTCTTGTAGATAAACTGTTCGTCGGTCCAGCCTGGTTTTTTGTCTCCAGGAAATTCGCTGTGCAGGTGTTTATATATTTTATCTTTGAGCTCGGCGGGAAAGTGAGCACTTTCGTAAATCATATTCTGGAAATCCGTTGCGAGGTGAATCTCGGCTGTTTCGAGTTGCGGGAATTTATCGAACATATCCGCCGGCAGGGTGGAGGCTCCGTGCTGAACGGCTCCGGCGAGTTTGTAAGTATCTCTTGAAATGCGCGACAGGTTTTCCAGCGTGTCAAAATCCAGAGCAACATCGGCAACGGTTCCATCGGGTAGCGGGGCACCACCGTGTTCGGTCCCTGTCTGGATGGAAATCTTGCTGATGGTTTTGTACTCAGGGTTTATTTTTGCCAGTTGTTCGTTGAAATTGTCCATGTAGGCGCGGAGTTCGGCTTCGTTGCTGTTTTCTTTTCCGACTTCGCCGATTTCCCCGCCCACTGAAACGGTGACACCCTCGGGTTCGTTCTCGCGAACGTACTGGGTCAGTTCAACCCCCACTTCAAAATTGAGGCGTTGCTGTTCCTTGACCTCTTCCGGGTCGAGGGTCACCAGGGTGGAAGTATCGATATCGATATTGTAGAAACCAGCCTGCAAACCTTCGAGGATCAGGTCTTTCAGTCCGGAAACTTCCTTGTTGCGGTCCTCATGATATTTTTTGGCATTGATCTGGAAATGATCTCCCTGAACAAAAACCGGCCCGACGAATCCCTCTTTGATGGCGGCTCCGAGAATGACGGCAATGAGTTCATGCGGCCTTTGATGGGTGTAGCCGATTTCTGATTTGGCAATTTCGAAAATAAAGGCTCCGGAATTCAGAGTCTGCGCGGTGCGGAAGATGGATCGGCTGAACTCGTAGGCCATGCCGCGGATATTGAGTGCGGGAACCGTGTAACCCTTGTTCTCGCCCCGACCGCGGGCATCGTAGAGTCCTTGAATGGAAGCTGGAATAATACCCAGTTGCAGGGCCAGCTTTTTGATAATGTAGCGGCAATATGCACGGATTTCCGGAGAATCGTTGAGCACAGCATTTTCTACCAGGGAGTCAATGGGGCCTGAGCGCAGACGGTCCGCATCATCGAGTTGCACTTCCTCGTTGTTGAGAGTTGCCGCGCCTTTGATTAAGCTGGCGATATCTTCTTTACTGCTGGGACCCATGGGAGACTCCTGATTCCAAACGTGTTTTAGAGGTGGAGGGCTGTAGAGGGCAGGGTTGTCGTGACGTAAATCCTTCCCTGTAGAGACCCGGTATTTTTGCAGTGGGCAATATTTTACCCGACTAAACTGCAAGCCTTGCCTTTTTAAAGGCCTGTTTCCGCTAACATCATAAGCGTTATCCAAGATTATAGCCCAAACCGCCTAACTTGGGGATGGGAAAAAATTTAGATTTTAAAGTGATTAAAATCAATGGATTACGTTTAAAGTCCCATAAATAATGGCGGGTTGAAAAACGAAACTTATGAAACCCTGGAAAATTCCTGGTTTTAATCCCCACAAGCTTTCAAAAGAGCGGGGGTGTATAGGGATTGTCCTGTTATGATGTGGGCCTTTTGGGTTGACACCCTCGGTATTTTTGCTAGAATTTTCAAACAATTGCGCCCTTGCGCCTTGTTATTGTTCCGAAATCGACCTCGCAAGAGGTTTAAGGGTTCATCTAGAACAGGTTGTGGCCTCGAAGGGTCTCAAATCCGGACCTTTATTTCCTTCGCCAGCCCATAAATTTTAGAGACCCTCCTATAAAATCAAGTCTTGAATTTCACTCACCTAATCACTTGGTGACGACTCAGGGAGATTAGTACCCCATGTTCAAAAATATTTATGTCCCCGTTGATAACTCGGACTATTCTAACGCCTGTATCGACATGGCGTTGGAGTTTGCCAAAGGTAGCGATACCACGATCACGTCGAGTCATGTATACGCCGCCAAGATGCATGATGTGCGTTTTCGCCAAATGGAAAGCGGGTTGCCCGAGGAGTACCAGGATGAGGAGGAATTGGAGAAGCAACGAGCTATCCATGACCAGCTCATCACCAAAGGGATGGAAGTCATCACCGACTCGTATCTCGATGTTCCCCGTTTCAAATGCAAATCCGAAGGCATCCCGTTCGTTGGGAAATCGCTTGAGGGACGTAACTGGATTGAGCTGGTACGGGATGTTAAAGAGTCCGATTATGACCTGGTCATCATGGGTGCGCTCGGACTGGGTGCGATCAAGGACAGCCAGGTTGGGACAGTCACCGAGCGTGTTATCCGTCGTATTGAAACCGATACCCTCATTGTAAGAAATGTGCCTGAGTTGCACGGTAAAGATAATGGCAGTGGCAAAATCGTGGTTGCAGTTGATGGCAGTGGTCATTGTTTTGGTGGACTCATGACCGGTATCGAAATGGCCAAAAAGCTCAATCGTCCGCTTGAGGTCATCTCCACATTCGATCCCTATTTCCATTACGCCATGTTCAACAGCCTCACTGGTGTTCTTTCCAAAGATGCCGCCAAGGTCTTCAAGTTTGAACAGCAGGAAAAATTGCACGAGGATATCATCGACAAAGGCCTCGCTAAAATTTACCAATCGCACCTTGAAATCTCCCGGAAGCTTGTTGAGGATGAGGGAATTGAGTGCACCATTCGACTGCTAGATGGAAAGGTGTTCGAGAAGGTTCTTCAATACGCTCGCGAGGAAAAACCGTACCTCCTCATTCTGGGCCGAATTGGTGTCCACAGTTCGCCGGATATGGATATAGGAGGCAATACGGAAAACCTGCTACGGCTGGTACCGTGTAACGTCCTGCTTTCCAGCAAAGTGTTCAAGCCGCCGATTGATTTGCAGGCAGAAGAGAGCATCGACTGGACTGCCGAAGCTAAAGAACGTCTCAAGAAAATTCCGGGATTTGTACGCCCGATGGCAACCTCCGCCATTCTGCGTTATTCGCTGGAGCGTGGTCATAGCATGATCACCTCTGCTGTTGTTACCGAAGCTTGCGAAAATATTCTGCCTGCTGGAGCCATGCAGGCGATGTACAGCATCGGCGATCAAATGCGTGACAAGATGGATAAGGGGCAGGATCCACTTGAAGGTATGATTAAGGACCGTCAGGAAATTCTCTACGAAAAGTTTCAAAAGGATGCAGAGGAACATGCGGAATCCGATGGCCTTGAAGTGCCGGTCACGCTCAAATGTGGGAGTTGTGGTGCTTATCATCCGGCGGACGTGGTCAAGTGTAGCGTTTGTGGCGCGACATCAACCAGCTTCAATCCGGTAGACAAAGATCAGTTTGCACCTTCGACTGAAGAAATTAAAGACACAACCACGGTCACCACATTTGATTCTGTAAAAGTGACCTGGACTCAGGAGGCGATCGACTTTCTTGAAGAATTTCCAGAGGGGCATATCCGGCGCCGGGCCCATGCACGTATAGAAAAAAATGCACGGGTGCAAAAAGTGTCGGAAGTTTCTTTGGAGTTTGCCAGTCAGATTGTTAATGGCAAAGCGGTGATCAGGAAAAGTGAAGATGGCGGGAACGGTTCCAACAACGACTCCGAAAATGGTGGTTCTGCAACCCAGGCAGTAACTGAAGAAGTCGCTGAACTGGTAGCGGGTCAACCAGATTCAGAAGGGTTCACCTGGGAGCAGGAAGCGATCACACGATTGGAGCAAGTACCAAAAGGCTTCATGCGGGACAACACTAAAACCCGAGTCCATGATTATGCAAAGAAAGAAAAAATCACCAACATCTCTTATGAAACCTGTGTCAAAGGAATCGAGTATTCTGTTCAGGTGATGAGTGAAATGATTCAAAACGGGGCTACGATTGAAGACTTCCTGCCGGGAAAATAAGCCCACACGAGTTTGGGTTGCCTCCGTTTCAGGGCGGCCGGGACTTTGAAACCAGTTCATATTTAGAATTGCCCTGTTACTTCGGTCCAACCCCGGAGTGACAGGGTTTTTTTTAGGGCAACTGTAAGAGAAAGGTTTTTGGTCATTCCCTTAACTGATAAACAATAAAAAATTCTCTCGTATTCGCTGGAACCGCTTGTCAGAAGAAAAAGATTCAGTACGTTACCTGACCGCGAGGTCTCCTGCCTCAAGACTATGGCTACCAAATCCGGTTTCCAAATATTCAAAAGATTAATCACCTATCTGGTCCCCTATCGGAAATTGATTATTCTGACTATCTTCACTTCGGTTCTGGTCGGGATTCTGTCGACTTCCCCGGTCCCAATCATCCAAAAAATATTCGACGATATATTTCTGCAGAAAGACATGTTTATGCTAAAAGTGGTGCCGCTGTTGATGATCGTTTTGTATCTTGTCAAGGACAGCCTGAGATATATTCAAAGCGTTATCATTCAGCGCATCGGTTGGGAGCTGGTGGCCAAATTACGAGAGGATATGTTTCAGCATCTGCATCGCGTTCCCTATACATTTTTTGAGGGGGATACCACCGGACAATTGATGTCCCGTTTGATCAACGATGTCAACATCATGTTGCTGTCCATCACCAAACTGGTGAAAGATATTCTGCAAAACGGTGTCATGCTGATTGGTTTATTGGGCTGGGTGTTCTACATGAAATGGGAATGGGCTATCGTCTCCATCGTTGTGTTTCCCCTTGCCCTTGGCCCGATTGCATTCATTGCAAAAAAACTACGACGGTTGGGAAGGCGGGGGCAGGAAGTGCTGGCTGATATCAATTCCGCCATGCTTGAATCTTTTTCCGGTATAAAAATTGTCCGTGCTTTTACCCTTGAGAAACAGGAAGAAGATAAACTTCATCAGCACAATCAGGAATTCCTCGGGATCATGCGCAAGGATGTGAAGTACACCGAAATAACTTCTCCCTTTATGGAAATGATCGGAATCAGCCTCGGTGCCCTGGTGCTGTGGCTGGGGGGAATGCAGGTCATCGAAGGAGAGGTTTCTCAGGGTGTTTTTATTTCATTCATTGTGGCTTTTTTCATGATGAATGATCCGATACGTTTGTTGTTCAAGACATATACCGAGTCGCAAAAAGCCCTGTCTGCCGCTGAGCGTGTTTTTGAAGTGCTCGATGAAAGACCGGAAGCGGCTGACGATGGCGATATGGTCATTGAAAAATTTCAATCCACCATTGAATATCGATCGGTATTTTTTGAATACCCGACCCGCGACGGCATGGTGTTGAAGGACATCAACCTGACAATAAAAAAATCAGATGTCACTGCTATTGTAGGAATGAGTGGCGCAGGAAAAACAACATTAATGGATCTCTTGTTTAAATTTTTCAGGGTCACCAAAGGGGCCATTTTTATTGATGGAGTTGATATCAACCAGATTAAAAGTAATTCTCTTAGACGGCAAATGGCCTTGGTGACTCAGGAAACTTTTCTCTTTAATGATACCGTCTGGGCCAATATCGGGATGGGCAATCCGGAGGCTTCACAGGAAGAAATTCTGGAAGCGGCAAAAGCGGCGCATGTCGACACTTTCATCAACACGTTGGATGATGGCTATGACACGGTGATCGGTGAGCGTGGATTAAAACTTTCCGGTGGGCAAAGGCAGAGACTCGCCATTGCCAGAGCCATTTTGCGCAACGCTCCCATCCTCGTGCTAGATGAAGCAACTTCCTCCCTTGATTCGGAATCGGAGCGTTTGGTGCAGGATGCTCTGGAGCACCTGATGGAACATCGCACGACTTTTATAATCGCCCATAGACTGTCGACGGTTAAAAATGCGGATCGAATACTTGTGATGGAACACGGTGAGATTGTGGGCGAAGGCAATCATGAAAAACTTCTGGCGGAATGTGCGCAATACCAGAAATACTACGAGATGCAATTCGCGAGTGGCTCTCGGTAAAAATGCGGACACTAAAATAACATTGACGATTCCTGAAGTGGCAGGGCATTTTCATCGACCAACTAAGGGCACGTTAAAGGAAAGTTCTGAATGAAGTACGAGAATGTTTGTATTGAAACTATAGGATATCACCTGCCTGAGAACGTGGTGACTTCCGATGATATTGAGCGCGAACTTGCGCCGCTCTATGAAAAATTAAAATTGCCGGAAGGCCGTCTTCAATTGATGAGTGGCATTCACGAAAGACGGTTCTGGGACAAGGGTGTGTTCCCCAGTGAAGTCAGTTCCATCGCCGCTAAAAATGCTCTCGCAAAAACCTCCATCCATAAGAACGATATTGGAACCCTCATTTGTGCCAGTGTTTGCCGGGATTTTCTGGAACCGGCGACGGCGACAGTTGTTCATCACAATTTGGAATTGCCTCCGGGTTGCATGGTTTACGATATTTCCAACGCCTGCCTCGGTGTGATGAATGCGATGATAACGGTGGCCAATCAGATTGAGACGGGACAGATCAAAGCCGGGCTGATCGTCTCTGGTGAAAATGGTGGGCCCCTGGTTAGGGCCACTATTGAAAGCCTGCTGAGCGATCCGGAACCAAGCCGCGCTAAAATTAAAAAAGCTTTTGCGTCCCTCACGATTGGTTCGGCGGCGGTAGCGGTTCTTCTGGTTCACCGCGACTTGTCGGCAAACAGGCACCGCCTGCTGGGCGGTGTCGCAAGAGCCGACACCCGGCACAATCATCTTTGCCGGGGAACGGAGGACACGGGGATGGGGCTATCTGCACAACCGCTCATGGAAACCGATGCGGAAGTTTTAATGCAGGAAGGAATACGACTGGGTTCAGAAACCTGGGAGATTTTTAAAAAAGAAATGTCCTGGTCCAATAAAGATATTGATCGCTCTTTTTGTCATCAGGTGGGTTCCCTTCACAGGAAATTAATGCTGGAAACATTTCAGCTCGATCCTGCGAAAGATTTTACAACTCTGGAAACCCTTGGCAATACCGGGTCTGCGGCACTACCTGTCACCCTGGCCAAGGGTGACGAAGCCGGTGTGCTATCTTCCGGCGACAAGGCAGCCCTGCTCGGGATAGGCAGTGGTCTCAACTGTATGATGCTGGGTGTTGAATGGTAAATGAAGAAATTATCGCTCCTTTCAAAGAGCTTTATCCGTTTGAATCTCATATTCTGAAAATTGATTCTTTAAACTATCATTACCTGGACGAAGGGGAGGGCGATCCTCTGCTCATGCTCCATGGCAATCCCACCTGGTCATTTTATTACCGTTCATTGATTCGTGGATTAAAACATCAAAACCGGTGCGTGGTTCCGGATCATATAGGCTGTGGGTTGTCCGACAAGCCGCAGGACTATGCCTATACTCTGGAAACGCATATCCAGAATGTCGAAGCCCTTGTTGAGAAACTTGAATTGGATAACATCACACTGGTGTTGCACGATTGGGGCGGGGCCATTGGGATGGGGTTTGCCACACGGCATCCGGAAAAAATAAAACGCCTGGTTATTTTTAATACCTCGGCGTTTCTCTCAGATCGTATTCCCTGGAGTATCAATATCTGTCGCCATGCGGTGATCGGTCCGCTTGCCATTCAGAGTCTTAATGCATTTTCGCGGGTTGCACTGATTCGAGCCAGTAAGGTTCCGGGACGAATGACTGGGAAAGTTCGTGAGGGATACCTCGCGCCCTATCAGCGGCCCGAGGACCGGATCGGTCAATTGAGATTCGTGCAGGACATTCCCATGACCCCAGATGTTCCAAGTTATTCTGTGGTTCAGGAAATTGAATCGAGTCTTGAACAATTTAAAAATCATCCGGCTCTGATTGTATGGGGACTCAAGGACTTTTGTTTCACAGAGTATTTTTTTGAACGTTGGAAAAAAATTCTTCCCAATGCCGAGGTGCAGGCTTTGAAACAGGCCGGGCACTATGTGGTAGAAGATGCTTATGAAGAAATCATTCCTAATGTGATTCGCTTTCTTAAAAAATATCCCATCCATACAAAATAAAAAACGGCTCCCCGGTAAAGGGAAGCCGTTAATAAAATACAGACTTTAAAACTAGTAGCGGTAATGCTCCGGCTTGTACGGGCCTTCCTTCGGAATACCAAGATATTCAGACTGCTTGTCTGTCAGCGTGGTCAGTTTGACCCCGAGTTTGTCCAGATGCAAACGCGCAACTTCTTCATCCAGTTTCTTGGGAATTGTGTAAACTCCGACCTCATGCTCTTTTGTGTACAACTCAATCTGAGCCAACACCTGATTGGTGAACGAGTTGGACATAACAAATGAAGGGTGACCCGTAGCGCAACCGAGGTTGACCAAGCGACCTTCGGCTAGCAGAATGATGCAATGACCATCCGGGAAGGTGTACTTGTCGACCTGTGGTTTGATTTCCTTTTTAACGATGCCGGGAAAATTATTGAGTGCTTCCACCTGAATTTCGCAATCGAAATGGCCAATGTTACAAACGATGGCGGTGTCCTTCATTTTTGCCATTTGCTCGATGGTGATGATATCGGCACAACCGGTAGTGGTGACGAATATATCTGCTTCCGCGACCGCTTCATCCATGGTCGTGACTTCAAACCCTTCCATCGCCGCTTGCAGAGCACAAATCGGATCGATTTCCGTCACCAGCACGCGAGCACCGAAACCGCGCATGGATTGAGCGGAGCCCTTGCCGACATCGCCGTAACCGCCAACGGCAACAACTTTGCCGGCGACCATAACATCGGTGGCGCGTTTGATTCCATCTGCGAGAGACTCCCGGCATCCATAGAGATTGTCGAATTTGGATTTCGTGACAGAATCGTTGACGTTCATGGCAGGGATTTTAAGCGTTCCCTCCTTGATCATTTTGTACAGCAGGCCAACGCCTGTGGTCGTCTCTTCAGAAATACCCTTGATCTGATCGAGCATCTCAGGATGTTTTTCATGAACGTAACCGGTGAGGTCACCGCCATCATCGAGGATCATATTTGGGCCATCATCGAACAGTAGAGTTTGCGCGGTGCACCACCAGTATTCTTCTTCAGTTTCACCTTTCCAGGCGAAAACCGGGATACCTACCTTGGCCATGGCGGCGGCGGCGTGATCCTGAGTGGAGAATATATTGCAGGAAGCCCAGCGGACCTCGGCCCCGAGAGCGATGAGTGTTTCCATCAGGACAGCAGTTTGAATCGTCATGTGAAGGGAGCCGGCAATACGGGCTCCTTTCAATGGCTTTTCATTTCCGTATTTTTGCCGAAGTGCCATCAATCCAGGCATTTCTTTTTCAGCAATAATTATTTCTTCACGGCCCCAATCGGCCAGGGACATATCTTTGACTTTAAAATTTTCGGCAGTGCCGACAGACGAACTCATGTAAGGCTCCTTTTTTTTCTTGTTGTATTGTGTCAGTGCTGGATGTCGATAAATTCTTTTTTCAGACTATATGAACTTGGAATTTCCCGTAAAGGTCGGAAATTCAGGGATTCTCAGGCTGTTATAGGGGGTGATGCGAGTAGTATCATCTTCAAAGCCAGTCATTCTAGCAGATTATGCATCAATTGGCTAGTTGGATAGGCGTTGAGAAGAGGACAGTCTCCTTAAAGCGGGTCCATGATAAAGGGTAAACTGATTACTGTAGAATAATTAAATGTCAGAAATTCGGATTGTTTTGTAGAGAAAATTTTTGAAACTGATAAATTTTTTGTTTTCCTCAGCGTTCTCCCGGAAGTCTTCGCCGCATACCCTCAATTTAATCGCAAGACCCGGCAGGTTAGTCTGGTATTTGTCTCTTGCTGTTTCGATAACAGTCTTAACCGTATCCCGTGTGATTTCTTTTGATTTGAAGGGTTGATACAAGACGTTCCAGAAATCGCTTTCCTGTGTTTCCAGCTTGTCCAGAAGAGCGGCGGGAATGTCCTGCTCGGTATGAGCGATATCCGTAATGGGGCCTTCGTCTTGACATGCGGCTTCGATATCTGTTTTGGTGATGTTGGGTCCATCACGGAAAAATAATGCACGAAGCAGGATATTTTTCAATTCTCTCACATTGCCGCGATAGTTTCTTTTTTTGAGATATTCTATTGCTTGTGTGTCCAGATAAGGTGTCGGCTCATTTTCATTTGTTTTTCGGTAGGCAAAATGTAAACGACCCAGAAAATGGATTGCCAGGTCCTTGATGTCATCGCGCCTTTCATCGAGAGAAGGAATTCTAAAGCTGAGCCCGTTCAGGCGATGAAACAGGTCTTCGCGAAAACGGCCTGCTGTGATTTCTTCAGCGAGGTTTTTGTTGGTGGCGGCGATCAGAAAAATTCTGGAGTGCCGTGGTTGATTCTCCCCCAGGCGAAAAAAAACGCCGGTGTCTAAAAACCGCAGTAGCTGGACCTGGGTTTTGGGATCCGCATCACCAATTTCATCGAGGAAAACGATGCCGCCATCGGCCTCTTCAAGGATGCCCTGGCGATGAGAGTCGGCACCCGTATAGGCTCCTTTGTTGTGACCGAATAATTCGCTGTAGGTCAATTCTCCACTGTAAGCGGCGATATTGGTTTTTTTGACTGGCAGTTTAAAATCAGCACCACATTCCCGCTGGAAAATTTCCGAAAGCCGGGAATATATATTGTTGAAGAAAAACTCTTTACCCGTGCCCGTTTTTCCTGCAATCAAAAGTGACGGCAATCCCATAACCGTTTCCTGTTGGGGGTGCTCATCCCAGTTCACCATACGGTTGCCAATAGATTCCACCACCGTATCGATTTGTTCTACCAGCGTATGTATCTTGCGGCTTCGCCCAATAACATTTCCCAGATAGTAAGAAGAAACTTTTGGATCGCGGTACTCAATTTCCTGACTCAATACCGATTTCTCCTGTTTGATCTCTTCGATTTGTTTCAGATTGTGCACTTTCTGACTGATGAGACTGGCGATGATTTGCAGGATTTTTTTATGCTCATCTGTGAAATGATTCACCCGAAAACTGTCCTGATTGATGACACCGAGCACGTGGTTTTCAAACATGATGGGAACCGCTAGTTCCGAACGGATAGCAGGCGACAGGTTTTTGTAAAATCCCTGCGTCATATTTTTATTTCGAACATCCGTCACCAATACCGGTCGAGCCGTGTGCGCACAATAGCCATTGAGTGAGCGCGTGTCCTCCGGCAGGTCATTCCCTCCAACAGCGAGAGGCGGAATTTTATTTTTTTTCCAGTCACGCGATTTTGCACCGATGGTGTTGCCCTCGTCATCTTCAATGACGAGCCACGGCGTGTTGTTAATGTGTTTCAAGAGGGAAACGGTTCCGCAATCTGCGCCAAGCAGTTCCGAAGTTTTTGCCAGGATGTTGCTCAAAAAGCCGGGCAGGGAGGTTTCGTGTTCGGATAGCAGACTTTCAATTTCTGAGAGGACCTGGATTTCAATATGGGTCGGGTTTTGTTCAAGGATCAGTTTTTCGACCATAGACGCATGCTCTTGCAGAAGCTGTTTTTCAAAGCGTGTGAACTTGTAGGATTCGCTGGTGTAATAGTTGACGGCACAAATAAACTGATGTGTCTCCTTATCAAATTTTGGGATTTGGTAGAGGGAGACCAGATTGAGTTGCTCGACAATGTCCTTGCGCGGAAACTGTTCGGCCATTACATTGGCCGTGTAAAAATCTGAACGCGAGGGATCGAGGATGACCAGTCCTTTGTCTTCGTCAAATTCGATAATGCGACTGATAAGATTCTGGTCATTGAGAACGCTGATCTGATCCTTGTCACTGTATACCGGAGCGTGATCCTTGTTTTGACTGTAGACCGTGAAAATCTGTACCAGGTCGGTTGAGCTGGCGTTGATGTTTTTGCTGTCCAGTTGGGTGGAGGGGATGAGCACCGAAGCCAGAGTCAGTTTTTCAATCAGGTTGACCGCCGACCGCATCATCATCCACGCCGCTTCCTTTTTTCGTGTTCGGTTGATGTGCTTGGAAAATGTCAGGTTCTGGCGGAAGCGTTTGGCTTTTTCAATGCGCTCACTAGTTTCTGAAAGAAATCCTGCGATTCCGTCAATCGCTTCCTGATCCAGAAACTGGCCCTCTTGTTCCCAGTCGAGGCTGAGTGTGCCAATGGATCGCATCTGGTATGTGATGGGGAACACCACCATGCTTTTGATGCCGGCAATGGTCTCAAATGGATTACGATAATTCGACATGCCACCTGGAACCTTCCACGAAACCATGACCGAATTTTCATAAAGTGCTTGCGATGTGATCGATTCTTTCGGTGAAATGTATTTGATGATTCGATGGTTGTCCGGGCGGTCCTTGCCAGTGATGTACTGGCAGATCAGCATACCTTCGTACAAATCCTCAAGATAGACCCGCACCGTATTGCAATTAAAGCCTTTTTTTAACCCGGTGGCGACGGTGTGGAGAATCTCGGAGAGATGCTCTTTTTCAAACTTCTGCAAGGATCGATTCAGGTTTTCAAAAAGTTTTTTCATGAGTTAAGATCGGAGTGAGTAGAAATATTACACAGAGTTGTCTGAGTATAACCAAATATGCTTTGATTTAACAGTTGTCAAAATTTCCTCCAATTGAGGCAAAAAATGCCAAAAATTTGATTTGTCCTGTGCTCGGATTCTTTTGAGCGGACGGGCTGTCTCATATAATCCTTTTAAATATAGTAAGTTATGGTGCTGTTATTTAAGCTGGGAAAATTATGATTTCGGCATATGTTTTGCTTAAACAGAGGCAGGAGGCAAGATCAATGCTACTCGATAGACTTCTTTACAACAACAGAACGCCCTCAGTCTTAAAAAAGGCACTGGATTTCCAGTCCCAGCGGCATCTTCTGATTTCGAGCAATATCAGTAATATGGATACGCCCGGATACAAGGCAAAGGATGTCAATTTTGAGAGTCAATTGAGGCAGGCCATCGGCACCAGTGGCGAACTTGATATGGCGACCACCAATGGAAAGCATATTGGAACTGGAAATTCTGCCGTTAAGAATATGATGCCAGATGTGTTCGAGGAACAGGACTCGGCAAAGGCCAACGGCAATAATGTCAATCTTGACAAGGAAATGATGAAACTGGCTGAGAATCAGATTGCCTACAACGCTACCACTCAGATGATGGGTAAACGGGCATCTACAATCAGAGCGGCCATCACAGAAATCGCCCAATAGTTGAAGCGAGGGATATTTTCCTTTCACATTGACAATCAGGGGCTTGAAGGACTAGATTAGAAGAGACTATGCAGGATATAACCGTAAAAACGAATCTGAAATCGGTGCTCAATCCCGGATTGAGCAATCTCCAACCTAAACCGGCGGGTACCGCAGGGGAGGGCGAAGAGGGTTCGTTTATCGAAACCTTGTCGGATTCCATCCAGAAGGTCAACGAGCTTCAAAAGGAAGCCGATGTGGCTATCGAAAAGCTGGCGACGGGTGAATCCAACAGTGTGCACGGGGCCATGCTTGCCGTTTCAAAAGCCGACACCGCGTTTCGCCTGACCATGCAGGTCCGCAACAAAATGGTGGAAGCGTATCAGGAAGTGATGCGTCTGCAGGTGTAACGATCAATCACAACGCCTGAAAAATTCTGTTCCAAATGCCTGGCCGATTGGTCAGGTTTTTTTTTGTCTTCTACTCGTGGCAAGGGAAATTTTACAGGGGTATAATAGATAGAATTAGCCACCAATCTTTTGTGTTAATTTCTAAAGATGATGTCAGGAAAGTGGGGGTTGCCTTTCGACAAGCCCAGGGTGACACCATAAAGCACCGCAATGTCATTCTGATGAGCCGAAGGTGAAAAAGAATCTCGCCTTTGCTTTTGATTTCTGGGTAATGCACAGTTCCCCCTTCAGAGCTTGTCCTGAGCTAGTCGAAGGAAAGGAGGAAGCGAAGCAGGGGAATTTGAGCACTATTTTCAATCAAAAAACAAATTAGAGCACCTTTAAAATTGTGTCTGACCACAAGCATCCCTTGTGAAACAGGGGAAGCGAGTTGTCGGATAAGAAACTTTCGAATAATCAGAGGCCCATTTAAATTTCCAGGAGGAATTGTATGAGCATACATAATTATTTGCAGGGGCGTATCATCACCCTCGCGTTGTTTTTTATCTTCACTTCATCAACAGCGTTTGCGCAGTCGGGTGGGCATGCCAGTGTCGGCCTTGGGCACGGCGAAGAAGGGTATCTGCATCTTCAGCAGATGATCAAGCATCTGGAATTCAGTCTGAAAATGGACGATGCCAGTCCGCAGTTACAACAGCACGGGAAAGTCGCCCTGCAACACGCAAAAGAAGCAATGAAACATTACAACGAAGCACTGGCGCATGGTAATGAATCGCTTGGCAGGCCTGCCCGCAACCAGATGATGGGCGAAGGGTCCAGTCATGGTGGCCCGCCACCCGGTCAGGGCGGTGGTCACAGTGGCCCGGCTCCGGGACAAGGCAGAGGCATGCCTTATGGCTATGGTGGTGCTCCCGGCGGACACTCTGAAGGCTCCAGCCATTCCCATGAAGGGTCACGTTAGCCACTTTTCGCCGTCCGCGAAGGACCCTCCACTTACTCAAATAGATCGGCGTGGGAACTTGTGCGGACCAAGTGCAGTTCATTTGCTTCCACCTTGTAGA
Source organism: Nitrospinaceae bacterium (assembly GCA_029261535.1). Taxonomy (GTDB): domain Bacteria; phylum Nitrospinota; class Nitrospinia; order Nitrospinales; family Nitrospinaceae; genus Nitronauta. The sequence goes on along the minus strand of JAJDBF010000061.1, from coordinate 77,407 downwards.
TGAGTAACCAGTCTGGTTCGATATGGCAGTCCCTGTGACCGTGCCAGTTTCCAACCAGTTGATGGTCATTGAATTTTGGATCGAGGGGGTTTTTCTTTGCCAGAGTTTTGATGATGGATTGTAAATCGGCGAGGTTCTTACCCCGTTTTTGAAGACGCTTAACATCCCGCTTGAAACGGGTGGTTTGTACGATCTCCAGAGGCAATTATTTCTTATCCCAACTTTTGAATAAGTCGTCGGTATTTTTAAAACGCTCCCCGCCACCTTTCGCAAGCTCTTTCATCGCGTTCCGTGTCGTAGCATTGGGTTGCTTGGCCGTGGGCTGAAAAGGCAGGCCCCCGGAATTCACAGATTGCTGGAGAAAGAGACGAATGGCTTCGGAAGTTTTCAATCCAATGGATTTAAAGACGGCTTCCGCCTCCTGCTTGAGTTCCGGGGTAACACGAATTTGAACGGTATTATTAGGCATGACAGCATTTCCTTGTTATTTTATCCGATTCAAATGTAATGCAAATGCATGCAATTGTCAATTTTTGTTCCTTTCCACTGGATGGGTGTGCGAAAGAAAAATGGCAAGGTTGATTACTTGATGGTAAATATTTTTTCAGGAAACTCAGTTGATCTCAGTCCGTCGTTTCAACTGACTCCGCATCCACCAATATCTCTCCCGCCTCAACTTTTACCTCGAAGACTTGAGTATTCCAGCGTTCGCCGATATCGCACACGCCGGTGCGAAGATCAAAACGATACCCGTGGTTGGGGCAACGGATGGCGTTGCCATCAAGGAAGCCACGCACCAGAGGCGCGGTTTTTTTATGCGGGCAGGTGTCGAGGATGGCGAACAGTTCACCGCCGATATTGAACACGGTGATGCGCTTGCCTTCGATGTCGAAGCGCTTGCGTTCGCCTACGGGAATGTCTTCGATTTTGGCAACGGGTATGAAGGGCATTAGTGGCTCACTATATAATATTTTTTACCGCGAGTTCCCTTGGTAAATGGGACTATTTGAAAATCAAAATCCAGGGCGAGATTCTTCACTCCACTTCATTTCGTTCAGAATGACATGCCATGGTCTTCTTGTTTTTTGTTAGTCCCGCCGCTAGCTGGTCCGGCGAGAGTTCAGAATGGCAGTCTTTCTGTATGTAAGAGGGTGCACTGAATTTGTCGACATGCATTTTTTTATGTAAGGGTCCAATTTAGGAAATTTCTGCGGGGAGTGACGGGTTGTGGCTCCAGTCCCACCACGAGCCATCGTAATTGCGCACCGAATAGCCAAGTGTGCGGAACACAAAATAGGCCATCGCCGAGCGCACCCCGCCGGTGCAATAGACCACGATTTCCTGTCCCGGCGTGATCTTGTTCTTGCTCAGTAAACTTTGCAACTCTGCGTTCTGTTTCATTGCGCCAGTGGAATCAAAAAAGTCGCGCCAGTCGATATGAAGGGCACCGGGAATATGACCGCCTCGTGTCGAACCGTAGGGGATGGCACCCTCATATTCGTGCTGTTCGCGGTTGTCGATGATAACCAGATTCGGATCGCCCAGCCGCTTGTTAATCCATGTTTGGTCGGCGAGGGCGTCTGGTTTGAACACGATATCCTGCTCGGTGAGGTCGGACGGGGCCGGGGGATTCGCCGAGCCTCTTTCGACAGGAAGCCCGGCTTTTTTCCAGCCACCGAATCCGCCTTTCAACAGGAAAACCTGCGTGAAGCCGAGATACTCGAACATCCAGAAGAACCGGCCGTCCTGCCGCCATTTATCTTCCGGGTCACCATAGAGCACGATGGTTTTGCTTGGGCCGATTCCCAGCGTGCCCAGTTTTTGGACGAGAAAGCGTTTGTCCTGGTTGAGCTGACCCTGGACACCACCTTTTGTGACCGCGTAATCTTTCCAGCTTCCGGTGGATTGCGCCCCCGGCACATGTCCCCAAAGATAGCTCCACTTTGAGCGGGAATCGAGGATAACGCGTTGGTCTTTGGGCAAGGCCCTTAATTCTTCCAATGTCATTTGAAGGTCTGTTTTACTCGGGTTGGCGTGGAGCGGGGATGTGCTGAAAATGAGCCACAGGAGGGCTCCCAGAACCCCGTATAAAGGCCTCATTTTCCTTGACAAAATGCGGCTTCCGCTTGTAATATCAGTTTTCATTTTTTGCCCAAATACCCAGTCAGACCAATGATCAGGCTCGGTTAATTCTTTTTATTATATAGCATTTGGGTCACCTGACCAAGTCGGGTCAGTGGCAGTCAAATCAATCCCGTGCAAGTTTTACCCGGTCCAGTTTGCCGGGTTGTGGGGACGGAATTGTTCTGACAGCGTGGCCTGGAATTTCGATGGAGTGAGTTGGAGGAAACATGACGACTAGCGATCAAAACCCTGAAGAAGAAAAGCCAGCATCCAGTGAAGAAAAACTGGAGGCAATCAAGCAAGAAGAGAGTGAAGATGCCAGCACCTATTACGCTCAGGGTAGCAGTGGTGAAAAGGGATTGACCGAAAAAGAATTTAATGAGCCCATCCCTCCTGAGGACCCCGATGAAGAAGAGATGAGTCTCCTCAAGGCGGTGGCATTTCTGGGTTTCGGAATGGCGGCTCTGGCCATTATCTTTATTCTGTTTTTTATACGGGATCTGGGTAGCAAGGTGGGTGATGTAGATGCCGCCCTGCACACGCTCGAGACAAAATTTGGTCCGATAAAAAAGGAAATGGAAACTGGCTTTGCGCGAGTGGATCAGGATGTTAGTGCTCTGAAAAGTAAAGTGGGCAACTACGAAAAAATGGTCGCGGTAATGGAACTGAAACGTGCCAAAGTTGCGATTCAGGAAGTGACCGCAAACGCCGACCCGGCTCTTCAAATGAAAAGCGGACAACTCGTAGCCAACATTGATAGTCTGTTGAACGACCTTGGGGCTGGAGACGGAAGCGCGTCCCCTGCCATGGCCGCACCTGTTCCAGCACCGGCGATGGAAGCCGCACCGGAACCTGCTCACGAGCCTGCGCCTGAACCGGCTCCCGTTGTTGAAGAGGCCGCTGTCGAAGAAGAAGCTCCTGCTGAAACTGAGGAAGTCACCACGGGGGTCATTGAGTTGGCATCCGAAGGCGAGGCTGGCGAAGCTGAGGAATCTGCTGAAGCCGAAGCTGGTGGTGAGGAAGAAGAGGCTGGAGAAGAAGAGGAAGATGATGAAGAGGAAGAAGAATAAAAAGTTTTCCCTTTCTCTGTAACAGATAACTCCAACGCGGCCTGGACCCTCAACTGGGTTCCGGGCCGTTGTTTTATGGAAGGGTTATGTCCCCATTTAAACTGATTTTACTGATAATTGTCGCTCTGATCGTGGTGGTGTTTGCCTTGAAAAATGTGGAGCTGGTGGAGGTCAGTTTTTATGACTTCTATCTGAATTCGCATAACATCAAGGTGCCCCTGCTGGTGGTCATTCTCGGGTCCATGGCCTTCGGATTTTCCCTGGCATGGGCCAGCGGCTGGATTGAGCGGATCAAGCACAAGGCTCTTTTGCATCGAAAAGATAAAACCATCGAAGAGTTGCAATCTCAGTTAAGCGAATACCGCCCCTCGTCTACTCCAGAGATTACACCCAGCGTAGATACTCCAAAAAAATAACTTCCCAAAAAAAGCCAAGAAACATTTCAGGCAATGATCAGGGTCGTTTTTTCATCCAGCCCTGCATCACGTCGGCGGTTACGCCGGGGAATTTGCTGACGTATTTGCGGACCGCGAACCGGATTTCTTCCATGGTCGGTTCACGCGTGGATTGTTCTGTGCTGGCAGGTTGAGGTAGAGCCGCCTTTTCCTTTTTCGCAGGGGCTGAGGGGAGCTTGTTGGATGGAGACTTTTGCTTGAGCCGAACTTGCCGTTTCTTTGGCCTGGTCGGTTTCATCATATAGACAAGGCCGATGAGTGCCAGCATCATAACGATGAGCGACAGAGCCAGTTTCATACTGTTTCCTCAACCGGCACGATGCGGAATTTGATGATCAGATCGCCGCGTTTTTTACCCCAGGGCTCGTAGGCCCCGGCCCCGCGGATGCGGAGCTCTTCCCCAGTGAGAGTGTTTTCCTCGACTTCAATCGTGTGCACCTTGTCGAGGGCTTTCACTTCGAGGGGACCCCCGGTTTCCGCCAGAGGTTCAGGGAGCGCCATTTCCATCCAGACATCGTTTTTGATGCGCTTGAAACGCTTGTCTTGGATAATGCAGACTTTAATGAGCAGGTCGCCTGGCGGACCCCCATTACGTCCGGCCCCGCCGAGATTACGGGTCCGCAGAGTGTACTGGTCTCGCACCCCGCGCGGAATTTCTACATCGACGGTTACATTCTCCACCACCCGCGTATTGCCCTCACAGACGGGGCAGGTTTCGTAATCCTCAGTTTTACCGGTTTGCTTGCAGTTGGTACAGGCGACATGCTTGTCGTATGTATAGGAAATCTGTCCGCCGAGGCAGGCCGTGCGAAGCGGGATATCGACCATGAACTGCAGGTCAAAGCCGCGCGTGGGTAAATCGGGATCGATGACCGGTTCCTGTTCAAACCCCTGGGAGCCGCTCGTTCCCGGCCCATCGTTGGACTGCTCCTGACGTTGATATTTTCTGCCGAAATCAAAAGGGTCGTCGCCTCGTGTGCCCGGCCCTCTGCGCTGAGATTGACGATGGCTGGCACCGCCCCCACTTCCGGAGCGCATGCGGTCATATTCCTTGCGCTTTTTATTGTCGCTGAGAATTTCATAGGCTTCCGAGATCAGCTTGAATTTTTCTTCAGCCGCTGTACTGCCTGAGTTTGCATCGGGATGGTGTTTTCGTGCGAGGGCTCGAAATTTTTTCTTGATGATCTGGGCGTTGTCTTTCTTTTTAACACCTAGAATTTTGTAATAGTCCCGGTTTGCAGAAGTCCGTATGCCCATGGTTCTTTCAATTTGAGGTGGTGTCCCGTTGCAGGGCGCAAGTTTTTAAAAGAGACCTCTGGAAATTCGATATTATCAGTTCCGGCAACTCGCAGATCCTCTAAAATCAAAGTCTGCTCGCCGCCAAAAGTGATTTTTAGAGGTGCCCTAAATATTGTATCCCTTTTGTCCTGCAAGGTTCAACCAGTGGTGGGATTGTTGAGCGGCAAGGCGGAGATTGATGTCTCTTTTGATGATGTTTTTTGAGGGCTGATTCGCGATAGCAGAAGGTCGCGTGTTTCTCGGCATCGGAAAGGGTAAAACTGATCGCGGACCACCAGCAGGTACCGGTCCACTGGGGCCGCATGGTTTTCCTTGCGCGGAATCAGGGAGATTTGCTCTGAGCTTATGGGAAAGCCACCCTGAAAATCATCGGGGCTGAGTTTCAGGTTCAGGAATAATCCCTTGAAGCGCAGGGTTTCCTGATTGATGTCCACCTCGCCCGCATCCACAAAAACCGGAGTCAACCCGGCCCCCCAACCGATGCTTTTCCGAAGCCCAAAGAGTAAAATAAATACAGAGTCCCCCGTTGTTTTTGCGGACAAGTTGTGTTGTTCTGAAAGACGATGGATGAATGACCGTAACAGCCTGTGGGAAAAGTCGAACCAGCGAAATGAGATAACGATGCAGAATAAAAAGTTGAAAATAAATAACCAGGAGAGGTCGGTTAGAAAAAAGTACACCGCATAGGACATGGCAAAAGCAAGAGCCAGGCTCAATGCAAGGTTGATCGTGTTACAGAGCAGAGTGAACCAGACCACCCGTTTGTGTTGGCCCGGCTGGTGGCGTAGCAGAAGGAACTGCTTGTACAGCAAGTGGCTGATGCCCATTCCCAGAGACAGCATCAAGGTGGGGACGGGCATTATAAAGAGAAAAATAATGAATAGAATAAAAAGTGATTCAATCATGGGGTTTACAGGGCCTTTGACGGGCGGTTCAACTGAATGTACTCCTGACTACAATATAACCGGTTTGTTGACGGACGGCGAAGGAGCGATTATGAAGCGTTTCACTATTTTATGGATAGTTCTCGGACTCGCTTTGTCCGGGTGTGCGCATCCGATTTCTTCCGGGTTACGCTCGCAGGTTGACCCTGCCGTGACTTTTGTCCATGTCCTACAGGCTCCGCAGGCCTATATTGGTAAAACGGTTGTTTTTGGAGGAGTGATTTCCGAGACGCGCAATCTTGATGGCATCACGGAAATCGAAGTGGTGGAAAAGGACCTCGATTATTCAGGCTATCCGAGCAGTGGAGACAAGTCCCTCGGTCGGTTTATTTTCAGAAAAAAGGGTTATCTGGAATCTGAAATTTTTGCCAAGGGCAGGGAAGTGACAGGAGCCGGTACCCTGGTCGGAACAGTAAAAGGGAAAATCGGTGAAACGGATTATGAGTTCCCGGTGATAGAGGTCGAGGAGCTCAAGCTGTGGCAGGAGAATATTTACCCTTATTATAATTTCTCGCCTTATTACTACGGCCCCAGCTGGCGCCCTTTCTGGCGGCCTTACCCGTTTTATGGCTACGGTTTTTATGGACGGTTTTACCCACACCGCCATTATTGGTAGGGTGGATTGTGATGAAATGGCTGGTCCATGCCCGGTACTGGCTTTGGAAGAGGCTCACCTCTGGCCGGTAAATGAGGGGTATCATGCCTGGTTTTTATTTGGCTTTAGTGCTAGCGGAGGTTTTTTAGTCTAAGCTGTTGAAAAATAAGATATGTTATTTTTTTAGAGTGACCTCGCCTGCGGAGAATACCTCCTCTCCACCCTCCGTTTCCAAGACCAGATACCCCTTGGAATCTAGCCTTTTGACCAATCCCTTGACCCGTCGGGAGCCTTTGCTGAGGGTGACGATCTGACCGAACATACAGCTTCTGTCAGACCAGCGTTGGATGATACGTTGCGGTTGCTCCTTAAAGAAGTCATGGTATTCCCGATCCAACTCTTCGATCAATTTCCTGATAATTTTTGTGCGAGGCAGGTGCTGGCCTGTTGCCAGAAATAATGATGTGGCTGTTTGTCGAAGCTCCTGAGAAAAATCAGAGCTTTGCTGATGGACATTGAGTCCTATTCCGATCACTATCGCTGGCATGGGCTTAAGGTCCGGTAGAAGTTCACAGAGGATGCCACAAACCTTTTTGTCTTTAGCGAGCAGATCGTTAGGCCATTTCAAAGTGACTTCGCACCAGGTAGAAATTGCATTGGCGACAGCCACCCCTGCCAGCAGGGTCATGAAGGGAGCCACGTCCAGCGGGTTGGCCGGGTACACCAATGTGGATAGATAGATGCCTCCCTGCGGCGGCGAGTCCCAGTACCTGCCTGATCGCCCCTTACCCTGAGATTGAGCGTCAGAGAGGGTCACCGTGCCTTCCGGGGCACCCTCCTTGGCCAGTTCTCGAGCGAGGTCATTGGTTGAGGGGATGCTTTTTTCAAAGACCCAGCGTGAGCCGAGAAGGCTGGTTTTTGTGTTTTCGATCAGGAAAGCGGTATCTAGTGGGTCTTCATACATGGCGTATTGATGTGGGTCCGGTATAATGAGGTTGGATTGAGTTGTGTTCCCGAAAATTTGCCTACCCATTAATGTTCAATAAGTTGGCTCCCTGCTTTTTATCTAAAATCCAAAACCAATTGTAATGGAAACTATACGTCGAGTCTTTAGATATATGTATTACCGGTTTATTCGCCTGCAAACCAGCCAGGAGAGTATGGCCCGTGGGATGGCTTTGGGATTGTTTATCAGCACCACCCCGACATTTGGATTTCAAACAGGGATCGCGCTGGTGCTGGCGGCTGTTTTGAGATGTAGCAAGATAGTCGCTGTGGTGGCGGCCCAGTTGACCAATGCTCTGACGGCACCTCCCATTTACTTTGCAACTTATTATTTGGGTGCTGAAATATTGGGAACGCATTTTGACAGTGGCTTATTGGACGATCTGTCAATGGATAGTATCAAGCAACTCAGCGGGGAAGTTTTTGGGGCTCTCTGGCTGGGTGGGGGGATTCTTGGAGTCATTCTGGGAGTGATCGGCTATTTCTTTGTAATCGGGATTGATACCAAGGCACACAGGCAACTTGTCCGGGCCCGGCTTTACATGGAACGGATGAAAAGAAAAAATGGGGCCGAAGAGGAAAAAATAGATTGAAATGTTTGGAAAATGTGATAAAAAGGCGTGTCTTGTAATGTGCAGGTTTATGTGTTGTCCAACAAAGAGGAGAAATTGATGAAAAAGCTGGCCATCGCGATAATGTTTATCGCCTTTTCCCTAATGACCACCGGGTGCGAGGATGCGATGGGTGTTTGTCCTCATGGTGTTTGCAAACAGAAATACGATAACCCCACAGCGGTCGAGAAAGACATCCCAAATCCGGATAAAGCTGGCGGAGGCGAGTAGCTTCCCTCAGGCCACCTGCCTGTCCCTGGTGACAGGAAGGGTCTGTTGAGTCATAGGTTATTTGAGAGAGAGGCTTTGGATGTCGGGCTTTCTTGTTGCGGCGTACAGGTTGTTCGCAAGAAATACTGTGAAAATTTTAGAGCACCCCTTTAATTAAACTGTGGCCCCGATTTTTCTCATCGAAACAGGTCAAGGAATTGGAAAACGAATTTGCCCGCCGGCATTGGCGGGCTTTTCTTTTGGGTCATGTTAGAGGCCGCCCGCACCCGGGTTCCGGGTAAAAGGGAATAACGGGAAGCGTGATATAATGACCTCTATTAGAAAATTTTAAAATTTTTAGTATCACCCTATCAGGGACAGCAGAGAATTCATTATGGCTCGACAACAATCCGTAACGGTTGAACAGGTCCGGGAAGCCCAGGAATTTTTTAAAAACGGGATGACCCTCCACCAGGAAAAAAGTTTTAAGGAGGCAATGGATGCATTCAAGTCCTGCGCCGGTGTCAATCCCGAAGATGCCAATCATTTGGCTGAATTGACTAAAAAATTGAAAGGTGGATCTTACAAGCTTGACCAGGAAGGCATTGCCTACATGGGGTGCGCGGCTGTTCATCTGAACAGTATGGTGGGAGAGCTGACAGAAGAACAGAAAGAAGAGGTTCCGATCGAGAAGTCACTATTGGAAGCTTTTAATAGTTGGCAGTGAATTTCCGGTCGCAAAAGTAGGGGGGCCGTTTTGGATTCTGAAGTTCTTTATAATGTTTTTCGCCAGGAAATACGGGAACGCAAAATACCCCTCAGCCTTGGGAAGACCTGCCCAGTCAAGTGCACCTTCTGTTATGAAAAAGATCACAGCTATCGCCCCACCATCGAAGCCCCGCTAACCACCCAGGAACACTGGGAATTTATCCTCCGCGAAATCCAGAGTTACCCCACGAAAGAAAACGAAGCCTGGTTACTGGGCGGCAATGAATATATGGAGTGGACTGACCTTTTTCTTCACCCCAAAGCCATGGGCTGGCTGGAGGAATTTCTCGACACAACCGACAAAAAAGTTATTTTCTTCACGGTGGGTTATGCCAGGCCGGACAGAATCAACTACTTGGCTAAAAAATATCCAGGTCGGATTGATTTTGAATTGTCCGTCATCACTCTAGGGACGGCGCGTAGGCAACTGATGCCCCATGGCCCTACCGTCCAGCAGGTGTTGCAACTTATTGACGGTCCTTCTGTGACTTCAGCTAATTTTTATTCGTTTGGGCCAGATACCATGGCCGCCGATGCCAAAGTGATTTCGCGGGTGAACCCCGAATGTGCACTCTGGATGGGGTGCCTGACACCTCTCAAATACATCGACTCCGGCACGACAGAAGTGATGCGAACCGGGCGGCGTCACCTCGCTGAGGAAGCTGAAAAAATATATGACGCGGGCTATCCCAACATGACGCAATTGCACACGGAGTCCTACATCACCGCCTGGCTCAACCGCAAGAAAATTCTAAAAACATTTGATGCTTGTGAACTGGAAAAGAATGACTGGGTGGTCGTCTCCGGCAATATCTACCGAATTCTCACGTTGTTTCGGAAAAATCGCGCGAAGTACCTGTATGTCCCCAATGCGATGTTGGGCGGAGATTCAGACTGTACGACGCTACTCACTTTTGAGGATGTGGCAAAACGATTGAACGGGCAGGGCATGGTATATTTGCCCAAGGTTATCATGGAGCATCCGTCCGGGAATGACCGGGATATCGCAGGAACCACGTTTGATGAATTCAAATCATGGTTTCCGAGGAAACGGTTTCGCGTTCTCCATAAAGTGAACACAGCAAAATCGAATACCAAATTGTATGAGAAGGGTTATATCAAAAACTATATTGAAGATTATGTGAGAGATCCTCTCACAAAAAAATTCGAGCAGGTGACTTTGCCCGCTTAAGCAATCAAGTCGGAGTAGAGGTTGGTGAAAGTTCATTCAGAAGGGTGGCGTATGTCTTACTGGTTAAAAGTGGTTTTTGTCGACAATAATGAATTGTTTCTTGAAGACACAGAAAAACATTACATCAGCGATGATCTGGAAATGCTCGAGGTGACCACCTCCAAAGAAGTGATCATCGTGCCAGTCCGTCAGATCAAGTATGTGTCCTGCGACGGTAGCGTCTTTAAACAAATGGAAGCCTGAGCTGGTTTGGCAGGCACCTAAAATTTAAGACGTACTTTTCTTAACCATTCCCGCTCGTTAAACACCTTGCGGTAATATTCCTCGAAGCGCATTTCGTTCTCTGAATACTCAGTGACCTCATCCTTGTTTTTTGATTCGATCTCTGCCGGAGAGTCTGGCTTGGGTTCCATCTTGTAAATGTTGTCCGGAAGTTTTGAGATTTCGAGTAGCGTCGACAGTTCCTCAAGACTCAAAATAAAATTGAAATAGGACTCGGGTGTGATCAAGCCCTTTTCCTTGAGGTCGGTCAGTAAGGAATTGATTTCTGGAGAATTGGAAATAGCCTTCACAATCGCCTTACTCAGTTGGGAATAATGCTCCTCCATAGGGTCGCCTGGTTCCATGATCCTTAATCTCCAATAAAAGGTTGATCGCACTTTCTGGTAACCAGTTAAAAGCAATATCCGTACCATCTCGGTGAAAAGCAGTGATCTCTTAACCCATCGTAAATAAAGAGATTATTGTGGTCGTCTGTTTGACTACGAGGTGTTTTCCGTCAAAAAACAGGCGGCTTGTCAAAATTTCATCCACATTATCTGCGGTTTTTTAAATATAGATGGGTTCCTGAGTGACATTTGCCTAACCGCTTTATTTACTGATACCTTGACAATAAAAGCAGGGGCAAGATATTATCAGGTTCAAGGGTCTTTTCCCCTACTTTAGTCTTCTGATAACCTGCCTGAATTCTTGACCAACCTGAACCGTCCCATTCAATCAAGAGGAGCACTTGATGTCCATATTGGCCCGTAATATTCAAACTATTCGCAAGGAACTGAAATGCACTCAGGGGGCCATGGCGGAAATTCTGAAGGTCGGTTTTCGCACCTATGTCCGGTATGAGGCGGGTGAGCGGGATGCTCCTGTCAGCGTCCTGGTCATGCTGTCGCGCCTGGGCAATATTTCTCTTGAGCGATTGCTCACAGAGGAAATGGATCGCCACCAACTGGTACCCGTAATGGGGGAGCGGCTGGATAACCCGGTGCCGGAAATAAAGTCCTGCGATATGAAACGGGGAGTGGTTAAATTTAAAACAGAGACTCCCGAATCACTGATTACCCTGGGCCCTTCTGAAACAAAACTACTGGCATGTATCCGGAAAATTCCGGAGTTGGAGCAGAGCGCGTTTCTGAAGAACCTTGGGAAAAAATACAAAGCAACCCGTAGTGGAAAAGGGGTTTTGCTCAGTACCGTCAGCGCGGAAGATGAAAAAAACAGAGAGGCGCAATCGCGGATGCTGGGGCAGGCGGGTGCTATCAAGCCGGATGCGGAATGCCGACCTGGAAAGCCAGGCCGAAAAAAGCTCAATCGCAAATCACTGCGTGAAAAGATAAGCAAACTGAAGTCAGTCACCCAATCGATCCGAAAAATTACGGTGGGATAATATCTTGAAAGAAAAATCTGTTAAAGGCTACCTGAATGGCCTGGTATTTTTCTCCTTTCTGGTCTTTTTGGGCATCGCAGAATTTTATGGCAAAGCCGCTGAAAAAGCTGTCGGCAATTTTTTGAAATGGAACAACCACCAGCGGGCTCAACTGGGGCGCATGTGGGAACGGGATCAGGAGCAGATCGCCGCACAAAAGAAAATCCAGTCCTTGCTCTCCAATCAAAATTTACGCAAAGTCTCCGCCAATTCCATCAAATCTTTCCGCGAATTATTTCAGTCGCTCAATCCTTCTTTTCCTCTGCTGGTTTCTCGCGAAAAATTTCTGCAATTATATTTTGATTTTCCCGGTCAGTGGGCGCGGCGGATGATTTCTCCTTTCGAGTTGATCGAAATAGATTCCAATAAATCCTGGCACCGGGTTTTGCTGAATCGCTTCGGGTCCTGGATCACCGTGAGTTTTATCAATGCCCAGAACTTTCCCATCCGCGAAGTGTTTCTTTCTGTGGATCAGATAGAAGACATTGAGTCGACCCGGACAGTGGAAGAAGGAACCCTGGAGGCGCAGAAGTTTCAAGCGGAGTCGATCTACCCCATTCAGGAATTTCTTCAAGTGATGCGAACCCTGGACCCGATCACTCAGGAAACTTTATTTCCCGATCCCCAGTGGTTTTTATCCAAAGAATTTCATATCACCCGCGTTGGGGTCCAAAACGAAAGTCCGCAGTTTCCTGAAGCGGTGGTCTTTGGTATCGAATACGAATCCGATTTTTATACGCAAGTCCTTCTTATTCCGGTACCCAGGGAAGTGGCCAATAATATGTTGTCGCTTATCGAACGCTCGCCGCAGGAGATGGACAACCTGACTTTTTTCTCAAACGATGGGGGACTGCCGTGAGGTCGTTCCTTCAAAATTTATTTTTCGGAATCTATGTCCTGATTCTTGTGGGTTTCTTTGGTGCGGTTGGGATTTATCAGATGGTGAAAGATCAGCTTCCACAATTGCCGGACAGCCTCGATAAAATTGCTTTGAGTCTCCCCACCGAGGTGTATTCCGCCGATGGTGAGGTGATGAAGGTACTGGGCGAGCGCCATCCTGTTTCGCTGAACGAAGTCAGTCCGCATTTCACCAAGGCGATTGTTGCCACCGAGGATTCCCGGTTCTTTGACCATCACGGCATTGATCATATTGGCCTGGTGCGGGCCATCATCGTCAATGTCAGTGCTGGTCGTGTTGTGCAGGGAGCGAGCACCATCACCCAGCAGTTATCAAAAAACCTGTTCTTCGCTTTCGACCGGGTGTGGATCCGGAAGTTCAAGGAATTATTAATCGCTTTTCAAATGGAAAGTGCATTTTCCAAAGAGGAAATATTAGAGGCCTACTGCAATCAGGTTTACTTTGGCAGTGGCGCGTATGGGGTGGAGGAGGCATCGCTTCTTTATTTTGGAAAACGAGCGCGCGACCTGACGTTGCTACAGGCGGCAATGTTGGCGGGGTTGCCCAACGCACCCAATCACCGGAATCCTTATATGAATCTGGATCGGGCCATGGAACGCACACGATACGTTTTAAATCGCCTGGTAAAACTTCGTTTCATTACGCAAGGCGAGATGAATGCCACGTTGAATGAGCCGTTGGGCCTGGTGCCGGTCAAACAGGAATCCAATCCGAATTTGTACTTTGTGAATTTTGTTTTGTCGAGATTGGAAGAAAAGTACGGCAAGGAATTTGTTCATTTCGGCGGGCTCAAAATTTTTACCACTCTGGACTCCCGCTATCAGCGATTCGCCCAGCGTTCGGTGGAGACTCACCTCACCGCTCTTGAAAAAAGACTCAAGCCGGAACTCGACGGGGTGCGTCCCTTGCAAGCGGCATTGGTGTCGGTTGAAAATAAAACCGGTGCCGTGCGTGCCATGCTGGGTGGGCGCAAGTATTCTCAGAGCCAGTTCAACCGGGCGGTGTCCAATGTGCGTATGCCGGGCTCTTCCTTCAAACCGTTCGTATACTTCACCGCGATGGAGCATCTTGGTCTCAACCCGGCCAGCATTGTGGTGGATGAAGCGGTGACCATCCCGGTGCCGGGCTCGAAACCCTGGCAACCCAAAAATTTTAACGATCAATACGATGGTCCTATCGTTTTGAAAAAAGCGTTGATGCGTTCCCTCAATGTGGTGTCCGCCAAACTGATTCATCAGGTCACACCCCAGCGGGTGATCCGCACCGCACGACAGTTTGGTATCACCAGCCATCTGGGACCGCATTTATCGCTGGCGCTTGGGACCTCCGGTGTTTCACCTTTGGAAATGGCTTCTGCCTACAGTGCGATTGCCAACCTCGGCGTTGTGAACGAGCCCTACATGATTCAGCGGGTTGAAGATTACCGAGGCATTCCGCTCTACGAACATTTTTATCACGGGGTGCAGAAGTTTTCACAGAAAGCGATTTACCCCCTACTCGATATGATGTCGGGAGTTGTGGATCAGGGAACTGGCAGGGTGGTCCGCCGTATGGGCTTCAAGCATCCCGCCGGTGGAAAAACGGGCACCACCAATGACTTTAAAGATGCCTGGTTCAACGGGTTCACCAAAGATTTATCGACCAGCGTCTGGGTGGGTAAAGACAATAACCTCCCCATGCTCGACAAAAATGACAAGGGCATAACGGGTGCTTCTGCGGCGGCTCCAATCTGGACATACTTCATGCAGAAGGCACTTGAGGGTAAGGCACAGGTAAAGTTCCCGGTGCCGGACGGTATTCGCTTTGCCAGAGTGGAAGCGAACACGGGCTACCTCGCCACAGCCAATTCTCCAAATCCGCTGGAGGTTGCGATTAAACTGGAAGCACCTCTCCGGATGGCACCTTTGTTCAACGAAACTATGGGATCGAGCCATGAACTGGTTCCGGCTCCCCCTGTGACAGGACAGGCAACGGGTAATGGTATACCAGGGTTTTAAATTCATCTTCGTTCGCATGGGCGTTGTGGTGATGCTGATGATCACTTGCGGCTACGGAGTCTTGTTTGCCATGCACGAAGTATTTTTTCACGGCATGCAGGTCGACGACACCGTTCTGAAATGGTCACTGCTGGGCACCTCGATGGTTGTTGGGATCATTGCCTTCGGCTTCCTCGGCGATTGGCGATTCGCCCGTGCGCTTGCTGGCCTGCGCGAGATTGATTTACAGGCCGGTCGTGAGGAAATCAATAGCCGTTTTAAAAATTTAATTGATTTCACCCGCTCCTCCTATTTTTGGCCGGGAACCGGCAAGCGTCTTCGTCAGCGAGCTCTTAAGGAGTACGCCGAATATCTGCTGGCAACGGGTATTGAGGATTATGAGGCACAGCGGATATTTCTACAGGCATTCCTGCGGGACCCAGAGGATATCCGGTTTCGCGATGTCATGGTGTCTTCCCTGACACGCAAGGCGGACCCGACCTCGCGGGAAATCGATATCCTTCTCCTCATCCTGCAAGCGCAACATTTTGATGACGAACCGCTGGTTGATTTTCTGGCTTCGTGGTTTCTGGAGAAAGACCTGTTCACCCATAAATCCGAACCGGTATTTCGCAAGGCTCTGGAACTCAAAACCGGGTCGCATAAAAAAATCGCCCGTTTTATGTTGCCGGTACTTCTCACCAAAAATCGTAATGACACTCACACTATTGAATTTTATCTGCACGCTCTTTCGGAAGCGGAGCCCGAGCAGGGAGCCCGACTCAGGGATATCATCGGTCTTTGTTACGCAGAAAAACGGTTTGAGACCGGTGATCCGATTTTGCATAAAAAATGCGGTGCCGTGTTTTCAGAATTGAAACCTGCGCTGAGGGGAGTCCTCATCGACCAGGCAGAAGAAGCCCGGTTGGGTGGCAAATGGAAACAGGTGCGACTGTTCACCTCTGAAGATCGAAGAATATTAAAATCCTTGCTGATCCAAACCGGGATCGTCAAGACCTGGGGCCGTCATGTCTTGGGGATTTTTGACTGGATCCTTGGGCAGGTTGTCGGGGGCCTGAAGGCTCTCGTCCTCAAGGCAATGGATGGAATTCATTCTCTTGGAGGCCAGCCGACAAGGGTGAAGTTTGGCGTTTTTGGGTTGGCTGTTTTTCTCACACTTGCGGGTGCGGCCCTGATTGACTGGCAATTGAAATCTGCGGATTCGATGCTGGAGGATGGTGAAGGGATTGAATGGGAGCAGGAAGTCCACCCACAACCCGCCACCGTTGCAGATGATAGAACTTACACTGTGCAGGTCGCCGCAGTGACGACCCAGGCCAAGGCGGATAAATTAATTCAGTCCATCCACAGAAACAGCATTAACGGGGCTTATGTTCTTAAGGTGGAGCGCAAAAAAGGCGGTTACTGGTATAAGATACGAGTCGGTACTTTTGACTCAAAGGACAAGGCCCGTTCCACCGCCGACCGCATGGTTCAGCTAAAGCTGATTCGCAACTATTTTCTGATCACTCTCAAGCAACCCGCTAAATCTTCGTGATGTCACTGGTCCCTCCTGTCGCAACTCCCCTCTTCTTTTTCTAAAGGATATTTCCTGATGACCGCCATCAAGCTCGACCTGCAGAATATCAGCCCGTTTATTTCAGGAAGTGCCCTGGCGGATTGCCAGGAAAAGGTGACCCGGATTCACCAGAGCATGGAAAAGGGTGAAGGAGCAGGAAGCGAATTTCTTGGTTGGTTGCATCTCCCCTCGAACACGCCCGATAGCTTGCTTGTTGATGTGAACAGAGAGGCCGAGCGTTTGCGTGGCCTCGCCGAGGTGGTGGTCTGCATCGGCATTGGGGGTTCTTATCTCGGGGCCAGGGCGGCTTTGACCTTCTGCTCCCATACTTTCGGGAATCAGCTTTCGAGATACAAGCGGGGTGGGCCGGAGATGTATTTCGCAGGACACAACATAAGTTCCGATTATCTCACCGACCTGCTGGAACTGATTGGGACCCGGTCGTTTGCCCTCATCGTTATTTCAAAATCCGGGACGACAACGGAACCGGCACTGGCGTTCCGGGTTTTAAAACAACATCTGGAGAACAGGCATGGAATTGAGGGAGCACGCGAGCGCATCGTGGTCACTACCGATAGTAGCAAGGGAGCATTAAAAGAACTGGCAGACGGCGAGGGTTACCCTGCGTTTGTGATCCCAGATGATGTGGGTGGACGCTTCTCGGTATTGACTCCGGTGGGATTGCTTCCCATTGCCGTTTCCGGGATTCCAATTGTGGAATTGATGGCGGGTGCAAGGGATATGGAAAAGATCACAACGGCCACGGCGGATTTTCTGGGGAACCCGGCGTACGGCTATGCCGCAATTCGTCACGTTCTTTACCAGCAAGGCAAAACTCTTGAGGTCATGTCGGGGTTTCATCCGGCTCTGGAATATATTCTGGAATGGTGGAAACAGTTGGCAGGTGAGAGTGAAGGAAAAGAAGGGAAGGGGATATTTCCTGCTTCTGTGCTGTTCACAACCGATCTTCATTCTCTGGGGCAATGGGTTCAGGATGGACAGCGCAACCTCTTTGAAACCTTCATGACCCTGGAAAAATCGAATAGAGAACTCACCGTTCCGACCTCTTCCAGCGACGGCGACGGGCTGTCTTATCTGGCAGGAAAATCGCTGGATTTTATCAACGAAAAAGCTTACAAAGGGACCGTGGAAGCGCACCTGGAGGGAGGGGTTCCTAACCTGACCCTGCAATTGAAAGACCGATCCCCGAGGACACTGGGTGCTATGTTTTACTTTTTTCAACGGGCTGTCGCCATGTCCGGCTATCTATTGGGCGTGAACCCGTTTGATCAGCCGGGTGTAGAATTATACAAACGCAATATGTTTCGCCTGTTAAACAAACCAGGTTACGGGAAGGAATAAGGTCATGGGGCTTGCCAGCGAACAATTGGATGAGGTTGTTCATCAATTAGCCAGCAAGGGAGTGGGGCAGGAAACCACTTCCTCAGATTACAAAAGCGAGCCTCTGCTGGCGGCGTTAAAGAGTCATGGGTCCGAATTGTGGATCGATACCGGAGACCTGGAGCTTGCCCAGTCTGTCTGGCGGCAGGAACTGACCGCATTGACAACCAACAACACACTGGCCAATCAGGTGGTGCAAAGCGGTGTGATGGACGATGTGATCACCGAAACGGTGGCAAAATTAAAGAATGAAGCTGGAGAAATGAGCCGTGAAGAGCTTCTTCTTGAAATTGGTTTCGTCATCAACTGTAGGATCGCCCTTCGCCTGGTGAAAGCTTTTGGCGTGAAGGTGAGTGTCGAACTGCACCCTTCTATGGCGCGTGATTTCGACAAGACACTCCAATATGCGCGGCGCTATTTTCGTGTGTGTCCCGAATTTTTTATCATCAAGATCCCGCTGACACCTGAAGGCTTTCTTTCGGTCCGCAAACTGGCGAAGGAAGGGATGCCGATCAATTTCACACTTGGATTTTCTGCGCGACAAAATTACCTGGCCGCCAGGCTTTCGAATCCGGAATACGTCAATGTGTTTTTGGGGCGACTCAATCAGGTGGTGGTGGACAACAAATTAGGCAGTGGGTCCATGGTCGGTGAGAAAGTTACCATGGCAACCCAAAGAGCTTTGCTCGAATTACGAAAAGGGAGTTCCGCCTCCCAGTCAAAATTGATTGCGGCCAGCATAAGAAACGGCGATCAGGTGGCGGCACTTTGCGGGGTCGATGTGCAAACCATCCCGCCCAAATCCATGCAGGACTTTGTCGATTCCTCCCGAACACCCGCAGACATTAAAAGACAGGTTGAAGTGGATCCGGAGCCGGGCATTGATTTTGACCAGATGTGGGGCGCGAAATGTAATTCCTTGTGGGAGGTCAGCGATTCATTTCGCAGTACTGTGGACAAGCTGATGGCCACGCCGCGACTCGATGACATGACAGGTGAGCAGTTGGTGAGTTTTTTAGAGAGCAATAATGCGTCCGTGTTTCATCGCTTTACCGAGGCCGATCTTGAGCAGATAAAAGAGCACGGCAAAATTCCGAATTTTGCAAAATGGCCCGAGACGGTGAGTCTGGATGACCTGATGACGCAATCCGCCCTGATGTCTTTCACCAAAGACCAGGCCGCGTTGGATGCCCGCATTGAATCTTTTCTGTAAGCCCTGAACAACAATGATTCTGGCTGGGGACATCGGTGGAACCAAGGTTAACCTGGGCTTATTTGATTTTTCTGAAGAAAAGTTGAAGCTGGAAGCGTCGGCAGGTTACCGGGTCGAGAACTTTGCGGGCTTCGATGAAACTCTGTCAACATTTTTAAAAGAGACCGGAGCACAAGTGGATAGGGTCTGTCTCGGTGCGGCTGGTCCGGTGAGGGACGGACGTTGTAAATTGACCAACAATTCCTGGGAAATTGATTCTGCTTCCTTGAAAAATCAATTTGGATTTTCACAAGTTTTGCTGGTTAACGACCTCTCAGCAACCGCGGGCAGTCTGCCTCTTTTGAACGAGTCGGATTTTCTGGTATTGCAAGCGGGGGAGCCGGAGGCCCATGGCAGGAAAGCTGTCCTGTCATCGGGAACCGGGTTGGGCCAGGCTTTTTTAATTCCAGTTGAAAACAGCGGCTATAAGGTTCTGGACACAGAAGGCGGTCATTGTGGATGGGCACCGACTTGCCCGGAGGAGGTTGATCTGTTTTCCAAAATTAGCTCGGGAGCCTCGCCTCTAGCCATCGAGGATGTACTGTCTGGATCCGGGTTAAAACGAATGCACCAGTATTTCACGGAGCTCGATAATTCTGCAGACAGAAAAAATGAAACGAAGAAAGAGTTGCTCAATTTAACAGCCAGGGAAATTGTGGAGAAGGGAGTCCGGGAAAGTGAAGGCCCTTGCCGAAAAACAATTGACCGGTTTGTTTCCATCCTGGGTGCAGTGGCAGGAGATATGGCGCTTCAACTTTTGACTCGCGGTGGCGTTTACATTGGAGGCGGCATTCCCGCAAAACTTTTTGAGCGTATGCAACAGCCTCTATTTTTAAATGCATTTCTGAATAAAAATAAATTCCAGGATATTATGAAGACCATCCCGCTGTATTTGATCACCAATGAATTAGCCCCACTCTGGGGTGCCGCAGGCCTTTTGGTCGGTCATCGGGTCCGATTACCTGCAGACTGATTAAATAATCAGGGCATTTTTGAAAACTCTTCAGGCCTCCATTAAAAACCATACTAAAATTTTTCGGGTAGTTGATTTATGAAACCAACAAAGTTGAACAAAATTGTGCTGGCCTATTCAGGCGGATTAGACACCTCGGTGATTATCCCATGGCTAAAAGAAACCTATCAAAGTGAAGTGGTCGCTTTTTGTGCGGACATCGGCCAGGGTGCTGAACTTGAGCCCGTCCGCGAAAAAGCATTGGCGACGGGTGCATGTAAAGTTTACGTTGAAGATCTGAAGTTGGAATTCGCCCGCGATTTTCTTTTTCCGCTGTTACGTGCCAATGCTTTTTATGAAAACTTTTATCTGCTGGGCACCTCCATTGCCCGTCCGCTGATCGCCAAAGAGCAAATCAGAATCGCCCAACTGGAAGGGGCTGAGGGTGTTTCCCACGGTGCCACTGGTAAAGGCAACGATCAGGTCCGGTTTGAGTTGGCGTACCTTGCGCTGGATCCCGATATTCATATTGTTGCACCCTGGCGCGAATGGGATCTCGATTCACGAACGGCCTTGATCGACTACGCAGAAAAACACAACATCCCCGTTCCTGTGACCAAGGCTAAACCCTATAGCACCGACCGCAATTTGTTTCACATCAGTTTTGAAGGTGGCGTGTTGGAAGATCCCTGGTTTGAGCCGGAAGCCGATATGTTTTTGATGAGTGTGGCACCGGAAGACGCACCGGATGAAGCAGGAATACTGGAAATTGAATATGTTGAGGGTGATGCTGTGGCGTTGAATGGCGTTCGCATGGCTCCGGATGCTCTTCTCACCGAGTTAAATGAACATGGTGGAAAACATGGTATTGGTCGGATCGATATTGTGGAGAATCGTTTTGTCGGAATGAAGTCGCGTGGTGTCTATGAAACGCCGGGTGGAACCATTCTGCATGAAGCGCATCGCGCCGTGGAATCGGTCACCCTGGATCGGGAAGTGATGCGCCTGCGCGATTCGCTCATCACCGAATATGCCAGGCTGGTTTATAATGGATTCTGGTATTCACCTGAACGCGAACTCATCCAGAAAACCATTGATGAATCGCAGAAACATGTGTCGGGCACGGCGCGGGTGAAACTGTTTAAAGGTCGATGCTGGGTGGTGGGCAGGAAAGCAGAAAAATTGCTCTATCATAAGGAAACGGCATCATTTGAAAAAGACGATGTTTACCGGCAGGACGATGCTGAAGGCTTTATCCGGTTGAACGCTCTCCGACTGAAACTATACGCGCAGGCCTATGGCAAATATAAAGTCTGATCATTAAGTGAGCCGCATGAGTTCTATTCTTGTTGTCGACAATGAAAAAAATATTTGCGATTTCCTTTCTATCCTGTTGGAGGATGAGGGCTATTCTGTCAAAACGGCTCGCAATGGAATTGAGGCGGTCAAGCTCCTCCGGCTGGAAGATTTTGATGCCATTTTAACGGACATTCAAATGCCGCGCTCTAACGGCCTGGATGTTCTTAACGCGGTGACGCGTGAACGTCCTAACACCCCGGTAATTATGATGACGGCATTTGCTTCGGCGGAGACGGCGGTGCAGGCGATGAAAACCGGGGCCTTCGATTACGTCACCAAGCCATTTAAAAATGAAGACATAAAACTCATCCTGAAAAATGCGGTCGAGAAGAAACGCCTGGCCGATGAAAACACTCAACTCAAACTCGCCTTAAAAGACAAGTACGAATTTTCCAATATAATTGGAAAAAGTGCCGTCATGCAGAAGGTGTTCCAGTACATTTCCAAAGTAGCGACCAGCAATGCAACGGTCCTGATCCTCGGCGAAAGCGGTACCGGAAAAGAACTGGTCGCCAAGGCTCTTCATTACAATAGTCCCCGGCGGGACTTTTCATTTATTTCGATCAACTGCGGTGCGGTTCCGGAAGCCTTATTGGAAAGCGAATTATTTGGACACGAAAAAGGAGCTTTCACCGGTGCTGATTCCACAAAAATTGGTTTGATGGAAACATCGAGCGGAGGCACGTTTTTCCTCGATGAAGTGGCTGAAGCTCCATTGTCAGTTCAGGTCAAACTGCTACGTGTTCTTCAGGAAATGGAAATCGTGCGTGTCGGCGGGACGCATCCGATCAAGGTGGATTTGCGAATTGTTGCGGCAACCAATCGTAATCTTGAGTCCAGCGTAAAGGACAAAACATTTCGCGAGGACCTGTACTACCGGTTAAAAGTTGTTCCCATCGAACTTCCCGCACTTCGAACCCGACCAGAAGACATTCCCTTTTTAGCGGATCACTTTTTTCAGAAATTCAACGCGCAACATAAAGGAGGTGCGAAAATTGAAGGCATTGATTCGGAGGCCATGAAGATACTTGAACAATATTCCTGGCCGGGGAATGTCCGTGAACTCGAAAATGTTGTTGAGCGTGCTGTTGTTTTAGAAACATCCGATTTAATTACCCCCGCCAGTTTGCCGGACGATATCAAAGACACTCACAGTTCTACGATTACCAGTCTGCCTCAGATTGAAACCGATGGTCCGATTGACCTGGAAAACACCATGGATGAAATTGAAAAAAGTATCCTGCTCAAGGCCCTCAGTAAATCCGACGGTATGATCAACAAGGCCGCGAAAATGCTCAACCTGAGTTTTCGCTCAATGCGTTACCGTGTCAAAAAACATCAGCTAAAGGGGAAGGTGCAAATCGATGAATAAATCGAGGGGTAAAGGTGGGTTGACCTTCCCCGCCTGGACTGGTGTTCTGTTTTTTTGGATGTCTCTATTATTTTCATCAATCACGATCGGTCAGGAAACGATTTCTGAGAAACTTGCACCTTCACGGAACCCGGTTAAATCTTCCTCTGCAGGTTTTCCCGCGCCTGAAAAACAAAAGCCATCTTCTTTTGAAAATTCCACGCCTGATAAAAAATTAATCCCTAAACAGAGCGACTTGTTTTTGCTTGCAGAAGAATTATTTCATGCAGGTGATTGGGCCGAGGCCCAGCTCAACTATAATGATTTTTTGAAATTTCACCCTAATGATCCCCGTATTCCGCAAGCGATCTATAAACTTGGGTCCGTAGATTTTGCACGCCAATCCTACGTTTCTGCTCTGCGCCTGATGGATTTTCTTATTTTAAATCATTCCAATTCCACATTCGCCCGGAAGGGACTTTCCGTTAAGGGCAAATGTTTGTTTGAACTGAAGCGCCTTGGGGAAGCGGAAGCTGTTTTCGACCGCGTACTAAAGGACAACCCGGATGGAACCTTGCGCTGGGAAGCTTTGGTTTATTTAGGGAAAATTTCTGCCAGCCGGACAGATTACAAAAAGTCTCTGGAGCGGTTACTTAAAATTGATGAAGAGGTGCGCGATGATATTTTAAGACAGGAGGCCCGTCGGCAAATCGAATCATTTATCCAGAAAGGTCTGGATAAGGGCCAATTGGTGGAGCTGTCCCGCCAATATCTAAGGCGTTATCCGGGAGATCTCGCTTTGATTCGTTTGATGGATTATTACCGGGCCGAGCGGGATTTTGGTAGTTATCAAATTGTCCTCGAAGATTTTATTTCACGGTTTCCTACACACAGCAAAGCAGAATACTATCGCAAAGTACAAAAAGAATTGAAATCCGATTCAAGGAGAATAATGCGCATTGCCGCCGTTCTGCCCCTTTCAGGGGAGCGGGCTCTGGTGGGTCAGAAAGTTTTACAGGGAATTCAACTGGCGTTCAATCAATTATCTCTTGTTGAAAAAGAAAAAATTGAATTAATGGTTCGGGATTCCGGGCTAGGACGTGATGTTCCTGAAATAATAGAAGAGTTAGCTGAGGATCCAAATGTGATCGGCTTGATCGGCCCCATTCTGAGTGATGAAGTACGGGGATCAGCCAAGGTGCTCGAACAATATCAACTGGCGGCATTCACCCCGACCGCGTCATCACCTGGGCTTGCGGAATTGAGTCCGAATATTTTTCGCAATGCTCTCACCCGTGAAATTCAGGCTCAATATTTAGCTCAATATGCCATCAATGAAATGGGACTCTATCGTTTTGTGATTCTCTACCCGCAGGAAAATTTCGGGCATCAACTACGCGATTTGTTTTCAGAACATGTCAAGGCTCTTGGAGGGACTATTGTGGAGGCGATTCCCTATGAGCGAAGCCAGAGCGATTTTAAAGAACAAATTTTAAAAATAGGTGGCGTGCCCGATGATAAGTTGAAAAAAATTATTTTGCGACACATCAAAAGGGGAACCCGACCGAGGGATCTCGATGACAAAGGCATTTACTCACGACCGGTGGTTGAAGGTGGGGTGTTCGATGAGAATGAAGTTGAGGGGTTGAAAGTCTCGATGGAGTTGAATTACGACGCAATTTTTATTCCTGGTTTCTATGACAAAGTCGGTTTGATCGCCCCTCAACTGGTGTTTTATAACATCGATCAGGTTCAATTACTGGGGACCAGCGGGTGGAACTCGCGTGCTCTGGTGGATCAGGCACGTAAATACCTTGGTTCTGCGCTTTTTGTGGATGGGTTTTTTCCCAACTCGCGTTTGCCTCGGGTCCAGAAATTTAAAAGAGAGTTTCTGGCCACCTTTGGTGAAGAACCTCCAGCATATTCCGCCCAGGCTTATGACAGCGCGCGTATCTTTATAAAACTGATTCGAGAAAATGCCAAAAACCGAATTGAAATTCTAGAACGTCTACCGCAAGTGAAGGACTTTCCGGGAGTGGCAGGCACGACGACCATTCTCCCCTCCGGCGATTCTGAAAAAAAACTGGCCCGTTTGCGGGTGCGCGGACACCGGATCGAGGAAATTGAATGAAGGAGTAAATGAATTAACAGGGTGTCTAAAAAGTATTATGAGACATTGGATTCAGTTCGCTTTTACCTTTTTCCGGTGGATTGTCCTGCAAGAAAACTTCAAACTTTGATGAGGTTGAGTCAAACTCTGCTGAGTAACCGGTTTCAGGGTCAATCTTGACGTGAATGATATCGTCGGGAACAGGGAAGTTCATGACCGGTTTTCCTTCCATTGCTTTTTCCATGTAGTCTAGCCAGATGGGGATTGCGGCGCGGGAGCCGGTTTCATTTTGCCCCAGAGGTTCGTCCCTATCCTTACCTACCCACACGCCAGTGACCACGTCCGGTGTGTATCCCATGAACCATGCATCGACAAAATTATTGGTGGTACCTGTTTTTCCTGCGACCGGTCGCCCCAGAACCTTGACCTTTGTTGCGGTGCCGTGTTGCACCACGCTTTGAAGCAGGCTGGTGATCAAGTAGGCCACTCCAGGAGATAGCACTTGCGTCTCCCGTGGTGCAGAACGGTAAATGATTTCGCCGTTGCGGTTGATGATGTGTCTTACGGCAGTCGGTTGCACTTTTTTTCCCTGGTTGGCGAAGATGGCGTAAGCAGAAACCAGTTCGTAAAGAGTGAGGCCGGACGAACCGAGTGCGATCGAAAGGTTTTCTGCCATGGCACTTTTTATCCCCATTTGTCTGGCGAGATCGATCGCTTTTTGTACTCCGGTGTTTTGCAAAAGTTTGATGGTGACGACATTGCGTGAATGGGTCAGCGCGGTTCTAACGGAAGTGGGTCCGTAAAATTTTTGTTCAAAATTGACCGGCTTCCATTTGTCAAACGTATCTTCCTTTTCGTTAAAGATGAGCGGGGCATCAATGATGATGCTGGCCGGGGTGTAACCGTCCTGAAGTGCCGCCGTATAAATTATGGGTTTGAAGGCCGACCCAGGTTGGCGGACGGCTTGAATCGCGCGATTGAACTGGCTTTGTTTGAAGTCATAGCCTCCAACCATCGCTAAAATTTTTCCGGTTAATGGGTTCAGGCTGATAAGCCCTCCCTGAACTTCGGGCGTTTGCTCCAGTGCCAAAGCCCATTCGCCATCGGAATTTTGATTCAGCAGACGAACCTGAATGATGTCACCCACCTTCAAGGCCTGGTGGGCATTCTTGATTCGGGCCCAGCGTCCGTCCAGTTTGATATTGGGTTTTCTAGCCCAGTTCATTTTATCAAGAGCGATTGAACCCTCGGAAAATCCGAGATCGACATCGACCTCTTTTGGGAATACCTCAAGAACAGCCGCATGCACGATGTCTCCCGACTCTGCGGTTTCTTCATCTTTAAATTTATTGTATTGATTCAGGGTCTGCACCAGAACCTCACGCCCATCATCAAGATCAAGGGAACTGACTGGGCCGCGATAGCCGTAGCGTTTGTCCGCGCGGAGTAACCCGGATTGTACCGCACGGGTTGCTATTTGTTGAAAAGGAAGGTTGAGGGTGGTGTGGACTTTCAATCCATCGCGATACAGTTTATTACTGCCATAATTTTCCTCAAGAAACTGGCGGATATGCTCTACAAAATACGGAGCCTTGTTTAACATGTCAGTAATCTGGCCTAATTGAAAAGGGGCTTTCGCAGCGGCTTCTTTTTCTTTTCGCGTAATATTTTTGAGGATAGCCATTCGTTTTAAAACATGGTTACGGCGTTTGTGTGCTTTTTCAGGGTAGCGATAAGGCGAATAATTGTTAGGAGCTTTGGGTAGGGCGGCGAGAGTGGCGCATTGACCGAGAGTGAGATCCTTGACGCTTTTTCCAAAATAAGTTCGGGCCGCGGCCTCCACCCCGTAACTGCCATGACCGTAATAAATATTGTTCAGATACATTTCCAGAATTTCATCTTTAGTGAATACAAGTTCCATGCGCACTGATAAAATTGCTTCCCTTATTTTTCTCTCCAGACTTCGCTCACTCGACAAAAACAGAGTTTTGGCAAGCTGTTGCGTGATGGTGCTCCCACCTTCGACCACATGACCAGCCTGTATGTTGGTTAAAAATGCCCGGAAAATAGCCTTGGGATCGATGCCGAAATGTGAGCGGAAGTTGGAATCTTCGACCGCCAGGGTGGCTTGCTTTAATTGTTTGGGGATGGTTTTAAGTGGAACGATGATTCGCTTTTCAATATAAAACTCGGCAATGAGGTCATCCTGATCAGAGTAAACCTGAGTGATGGTGCTGGGTTGATACTCGCGCAAGGACAAGACATCGGGCAAATCTTTTGAGTAATGGAAAAAAATAAATCCAGCACCAACAAAACCTGAAAAAAGAATCAGCAGAAAAAGAGACAAAAAAGATACCAGCAATAGTTTCTTAAAGCTGGTTTTTTTCTTTGTCTTCTTTTTTAATTTTCGCCTGAAGGTTCGCGGCGGTTGGTTGTCGAGGATTTTACTCATTTATTGGATATATGGGAGGTCGGTTTAGTCAGGGAAAAATCAGGCGTGACCTTCTTCAAGGTCGATTAATTTCGCCCAGGTGTCAATGTCTTTGCGGTCAGGTGCCAAGGTCTCCCGTAGTCGTTCAAATTTGGCCCATTTTTCAGGAGTGTCGGGTTGCTTGGATAGTAGCTCTTGGTTGGCTTTTTTAAGATCGTCCCGGGGTGTGTTTTTTATGTGAATTTTAAACCATTGCGAAAGCTTTTCATCGGAATGCCCGGAGACCAGATCGGAAAACTTCTCCGCATCCAATTCCAGAAATTCCAGCATGATTTTGTCCATGGGGCAGGGGTACATGTAATCACCCAAATGCCCCGCTTTGTCTGCTCGCGCCTTGTCTGCCATTCGGGGAAGCCACACAATTCCTGCAAAGGTTTCTAAGGGACTTCGTGGATTCTGAGTTGTCAGATCGAGTGAGGATTGCATACAAATCAAATGTCCGAGAGGCGGACCCGCGACAGGTTTTGGTAAAGAGGTGATCGTTTTATGGTTAAAGTTCCTTCCTTGCCAATACGAGAGCGAAACAGGTCTAGGGTGGTCAGGTTGGTTAACGTTTTTGAATTGGCAATATGCTGGGCACCTTCTTCACCAATGTCGTTAAATTTAAGTATCAAGGAATCCAGATTGGATAGATGAGGCGATGTCGCAAGTGCGCGGGCACCTTCTGCCGAAAACTTGTTGGACTTGAGGTTCAATAATTTTAAATTGCCAAGGTAGGGGGACTCGGCAAGAGCCGCTACCCCGATATCGGTGATTTCATTATCTCCAAGTTCCAGACGCTTAACTTGACTCAGGATTTCCATTTGGACCAGTTGCAGGGTTCCGGCATCGCCCAGGTTTTTCTTTTCCAGGTCCAGAACCTGACCCTCCTGCAGGCCAATTTTAACCAATTCATTCATGTCAGGCATGTGCGCGGCTCCAAGGGTTATCCAGCTAAATACTGACTGCTAAGTGTATTGAATTTTTAGCCTTCTATCAACCCTCATTGAATGCCTTTTGGATGGTAGGGATGATAACCCGGGTGATTCTGTGGAACTAAAAAATGATTAAAACTGCCCATTGCATCGGGGGTTCCATTTTAGGCATAATAGAAGTGGGTGGTTATCGATAAAGTACAGTAGCTTGTTAATTAACTTTTTCTTCCTTTGGGGGACAAAAAAATGAAACGATTGATTATACTTTTTCTTGCTATGAGCCTGATGATTATTCCGATGACGGCATTGGCTGGCGAAGGGCCGATGCAGTTGCCAGCAGGTTCAAATGCAAATGCCAATATGCACAATGAAGAAGGTATCAAGCATTTTGGCAAGGGGCACTTTGATGTGGCCTTGAAGCATTTTGAAGAAGCCGCCGCCGCTGATAAATCCATCGGCGAGGTTCATTTCAATGAAGCGGTCGCTCTGGATAAAATAGGTCGTCACGCTGAAGCGACCATGCATTTCAAAGCGGCAAAAAAGAATGCTCATGGAAATGATAAAATCATCAACTCCCCGATTTTGAATGCCCATATTGGCCATTGATTAGTCCATTCAGAAAAAACGAGTCTGGTCCCGCTTGCGCGTGGACCGGATTTTTTTTTGCCCCTTGGTTGAGAGGCTGTTTGGAGCCCTGAATTTCGCCGGAATATGCCTGCCGGAGCGTGGTTCCGGGCAAGCTTTGTGTTATAATTTTCACTTAAATATTAAATTTTAGACGGTCTAACCGACCACTCTCGGGAGAAGACACCATGATGGGCATAGGTTTTCCGGAATTGATGGTGATTCTGGTCATTATCATGATAATTTTTGGCGCAGGCAAACTGCCCCAAATCGGGTCCGCTTTCGGACAAAGTATCCGTAACTTCAAAACTTCCATGAAGGAGGCTGAGGGCATGGATGCTGAAGCCGAATCTGAGGATGCCGTCGCTCCAGCCCAAATTGCTGAGGCCGGGGGCACTGAGCAACAGAGTCAGGCAACGTCCGTAACTGCTGAAAGTTCTCCCAGCGCAGGCATACCGCAAACGCCATCAGCACCGCAACAAAAACCAAAACCTGTAGGGAATACAGCCCCCGCGCCGTCTGCTAAAACACAGGGTGGCACTACTGAGAAAAAAGCAACGACCGTTAAAGGAAAGAAAAAAACAGTGCCGGGTGAAAAATCATTTGAGGAAGATTTGATAGAGCAGGCAATCAAGGAATTGAAGGACAAGCGTGTCGGGACGATTCGCACCGCCCACGATGGCCTGGTTCAGCAGGGAGATGTTTTCACCAAGTCGGTAGATAAAACCCCCTGGCACATGAAGGGCCGTGACAAGGGAGTCAGCCGCGATTTGCTATAGATAATTTTTCGGAACATTTTTTTATTTTGGTGAGGATGGTTTCAATATGGTCCCACCGCCCAGCGTCAACCCCAGCCCGACCCACAGCAACTCCTTAATTCGCCTGACGAACGAAACCGCAAGGCCAAGGTCTGCGGTAAATCCTATTGAAGAAAAAATGAGTACCAGTCCACCTTCCTGCGCTCCTATGCCGAGTGGAATAAAAAAACTGCACACACGAATGAGTTGGGAAACAGCTTCCATAATCCAAAGGTCGAGGAATTGAACCTCGGCTCCGAGAAAATAAAGAGTGGCATAAAGTTCTGCCAGGCCGATGATCCAGCCAACAAGCGCAAACATAACAGATTGCCCGAGTCGATCACCATGGTCTCTGTAATAAGAAGACATGAGGGCATCCAGATCCTTCATTTGACTTAGAAAATCGCTATCCTTTAAAGATGGGATCGGCCGGACCAGCCAGGCGGTCACCCGACCCAGGCTTCCGCGCGTCTGGAAAAGGAAAAATAGAAATATACAAACGGTGAACACCACCAGCATCGTCGCGCTGATTATTTTAAATTGATTGGTTGCGGTGTCGGACAGGATCAAAATCACGATACCGGGAATCATGAAGGTGATGAGAGCCCCGAGAAATGTGGTGCGTGCAACTACCTGTGATGCGATCCCTTGTTTGAACGTCAGTCCATACTGGTCTTTTATGAGTTGAGCTTTTACAGGTTCACCCCCCATCGTTCCGAACGGGGTAATGATATTAAACGCCTCCCCGATCTGGCGAATTTTCCACAGATTCCAAATGGGCAACGTCTCGGCTTCTTCTGGCTTGAAGGCGTATTTCCAGGAAATTGTATCGACCCAGGTGACAATGCTGTAAATGCCGAGGATGCAGAAGAGGCCCCATCCCAATTGGCCTAGAAGAACGCCCACGCTTTTTATATCGACCGTGAGGACAGCCCAGGTGAGCAGGCCGATCCCGAGTGTCAGGAACAGAAATTTGGCTATGGATTTGGACATAGGGCGTGGAACGGAACGATGTCTTGTACTTTGGAACCCCATTGAAAATACGGGGAGGGTGACGAAAAGAAAATGGGGATTGCTGATTCTGTTTCTACCATACAGAACCGAGCAAGTATTACAGGGAGAGGGTAATTATCGATCGCTTTCCCCACCGATCATGTTGATCATGTCGAAGGTGGGAATGATGTCGGCCAGCATGGAGCCCTTGCAGATTTCTTCCATGGCTGCTGTCATGGAGAAACACGGTGGACGGACTCGGCACTTGTAGGGTTTGCCACCACCATCGCTGACCAGGTAAAACCCGAGTTCGCCGTTAGCCGCTTCGGTAGGCATGTAAACCTCGCCGACGGGTGGCTTCAAACCTTCAATGGTGATTTTGAAGTGAGCGATCATTTCTTCCATACGGGAGTAAACATCCTGTTTGGAGGGCTGACGCATGTAAGGGTTGTCGACGTTGATGGGACCGTCGGGCATGTCCTTCATGGCCTGCTTGATCATCTTGAAACTTTGCTTGATCTCTTCCATCCGTACAAGGTAACGATCAAAATTATCACCGACGGTACCGATCGGAACGTCCCAATCGAGCTTGTCGTAGACCAGGTAAGGATGCGCCTTGCGCACATCGTAGTCGATGCCGCTCGCCCGAAGGCAGGGCCCGGTGAACCCGTAAGAGAGCATGCTTTCGGTTGAAAGCACTCCGGTGTCGCGCATGCGGTCGAGAAAAATACGATTTTTGGTGAGTAGTTTGTCGACATCATCATACAAAGAGTCCAGCTTCGGATACCGTGCTTCAAGCTCTTCGTTGAAATTATCCGGAATATCGCACATCAAACCACCGACGCGTATGTAATTTGAAGTTAACCTTGCGCCACAGACCATCTCCAGCAGATCCCAAACAATCTCTCGCGTTTCAACAAAGTAAATAAAAGCGGTCAACGCTCCGAGCTCCAGTGCCGCCGCGGCAATGTTGGTGTAATGGTCGGAGATGCGTGACAGTTCGTTCACCACGACACGAATGTATTTGCAACGTTCGGTGGTCTCGATACCCAGTAACTTTTCCACCGCCTCGGCGTAGCCGATGTTGTTCATGATGGCCGAACAGTAGTTCAGACGATCGGTGTAAGGGAAGACATTGGTCCACGTCACGCTTTCGCACATTTTCTCAAACCCGCGATGGAGGTAGCCGATGTCCACGACCATATCGATCACGGTTTCGCCGTCGAGAGTGAGCAGGAACTTGACCGTCCCATGAGTTGCAGGATGAGACGGACCCATGTTGAGGGTCATGTAATCTGAATGCAGGTTTTCACTTAAATCGGACATTGCTCGCTCTTTGGGGTGACGTTACAGTTTTTGGATTTAGGGGAACCTTCATCCCACCTTGGAAATTTTGACAGCGACCAGACCTTCATGACCGTTGCGCATTTTGTTGACCGGGACTTCCGTCCAGTTTTTCGGAACGTAAATCACACCGGTAGTGGAACGACTGCTGATCGCGACCGCCACTTCCACCGAATGGGTGTCCGACTCGACCCGTACACGGTCGCCATCATTGAGGTTAAGGTTTTTAGCATCCTCGCGATTCACTTCGGCGATGCACTCGGGGCCAATATCAACCAGTGCCTTGGCGTAATGCGTGTAGCCACCGATATGAAACATGTGATTGTTGGTGATCAGCTTGAAGGGAAAACTCTCGTTTGCTTCGGGCTCGACCCATTCATTTACCGGCGAGAAAGCGGCATGATCACCCGACTTCTCCGGTTGCCATTGTTTCGATTTTCTGCCAGGGAACATTCCCTTGTAGCTCGGAGCGGCTTGCACAATTTCATCCTGCACCTCTTTAACATCAAAGGTGGAGAAAGGTTTGCCGCAGGCTTCTGCGATATCCGAGAAAATTTCAAAGTCCGGTCGGGACTGACCTTCCGGCAATACGGCAGACTGAATCTTTTGCACATGGCGACTCATGTTGGTGACAGTCCCATCTTTTTCAGCAAAAGACGTTGTGGGTAATACCAGGTCCGCCAACTGGCAGGAATCGGTCCAATACAAATCCTGGACGACAAGAAAAGGAACTGTCTTCAGTGCGCCAACCACCGGAGCACTTTTATAGTACGAGCGGATTGGGTCCTCGCCAGCGATATAAAGCATTTTTACATGACCCTGTGAACAGTTGGCCCACAGGTTGGAAACGAAGTCTTCCTGATCGAGTTTCAGTTCTTTAAGGTCCCAGATTGTTTTCAGTCTGCCCAGTGCCTCGGCATCATCGATTCGGGCACTCCCCGGCAGGTTCTCCGGTGTGCAACCCATGTCCTGGATTCCCTGACTGTTGGCATGCTCCCGTGGCGGGTAAATACTGACACTGCCTTCGGCACCATGGTGCACCAGTATGGAAATATTCAGGAGGCTGTCGAGAATCGCATCGCCATGCCCTGTTTCCAGAACATCGTTGCCAATCAGGATGACCCGGTCGGCGGTTCTGCCAAAACGCTCAGCGGCGCGAACAAGAACGGAATCGCTGACACCGGTAAGAGCTTCCGTTGCTTCGGCGGTATACGGTGCCAGAGATTTTACGAGGTCATCGTAATTCGGGACGGCGGTTTTGACTTTCGCAGTGTCCACTATGCCATTGTCGATCAGGATACGAGCAAGGCGGGAGGCTACGGCGAGGTCGGCTCCGGCTTTGTAGGTCATCCGGATATCAACCTGTGCTTCATTGTTGAAGACCACGCGGCGCGGGTTAGCAATCAGAATGTCGGTACCGGTGTAGATGGCACCTTTACGGATCGAGTTACCAGCCACCGGATATTCGGATGGAATGTCTGAGTTGAAAATCAGCACCGCGTCGGCATGTTCAAGTTCTGTGATGGGTTTGGAGACGATGCCGTTTTCAAAACACTTCTCTTGAAACCGGTTGATGTAGGGTGCTCGCAGATGTTGCAGGTTGGTGATCTGATTCGAGCCGTGTACTCCGCGGAAAAGCTTCTGAAAGAGATACGCCTCTTCGTTGGTCATTTTCTCGCCAGCGATCCCGGCGATACTGGTAGGACCACTGCGGTTGACCTGCGTGTTCATGCGCTCGGCGATCATGTCGATGGCTTCCGACCAGGAGATTTCCTTGAAGTCACCGCCCACGTTCATCATGGGGGTTTGGATGCGCTTTTCGTTCTGGACAATGCCGTGCCCGAAGCGACCCTTGGCGCACAGGTTGCCTTCGTTGATGCCAAGATCAAAAGTCTCATCGCCTTCAATGCGGATCAGTTTGCCTTTTTTTGTTTCCAGCCGGACGGTACAGCCCCACGAACAGAAGTTACAGGTCGACAGCGTCTCGGTGAACATGGCGGCGAGTCCCCGTGCTTCCGAGGTTAAGTCCATCAAGGCTCCGGTGGGGCAGACCGTGATGCACTGCCCACAAAATTCGCAATCGAGCGGCTCTTCGTTGGCGGTGCCGATGGTGATTTGGTAGCCGCGTTTGTGATAGTCGAGGGCTTGCACGCCTTGAATCTCATCGCAGATGCGGACGCACATGCCGCACATGATGCAACGGTTCAAATAGAATTCGATGATCGGGTTGGTCTTGATGCTCGGCTCGTTGCGTCGCTTGATTTCAAAACGCCCGTTGTACAGTTTCAACGCATCGGTATTATCTTGTAGAGGGCAGACACCAGATTTGTCACAGATCGGACAATCCAGCGGATGCTCAACCAACAGCATTTCGAGACAGGCACCGTTGTAGCGATTGGTTTCTTCCGTTTCGGTGAAAATCTCCATGCCCTCGGATACCGGGTGGGTGCAGGAGTACACCAGTTTTTTCTCGCCCTCTTCGCGTACATCGACCATGCAGGTGCGGCAGGCGGCGAACGGTTTTAATTTCGGGTTGGAGCACAGGTTGGTGATGAAATGGCCGGCGCGTTTGGCGGCATCGAGCACGACCGTGCCTTCCGGAGCGGACATGTCCTGCCCGTTATATTTAAAGTTGATCGTTTGTTTTACGACTGTGCTCATCTTGGAAACTCACTCCAGTGCAGGAATTTATAGAGAGTATTTGTCGGTGACATCGCTGTAGGTTTTTTCAGGATCGATGTTGCCAAAGGTGTCAGCATCGATAATTGCCATGGGAGCCGCGCCACAGTTACCGAGACAGGAGGCGAATTCCAGAGTGAACAGTTTGGTCGGATCGGTCTCACCCTTGCCCATGTTGAATTTTTCCTTCAGCTTAGTAGCGATCAATGGAGCCCCTTTGACATAGCAGGCCGTGCCGTAACAAAGCTTGAAGATATATTTGCCCGGCTCAACCGTCCGGAATTGCGGGTAAAAGGAAATGACACCAAAAATTTCTGCACGCGAAATGTTCAACTCATCCTTGAGGATTTCCATGAGCTCCGGCGGCAGAAAACGAAACTCGTTCTGCAATCTGGTCATCATGGGAATGAGATAACGCCGTGCCCGCTCCGGGAAACTGTCGAGGATCTCGTAGAACGTGGTCATGCAGATTTTCTTTTCTTCCGGAGATTCCGGCGGTGCATCCATCGTGGCCTCAGCGGAATCGGTAGCTTCAGTCATAACCTGCTCGGGGATTGGATTATTAAGCGACCGGGGCTAGCATCCCGGCGGATAAAGACTTCAAATCAGGTCCAATATAGCAGACACCTGAGAAAAAAAAGAAGTATATCTGTGGGCTTTCGGGTGTGTCAACTCAAAACTGCTGATTTGGAGGAATAACTGGTTATTTTATAAGGGTTCCGGGGCATGAAAGGACGCGAAAACAGCAGTCATCAGCGATTCCGGCAGGGGTGGGGATGAGAGGCGCAAATTGAGACCAAAAATTGTCTTGAAAAGGCTACAATTTTTACTTGCTACAGATTATGATTCCTAAGGGGAAAATGAGGTTGAAACGGGCTAGTTTCGAATCACTTCCCGGAAACATCCGGTTGCATGGCGGGGATTTCGATTTCCGGCGTTTTTTCAAATGTCGGGATCAGGCGTGATGGTTTTTGCCGACCGGGAGTGGGGAAGGGCGCGGGTGTCGCGACCACGGTGGGGCGCGATTGCAGGGTGCGGATTTCCTCCAGCTGACTGAGTGCGCCGGTATTGCCCGGCTCAAGATTCAATACGTTCTCATAGGATTGGCGTGCCTTGATGTAACGCCCCATCTGCTGGTAAACCCAGCCTAATGTGAAATGCCCGGAGGTATTGTCCGGATGCAGTAGTACTTCTTCCTGCGCGGTCTCCTGCGCCTCCAGAAAACGTTTTTTCTCGCCCAACGCCCAGGCCAGACTGAGCCGCGCTTTAGGATGCGCCGGGTCCAGTTTGATCGCCTGCCGGTAAGACGGGATGGCTTCCTCGTAGCGTCCGAGCAAATCAAACAGTAATCCTCTGCGAAAATGAGCCTCGGCATTTTTTGGATCGAGTTTGATTACTTTGGCGAAAGTTTTGAGTGCCGGGCCGGGTGATTCTGCCAGAGTTTGTGTGCGTGCCAGATTCAATTGAAAGCCTAAATTTTTTGGCTGAAGCCACGCCGCATGGTGCCAGGCTTTGATGGCCTCAGGATAACGTTTCAACGCGTTATAGGCTCCAGCCAATTGTGCCCACGGGGCTGGGTCCTTGGGGTAACCGGGCTGGGATTTTATAAGAGGTTGCAACGCGCGTTTGGGTTGTTTTAAATCGGCGTAGCTTTTACCAAGCAGATATTGCGCTTCGTAATTTTTGGGATCGATCCCGACAGCCAACTCCAGATACTGAACGGCTTCCTGCGCCCGGTTGAGCTTGCCGAAGGCGATGCCTAAATCCTTTTTCGAGTCGGAATGATCGGGGAGCAGGTCCACCGACTTTTTCAATGGCTCCAACGCTTCCGGGTAACGCCCGAGTTGAACCATCGCATGGCCAAGATAATAATGGGCCCAGCCGAGACCTGGGTCGGCATGAATGGCTTGCTTGAGCGGATCGATAGCTTTGCGGTATTGATCCAGCTTGACGTAGGAACGGCCCAGTGCTTCCAGCGACCGCGCCCTTCCCGGTTGCAGGCGCAGGCCTGCTTTCAGCGATTCTATAGCCCGCTCCAGATGGTTCAGTTGCAGGTAAACATCTGCCAGCAGGAAATGCCCTTCGCCATCTTTGGGATCGATACGCACCATTTCCCGATAGGCTTTGGCTGATGTATTGTACCGTTTCAAATTCGCGCTCAAGGTGCCGATGCGCCGCCAGCCAGATAGATGATCCGGGTTGATTCGGATGATGGAACGGTAAACGCGCAGGGCATCCAGCGGATGGTTCATCTCTTCGTGTATTTGACCGAGGTCGAGGTAGGCGCGGGTGTGGGTCGGGTCGAGCCGCACTGCTTCCTTGAAATTGGTGGTCGCGTCTTCAAGCCGGCCCACTTCCAAAAACTGGGTGCCCAGCATATAAAACACTTGCGGGTCCTTGAAGCGCAGTAAGGTCAGTTTGCGGAAAGGATCAATTGCTTCCTGATGCCGCCCCAGATCACGGTACGCCTTGCCCAGATACTCCAGGGCAATGTCGTCATTCGGGTAAAAGCGCAGGGCTTCCTTGAGCGGGCCGAGTGCCATCCGGGGGTTGCCAATTTTGACCTGCACCCGCCCGATACCGCTGTAGGACGGCTCATAGTTGCGGTTGATATCGAGGGCTTCCCGGTAAGCGTCAATCGATTTTTCAAAATCGAGAAGAGTTTCATAAGTTTCGCCCATGGCAAAAAAAGCTTCAATGTCGAGGGGGTTCAACTGCACGGTGGTTTTAAATTCAGCCAACGCTTTTTTAGGGCGACTCAGGGCCTGATACACCTGACCCAGGGCAAAATGGGCGACCGACATTTTTGGATTCAGCTCTAGCGCGGCAAGCAGTGGCTCGATGGCTTTGGAATGTTTTCCTGACAGGAAATAAGATCGCCCGAGCCCGTACTGGGCTTCCGGATATAACGGGTCCAGGTGGACCGCATCGAGGTAATATTTAGTGGCTTCTTCAATTTTTTGCAACTGTAGGTAACTGCCACCGATGCCGTGATAGGGGGCAGGGTACAGCGGCTCGGTTTCGAGCGACAACTGGTATTCGGCGATAGCTTTTTCCCAGAGACCCATTTGCTGATACAACCGCCCGAGGCCAAAATGTGCACGGTAATTTTTGGGATCGTCCTGGATCGCCTGCCGGTAGTCATCGATAGTGCCGCGGAAAGCGTTGCCCTCTGACAGGAGATTGAATTTTTCCGACAGACGCGGCTCCGGTAACAAAGGAGGCCTGTCCAACACCTGCGCATAGACTGCCGTGACCGGTAGCAGAAGGAAAATGCACAGCAGAGCTGGGAGTCGCCTCAAGACATTTTGCGGACGGAAAAGAGAACGGGACATGCTTTACTTATCGTCATTTACGCAAAAAAGACAAGGGGTTTCACGATGGATGGGGGAGGAGCTATTCGACAGTATTTAAAAATTGACGGAAGAGGAGTTGTATTAATTTTGACCTCATTCAATACATTAGTAGATTAATTTTATATGATTGAATTCAAAGGATAAGTCGGAAGCAATGGGCCCCCGTCTGTCCTTCATTTAATTACGGTTTTCCACCATGGTAATTCCAGCTCGACCCGACCCCGAGGTTTAATATGGAGTTATGAACAAGGGTGTTAAAACCAATATTTGTTATGGAAAACAAGTTTCCTGTTGGTGCGTCAAATATTAAAAGATCCATCATGTTGTCGGCATCATAGAATCCTGCGTTGATGATTTCCCAACCGGGTAAAACTCCACCAAAAACAGTAATGGAGTGGAACAAGGGTCCTTTCATTAAAGCGAATCCAAGAGCACCTGTAGAACTTCTAAGAAGGATTCCATCCCTCCCGTCTCCTGTAAAGTCACCGGTATCGACAATGGTCCAACCGACCGCAGGGTCGAGAGTGAAGCTGGGAGTAAAAGGACCGGTGGTTGAGCCGTTCATTTCGATGATGGAGACTTCTCTGCTGGCTGTGTTGAAAATTACCAGGTCAGCATTTTGGTCCCCATTGAAATCCCCGGTATCTTGTAAAGCCCAATTGTTGGCTACGTCCACGAGGGTTACAAATTCGAATGAAGAAAAACCTCCAGTAGCATTAAAAAAGAGTAGGGCGGTAAAACCATTTGTTGGATCGTGGACCAGAATTTCGGCATGGCCATCCCCATCAAAATCTGCCATCCTGAAAGGAGAGAGACCAAACGCTGGGTCGATAATCCCGACTACGGTATCACTGACGGTTGTAGTACCGTTGACCTCAATTACGCGGTACTCGCCGGTGGTGGTGTTGTACAGTAAAATGTCGGACTTATTGTCACCGTTGAAATCACCTGTGGCACTTGTTGTCCAACCCTGTGCCGGGTCAACCTGAAGAAGAAAGTCAAAGGCGGTCAGGGAGGAGCTGTTCAACAATCCGGAGCCAAGTAATCCCACATCGTGAAACAGCAAAAGGTCGGAAGTTCCGTCTCCATTGAAGTCGTTGGGCATTCTTTCCCTGTTCTTATTTCCAATGCTATATCCACAAATTTTATCGTCCCCCATGGCGAACCAACCCCGGCTATGACCCACTGTTGATATAAGCCTTTGGAACTCGGTGAGGGAGCATGAATTAAGGGGGAAATCCTGAAATTTTTGAAATGAATTTGTTGAGTAGCTTTCAATGTTATTTGGAGCAACTCCAAAACTGGCTTCTCCACTAAAGTGGGTTTGTCCTGGGGTACCGGAGCCAAGGTTAGCCAGAACGGAAAAATTGGATGGGTCTATTATTTGCCCGCCCTTTAGAATAATTTTTGATCCAATGTTTTCTTCACCAGGCAAAGTTGTTTGGGAATTCTTAACAATAGCCATATGGCTGGTCCCAATTATTGTTCCGGAACTATCCTCAAGGATAATGGGAGCAGAATCATTGGTAATATCCAGCTTGTAGAGGGAGTTGGGGGACGATTGTTCCCCAATAAACAGTGCCTCTTGATCGAGGTCTTTTAAAAAAACAGGGAGAGTGCGGATGATACGCCCGTCTGCCACTCGCGTTACAGCATTTCCCTCGTCAGTTTTTATAAGAGCGATGTGAGCGTTTGCACTTGCTCCTGGGTTGGCTGAGACATAAATACGATTTGGTTTTGCTTCGGCGACATC
The DNA here is from genome assembly GCA_029261535.1 of Nitrospinaceae bacterium. Taxonomy (GTDB): domain Bacteria; phylum Nitrospinota; class Nitrospinia; order Nitrospinales; family Nitrospinaceae; genus Nitronauta. Next base: position 37,582 of record JAJDBF010000061.1, on the reverse strand, counting down.
ATAAATCAAAAGACTACCTGTTTCGGTTGCCACCGGAATAGTAGAAAGAGAAAGCGAATCCAAGTCCAGGACACCAACATTTCCACTGCCATTGAGGGCTATGTACAGGGTATTTTTAGTATCACTCAGATCAATACCATAAGGCGACCAGCCCAGAGGTATTCTACCCACCTCCCTGTATGTCAGGGTTGAAAAAATTACAATTTCGTTCAGGTCTGGAACTGAGACATACAGCCGGTTGCGTGAAATATCCTGAACCACATCATAACCATCACCTCCAAGGTTTTTGGAGAATTCAAACCCCGGCGGAGAAATGTGGAGGTCAACATCGAGTGTGATATTACCTATTCCGGTAGTCAGATTTGTAAATGTCACCGAGTCTTTGTGATGACCTGCTACAAGCTCTTGTGATTCAGAGGTTATCTGGACAGCTATTTGGTGAAAGCTTTGTGGGGGCAAGGATCCTGAACCATTGAAAATATTTATCCAGTTTTTCGTATGGGTTATATTGTAATCAATGGGGATATTGCCAGAGTTTCCAATTGTGTTTGACCCCCAACCACTTAAAGTTTCGGGGGGACTCCCTTCAACCGCATAGGCCCTAAGATCGTATGGATATAAGACTGACAATGCAGGGCCTACCCAGCTGTAGCTGGCTCGCATGCCAATGTTTGGGGAGGAAGCCGCCCAAACATTCAAGCCGGAGAGTGAGCCGTCATAAAGGTTGGTGTTTGGGGCACTCGTTTCGCCAAAGTTGGTCTTGTTTCCCCTGTACCAAAGGTCCCTCTCAGAACCAAAGCCGCTTCCCATTTCAGTACCGTCTGCTTCTTCGAGATCTACGAGACGGTTCGTGTCACTGGAATTATCGGGTTGAGTTTCATCAATATGCCAGAAAGCGAATCCACCGAAAGTATCTCCCAGCCAGCGTTGCAGGCCCAGATCGTATCCAAATGGGTAACGGACTTCCGCCAGAAAAAACTCTAAAGGGTTAGAGGTGGTGGATTTGCGAACCGTGTTGTTGCTTTTGGCATTATTGAAACTGAAAAAAGGGTCTATATATCCTGCTGCCACAATTAGTGGAAAACCAAATCCCTCTATTTCATCGACCCATCCCAGTTTCAATTTGGACCAGGCAGATGGAAGGACGGGGGTCTCGCCGGCGTATGTGTTGCTGTTGGACTTGCCCCAGGCACCTCCCCCCATTAACCCGAAAGCCCCGATGCCGCTTGAAGAGTTGTCTGGATCATTTAAGTCGGGCAAGCCGAAGATCAAATGACCAAGTTCATGCACCATGATGCCCATGGTGGCTTGATGCTGATTGATTGAAGTACTTTGGTGAATTTCTCCGAACTGTGCATATCCTCCATTGCCATTGTTAAAGCTACCGACAACCACGCCATCGACTGAAGGGGCTCCGCCAACTAAAGAGCCGACACTCCATTTGTGACTCCATACACTGGGGGAAAAATTTGCGCTAAAGGAATTTTCAAATCCTGCAACCACAACAACGATTGCCAGCTCATCCGAATCGATTATATTGTCGGCATTGTTGTCATAGGATGAATAATCAATGAAAGGATCAGCCGCGATGATCGCGTCTTTAGTTATCTGCTGGTTGATAGTGCTGGTGCTACTGCCAGTGTTAGGGTGAGGATATCCAAGATTGACCCAGCCGACCACGCCATTATGGTTTGTGCCGGAAGTCTCCAGAGCGGGGGACAGGTTCACCTTGCCGTATGAGGCTTTATTGAAATAATCAGCAATTTTATTGGTTACAAAATTCCCCCAACTGGATTCACTGTAGAATCCGGCGCGGTCTGAAAACTCAGCGAGGATAAATAAAACGGGACCATTGAAACTGCCAATCGGTGCTCCTTGAGGCGAGGCCTCATGCGATCCTGCTAGATCGGGGGTCTGCAATTGTCCTCTGGCATCTTCTGGCATTGGCGATGGAATTCTACGGAGGCCTTGCTTGAGTCCCGAATCCGGAGCCTGATCCGCACGCGTATCTCCCAACACTGCCGCGCTTCCATCGAACCGCAATACATGCTGCCAAGTGTTATCCGAAGCACGCTCGATTGTGAAACCAGACTGGGTTTCTACCCGATTGTTCCATTCATCCCCGATGATACGGGCACTGAAAATACTACCATCTGGTTGCATCAGTTGGGTGTCTGATGGGTTTGCAGGAATGGCCAGGGAGAGTGCTGGGAAGAAAAGACAACTCAATATTATTACGATTAGAAGCAAGAATGTTTGAAGCTTCATTATTTTTTTATGTCCGGCAGTGCGATGGATAAGAATTTCATGTCGGAATAAATCCCGCTGTGCATAATACCATGACGAATAGTTGGATGCGATTTAAAGCAGACTTATGAGATTTGCAACTGAATGATGCGTGGATCGAGAGAGGTTTGACAATAAATAGGTGAAATTGACGATCTTGGCTTGCCAGATTCTGAAAAACTACCCGTTCGCTGGTTTGATCTGATACTTGACGACGGCCCGGTTATGGTCCGGCAGGTTGTTCGAAAATTGATGACTGCCGTCTTGGCGGGACACAAAAAAGAGAGCCTCGGATGTGGCGGGGTGAAGTGCCGCGATCACAGCGTCTTCTCCGGGGCTGGCGATGGGGCCGGGCGGCAATCCTTTATACATATATGTGTTGTAGGGAGAATCAATCGACAAATCTTTTTTGCGGATATTGCCATCGAAACCTGCCAGCGCAAAAATAACGGTGGGGTCGGTTTGAAGGCGCATATTGCGTTTTAATCGATTGTGAAAAACCGAGGAGATCAAACTACGTTCTCTGGATAGGCCGGTTTCTTTTTCGATCAGGGATGCCAGTGTGATCACTTCATGGAAATTCAGGCCTAGTTTTTCGGCTTGCCTTGCATACTCCGGTTTGTCCAGGCGAGTTTCAAAATTCTTCAGCATCGTCCGAATAATTTCCTGCTCGCCCGCTTGTCGACGAAACTGGTAGGTGTCCGGGAACAGGTAACCCTCGAGATCGGCCGTTGGAATTTTGAATTGCTTCAATAGGGCCGGGTCGCGAGTTGCTTCAATGAAGCGGTTGCGGTTGGCAAGGCCCGCGGCGACAAATAAATCGGCAATCTCCAGAATTCGGAAACCTTCCGGGATGGTGATGGTGTGCGCCACCGTTTCACCTGAGGTCAATTTTTTCAGGATGACTTCCGGTTTCAGGGATGGGGACAGCGCGTATTCTCCGGCACGAATATCTCCCTGATGCCCCTTGAGATAAGTGTAAACCCGAAACGTGGTTCCGTTGGCGATCACTTTTTTTGATGCGAGCAGGTTGGCAACCTGAGTGAGGGACATGCCCGGTTCAATATTAACGTTTACTTCTGCTTTGTTTTTTCCTGCAGGTTGGTTGACATAAACGAGGAACACGGACCCGAAGGTAAGACTCACCAATATCACGACCACCGCAGTGAGTGTAAGAATGGGTTTCAGGTTTCGCATAGGCCTTCTTTGCGTTTGGCGGGAATCAGCTTGCCTGCACGATGGCTTTCAATTCTTTCAGAAACTGGCTGTTCTCTTCCGACGTTCCGACCGTCACTCGCAGGCAATTTTTCAGGCGTGGATGGGCACTCAGATCGCGAACCAGAATGCCGCGTTTGGCAAGCTCATCGAAAATGGTACGTGATTCGCACAGCGTCCGAAACAGAATGAAGTTTGCATCGGAATGAAACGGAGTCACCCCGGTGATGTCCTGGAGAGCTTCCTGCATGTGTCGTCGTTCATCGATGATTTTGTCGATTTGCTCTTCGACCAGAGAAAATTCCGACAACACCATTTCAGAGAATACCTGGGACAGCATGTTCGAATTGTAGGGCAACCGGATTTTATCTACTTCACGAATGATCTCGGGTGCGGCGACCCCGTATCCCACGCGCAGACCGGCCAATCCGATCTTGGAAAGACTGCGCAGGATGATGAGGTTGTTGTGGTTGTCAAGTTGGTCGATAAACGATGTGCGGGCAAAATCGTAATACGCTTCATCGAGCACAACGATTCCGTCAAATACTTCGATCACTTTTTGCAATTCCTCTGCAGAAAAACAATTGCCGGTAGGATTGTTTGGGTAGCTGAAGAATATGATGCGTACCGACTGGTCCCGGATCGATTCAAGGAATGGTTCGGCTTTCAAATCCCAGTGTTCATCCAGGGGAAAGGGGACTGGCCGAACGCCCATGCCTTTAGCGATGATATTGTACATGGCAAACGTCGGGTCCGGCACAGCTAGGGCATCGCCGGGGTCACAGAAAATCTGAATCAGGATTTGAATCAGTTCATCTGATCCATTGCCGATCATCAATTGATCCACCTTGACATTTAGGCGATTGGCCAAAATCTGTTTGAGCCCGGCGCAATCGGGGTCCGGGTAACGGTTAAGTGGAAGGTCGACCAGACGCGCTTGCAATTGTTTCATCAATCGGGAATCAAGCGGGTGTGAATTTTCGTTGGCGTGCAGTTTGATTTCGGTTGAGCAGGTATCGACATGATAGGCTTTTAAAGATTTGATCCGCTCGCAGATTTTGGACTGCAGATTGATCTGGGACATCAGGTGTTCACCGGATTATTCAGAAGGGCGCGGATGTCATCGCTACCAGGGTTGAATCGTGTTCGATTATAGTGTTCCGAGGATAGAATTGATTTTAAGACCTGCACGGTATCATCGACTTCCTGATTGGTGATGATGTAGTCGTAGAGTTGGTATTGGGCGATTTCTTTTTTGGCGGTAATCAAACGTCGTTGAATTTTTTCGGCAACTTCTGTGCCTCGGCCTATCAAACGTTTTTCCAATTCAGCCAGCGAAGGTGGAAGAATTAAAACGAAGACGCCGCAAAAATCTTGCTCACGCAAAGACGCCACTCCCTGCACGTCCAGTTCCATCAATAGATCGTTGCCCTGATTTAAGTAATACTCGACCTGATCGCGTCGCGTTCCGTATTGATCTGTGTGTACTTTGGCCCACTCAAGGTAATCACCGCGTGTGACTCCCTCATCAAATTCGTCCTTTGAAATAAAATGATAATGGACACCATCTTCTTCGCCGCGGCGTGGTGTTCGGGTGGTGTGGGATACTTTGAACTTGAGGTCCGGTAACTGTTGGCGCAATTTACCACAGACAGTGGTTTTGCCTGTGCCGGAGGGAGCGGAAACGATGAGGGCCAGACCTTCTTTAGGAAGAGGGGAGGGGGACATATAAAATACCTGGGTGCTATTCGATATTGGCCAGTTGTTCCCTGATTTTTTCAAGCAGGCTTTTGATTTCAATCACGTGCTGGGAGACTTCAAAGTCGATTGATTTGGAACCGATGGTATTGGTTTCGCGATTGATTTCCTGAGTCAAAAACTCCAGCTTGCGCCCGACCGGTTGGGTTTCCTTGATCAGATTGCGAAACTGGGACAGATGACTTTCCAATCGGGTCAGCTCTTCTGCAATATCTGATTTGTCTGCAATGATTGCCACTTCCTGTGCCAATCGGGCGGGGTCGATATCAATCCCGTCACTGAGTGCTTTGATTTTTTCCTGCAATTTATCCCGGTAGGCTTTAATGATTTCCGGTTGGCGTGCTTGAATTTTGGTGATCGCGCTTTCGATCTCATCCAAACGGTTAGCAAGGTCCATGCTGAGGCTACGGCCTTCTTCCTCGCGCATCAGGATCAATTCCGAGAGGCCCTGAACTACTGTGTCGAGAATTATTTTCTGTTTGTCTTCATCAAATTCCATGGGCTCAGATTTAATAATATCCCGCATCGACAGGATCGAGGATATTTCTATTTGGCTCTGCAATCCCAAACTCTCCTGTATTTCTTTAAACGCGTTGTGGTATTGCGATGCTAATTCCAGATTGGGTTTGATTTCAAGTTCCTGCGCTCCGTTATCTTTAGCAATCGTAATGAACACATCAAACGATCCTCGGGCACAACGGGCCTTGATCAGATTTTTCAAGGGCAACTCAATGCAGGAAAGGTATTTCGGTAGCCGGGCCGACACCTCGATGAAACGGTTATTGACCGAACGGAGTTCTGCCTTGCAGGAAAACGAGCCGTTTTGTTGTTCTGATCGACCGTAGCCGGTCATACTTTTAAGCATCCGTGACTATACCTTTTCCTCGTGTTTGTTTTTAGTGACATCGAAAAAGGTATCGCGAGTCGGGGTGTGACCTTTGCTCTGATCGTCGTCGCTATTTTCCACGCGGATGCGCAAGGTGCCCTGGGTTTTCATTTTCAGGTAAGCCTCTTTACTTTCGGCGACCAGTGAGCCGGCCTCAACTAAATAGCTCTGCGCTTGTTCTTTACTCATTCCCTCTGCTTTGGCCTCATAGCGTTCAGCGATACCGGAATGTTTTTCATTGACGATACCGCTGTCAACAATCAGCGATTCAAACTTCTGAATGGTGAGCAGGTTGTCGGTGAAGTCGATTCCCTCAGTGTGCATCATGCCACGGGCACAGCAGATAAAAGCGCGTTGAGCCTGAGTGACAGCTTCCCCAAGGTCTCCCTTTTCAAGAAGCTTTTTGCATTGGAACAGAGCGCGTTCGCCCTCTGAGATATGGTCCGAAATCAATTCGCTGATGGCACCGGCACATTCTCCCTGACCCCGATCATCCAGTGAGAACCGGGTGGACGAGTGATAGTCAATGTAGGACTGTGGGGAATCTTCAATCGGCGGAACCTTTTTCAGATCGCCGAGCAGGGTTCCGAAATATTTTTTACCGAGACGGTCGTAGTAATCAAGAAAGGATTCTTCATCCTCCTTCACTTTTTTGTAATCATCAATCAGACGGCGCACGGCATTGGGCGCATTTTTGGCTGGAATTTTGATGACTGTTTCGCCGAAGGTCGCTTTGTCGTCAATGATGCGTCCGCCCAGCATGACTTCATAATGCGGAGCCAAAATGCCGTTGACCTTGCGTGCCGAACCTGAGAAACCAATAGCGGCGATATGATGTTGCCCGCAGGAGTTGGGGCATCCGCTAGCCTTGATGGTGATGTGATCGAGGTCCGTATCTTCGGTGAACTCATTATCAACGTCCTCGCTCAACTGATCGATCAGTCCGCGCGAATGGGTGATACCCAGATTGCAGGTTTCTGAACCGGGGCAACTTGTCATATCTTTAAGTTCCTCGGTACCTGCCCTGTGCAGTCCAAGAATTTTTAACTCCCGGTAGACGTGCCCGAGTGCACCTTGTCTGACCCAGGAGATCATGATGTTCTGATGGACCGTGTTGACCAGTTTACTGCCGGCAAATTTACTGGAAATATCAGCAATGCTATGGGCCTGATCGGTGTTGAGATCTCCCAGCAATAGCTTGATATGAACATTGTAAAAACCCTTTTGTCGTTGCTCGAATGTGTTGCGTGCCACCCAGGCTTTGAATTCCGGATCCTGATCGAACTCGGTGCTGTCTTCAAACTGGGGGATTTCAGGGGCCACTTCATCGGGTGCTAAAATTTCCGGGTAATTTCGGTCGGCTAATTTTTCAAATTCTTCCAAAATAAGTTCGCGGGTCTTGTCCATACCAAGCCGCTCGATGATGAACTTGAACCGCGCTTTATTGCGATTTTTCTTGTCCCCATATTTATCGAAAACAGCGACCATAGCTTCACAAGTACGCAACATATCCGGAATGGGGAGGAATTCAAACAACGGTTGTGCGGACCTGGGATAGGAGCCAAGGCCGCCACCGATGACCATGCGAAAACCACGCTTGCCATTTTGTTCGCGGGCGTTGAGTCCTATGTCGTTGATTGCCGCCAGGCCGCATCCGTTACAGCCACCAAAGGTGATCTTGAATTTACGGGGCAGACTCTGCGTCAGCGGGTGGCGGATCAGGTAGCTCATCACCGCCTGAGCGTAAGGCGTGACATCAAACAGTTCCTCCGGGCAGGTGCCAGTCTTGTGGCAGGCGGTCACATTGCGCACGGTATTGCCGCAAGCTTCGCGACTGGTCAGGTCGTGTTTGGCCAGCAGGGCAAGAGCTTCAGTTACCGTTTTAATTTTCACAAAATGAAACTGAATATCTTGCCGCGTGGTTACGTGCAGGATTCCATTTGAATACTTTTCTCCAAATTCAGCAAGACAGCGCATTTGGTCGGCAGACATTTGACCGAACGGAAGCTTGGTTCGAACCATTTGTTCGTCTTCCTGACGTTGACCGTAAATGCCCTGTTGTAACCGGAACCGTTTAAAATCTTCAATGTCCAGCTCGCCTGTGGTGAGACGCTCGACTTCTGTCGCGAAGTCTTCGATTTCCTGTATAACGTCTTGTGGGACATTTAAGGATTTAAGTTCAGAATTGTCCATGGTGAACCTCTTATGTATTCAGCAACGGTCATTTCAACCGTTTTTAGTATTAGCGGTGAGGGAGCCGGATGCACCGGGTCGGTTGTGAAAGACTGAGATGAGACCCAATGGCCAAGTCCCTCTTTAGAATGATTCTGCATAATATAACAAAATGTCCCTGAAAAAAAGGGCTTTGGTACGAGAGGACCACCTTGCGGTGGGGCGATGCGCAACCTGTCGCTCTAAAACACTGGGGTTTTATTTCTTCATCTTGCAAGGGGAGGGATAATTAAACACGGTTTATTGATTGACCGCTCGGTTCGTTGAGAATCCTGTTTTTAAATTTAGAGTTATGCGAAGCTTTCTTCTTCCACCGGGGCAGGTGGAAGCCATAATAACCGAACCAGAAAGAGAATAGATGGATTTGGCTCACATCAGTTCATTAAATATTGGCCTGCTCTGGGTCTGGTTTAACTTTGCGCTGTTTCTCCTGGTTTATGGTTTCTCTTTATACGCAAATTTGAATTTTAATACGATTGTCGTGGGCTTGATATATCTGGCTCCTCTGGTGCCAGTAGGGCTAGACCCCTGGAACTTGGAAAGAGTGATTCTGGTTTCCATACAAAATACGGTGTTTGGGGTGATAGAACTTGTTATTTTTGTGTTTACCGTCCAGCCCACAGATGCCCGCCTTGATAGCGCACATGTTAAACAGTTTTTGGGGCATACCCTGCCGATAGCCGTGGCTTTAATAGGATTGTCCTATGTTTCAAGAGCCTCCCAGGTGCCGGTGACATTTATTGAGGGATGCGTCATTTTGAGCATTTTCATATTTGGGGCCCTGTTCCGGGTGCTGGCTGTGTTTCAACTGGGTAAATCAGGTTTCAAATTTGATATCGTATTCCGTGAGGAACAAAAACTGATGACTGAGAAACTGTATTCAAAGATTCGCCATCCCTCTTATACGGCAATGATGGTTGTCATTTTTGCTTATGCATTGACCACGCATAACCTGCTGATAGGTCTGCTGGGATTAGTTATCGGATGGTTTGGTTTCCAGTACCGGATTCATTATGAGGAACGGGCATTGGAACAACAATTCGGGGAAGATTACCTGACTTACAAAAATCGGACCGGGATGTGGTTGCCCAGGCGCAACTGATGGCTGGCAGATTACTCAGGGGCTTCAGGAATCCAGGTTTTCCATAGAGGTTTCATCATCCCGTCAAAATCCACGGGTTGTTGTAACCAGGCGGCGATTCCATAGAGAGCGATGAGATAACCGAAACTTGCGATACTGGACAGTGGTTTGTTGACGGGGGTATCACTATTACGGAGTTGTTTTTGTTTTCTGATTCGGAAATAGTTGGACCCCACCATAAGAAAAAACAGGATCATGGGATTGTAATCAAACATCGCCATGAGAAATGCTGACGGCCCCGACAAGGCTAAAAGTACGGGGATTTTAAGAGGGCTGTTGCCGAGTTTGTCATCGGCTATGTTGAGTACGGCCATGTAAAGAACAAGATAGAATAATCCGGTAAGCACCAGCCAGATGAGGAAGCCGAAACCTGTGATGTCTTCAACATTGAGAACCATGGTGCCAAGAATACCAGCAAGGCCGAGTGTCTGCAATCGAGAGATCGCATGACTTTCAAGCGTCTGGGTTTTGGTCAGGAAGGTGAAAAAAAAGCCGTCAAATTTTTAAAGAAAAAGAAATACCGGATACTCGAGACAAATTTCACAACGAAAGCAGGCGAGATTGATATCATAGCGGAGCAGGGCGGGGTGCTGGTATTTGTGGAAGTTAAAAGTCGTGCCGATAACGAATATGGCAGTCCTTTGGATGCGGTCACCCCAGCCAAGCAGAAGAAGTTGATACAGGTGGCCAACCGGTTTCTCGCCCGCCATGAAATCCGGGAGCGGGATTGCCGGTTCGACGTTGTCGCCGTAACGGGGGATCCAGATCGCCCGTCCGACTGGAAACTGGAACTGTTTACCGATGCCTTCCGATTTTGAGAAATAGTCCTTTAGCCCGGTTTCTCAAGTGCAAATGTTGAGCATCCTTTTGAAACCCTTTGGCCAGTTTTGAATCTTATTTAATAGTCTTGTTTCCATCCCAAACAGGAGATTATCAGGAATGACATCGATACTTAAGAAACTGTCGAATATGTTTGGCGGCAGTAAAAATACAGAGAACGTCCGCGCCGAGTCCACTCCAGAGAAGGCGACCAGAATCGCCGAGGATATTCGCGCGAAAGAAGCACTACAGGCCTCTCAGGCAGAACATTCCCCGACGGTAAATCCTCCGGTTTCTATGACACCACCGCCGGAAGAAGCTATGCCGGACCACCGCCCTCTGCAACGCACCATCATTCAGGCACCGATGGTTGTCGTTAAGAGTCAGGAGGCACAGACGGACGATGGAGCAATTAAAATCAAGGCCGAGCCTTCACGCGAAGGTGACTCCTGTAAATTCATGGTCAACAAAAGTTTGTTTGCCGGGCACTCCTGGTTTTTCTCTTCGTTTGAGAGTGCCGAGGGTTCTCCGCTGGCGGAGAAACTGTTCAGCCTGGATGAACTGGAGTCTCTCCTGATTCATGATTCGACTGCCACGTTGACGCGAAAAGAAAAGGGCCATTTTGACTGGAAACCGATGGCGACCGAAATCGGGAAAATGATTCGCGACACTTTGAATGACGGACAGGGTGCGGTCGGGCAGAAGATTGTCGATGAAATGCCGTCCGAGAATGTCATCAAGGAAGATATTCAGAAAGTGATTGATGCCGAGGTCAATCCGGGCGTTGCGGGACATGGAGGCAAGATCACTTTGCGGCAGGTGGAAGGCAATACCGTGACCATTGAAATGGGAGGAGGCTGTCAAGGGTGCAGTGCGGCTGACTTAACTCTCAAACAGGGAATTCATGGTGCTTTCAGAAAAGCTGTTCCTTTCGTCGGTGCGATTTATGATGAGACCGATCACTCTTCCGGCCAAAACCCTTACTTCAGTTGAGACAAGAATGCCACGACTCATCAATTTTAAAATGACTATTGAGACCGGGGACAAAGGTAACGATGGCCCCGTTAAATTTTCTATTAATAATCACCAGGTTCCGTTGGAAGAAGTGACCGGCGGGTGCGGCGCGGGAGAAACAGTTGAAGGCGGTTTTCACGTCAACAGCTTCGCCCACAGCATGACACTGATTGGGCCGGAAGAAGGTGACTGGGAAATAAAATCTCTCAAGGTCGATTATTTTTGTGAAAACACAGAGCCGTATTCGGTCACATTCGGGCCGGTAACACTCGATGACAAAACTGAAGTGAATGTCTGGCGGGATCCACCTCTGCCAACCTTCGACGTTTGAACGGAAAGTTTATTCGACCAAACGTTCCCTGAGCTTGACGTGCAAATCTCCCAGCAATACATAGTTGAGGACTTTGGTTTCCAGTGGGATGAAATGACGCGATCCCCAAAAAAGTAGTTCCCCCGTATCAGTCTTGAACACTTCTTTCGGGATCACCACGTTTAGCAGGTATTCGTCACCTTTTCTGCGGCCCTGACTTTTTCGAATCTTCTCCTGCTCCTTATCCGGGAGAATATAGACCGAAATATCTTTCATGCTCTTGTCCGGGATGGTGTCAATTTTGTAATGATTGCCTTTAACGAGGGGGCCGTAGGCACCGTTGCGAAAGTTATAGAACGAGGCGAGGATATCGTCGAAAAATTTTCCCTCGGGAATGATTTCAGTTTTCTGTTCCATCAGTTTATGGTTGTTGTATTTGAACCAGAAATGTTTCCGGTTCGTGTAGTCGAGATAATGGGTGGTTTTTTCTACATTGTCACCGATGATGACTTCCCGTTCGAATTTTCTGGTGAGCACCCTTCGGCCGTCTTCTGAGATATCAAACGTAGCCTTGTAAAAGTGCCTTCGATGCGAAGTCACGAAGCCAACGAAACCCTTGGTCTCGGCTTTTAGCACCGCATAAAAGCGACCGTTCTTTTTAAAAAAATGGACATCCGCCGTGAGGGCATTCTCAAATACCATAAAACTGATGTCGAACAGCAGATGTTCTCCCGCGAAGCGGCGAATATCGCCTTCTGCCTGAAAATCATCATAAAGACCATTTGCCTTTGTACTTTCTGAGGCGGCGTGGACCGGTGTATCAGACAAGGCTGTAAATGTTAAAAAAATGGTTAGAAAAGCAAGCGATATTCTTTGGAAAATCCGGGAGTGTGGTTTCCTGATACCGTATTGAGGGGGTGGAGTCGGGTTATTCAGGACAAAGGGATTGAATACATGGCGGGTATCTATTAAGATACAAACTAACTCCTGAATTATATTTAGGGCTCTTTTCATTATCTGCTAACTTTCCATACCGATTATTTCATGAAAACTGTACTATTCCCGGCCACTTCCAGTGTTGTGGAAGACCTGCCGGAAGTCATTCAAGATGAAGAAACCGGGCTGAAAACGGGCTACATGCCATTGTATCGCGTCATCATGTGGGACGATGACGTGACCACTATGGAATTTGTGATCCGCATGCTCGTTAAAGTTTTCGTCAAAGATATCAAGACAGCTGAAGGCCTGACCTATGAAGTGCATTACAGCGGTTCGGCGCATGTCGATACCCTTCCTCTGGAACGGGCCGAGTTCAAGGTTCAGCAGGTGCACGCTGCGGCGAAGATGGAAGGTTATCCCTTCCGTTGCACCATCGAACCTGTTTGATCTTCCACAGAACTCTTTACAGCTTACTCTGATCGCTCATCTAACGGGATGTAGTCCGTTTTTCCACGGCCCATATAAACTTGCCGTGGTCGACCGATTCTGAACTCTTCATCCGCTTGCAACTCCTTCCATTGGGCGATCCAGCCGGGCAATCTGCCGATAGCAAACATCACAGGAAACATATTCACCGGAATTCCGAGGGCCTTGTATATCAGACCCGAGTAGAAGTCCACATTAGGATAGAGCTTGTGCTCAATAAAATATTCATCCTTAAGTGCAATTTCTTCAAGTTTGAGTGCAATTTCCAGCAAAGGTTCATTCACATGGGAACGCTCAAATACTTTGTAGGCGAGGTCCTTGATGATGCGCGAGCGCGGATCAAAATTTTTATAGACACGGTGCCCGAATCCCATGAGGCGGAACTTGCTATCCGGGGTTTTGGCCATACCGACAAACTTCTCCACCTGCCCCCCATCGTCATAAATGTGTTGCAACATTTCGATCACCGCCTGATTGGCTCCTCCGTGCAAGGGCCCCCAGAGAGCGTAGATACCGGCCGAAACGGAAGCGAATAAGTTACACATGGAACTGCCGACCAGGCGCACCGTGCTGGTCGAACAATTTTGCTCGTGATCGGCGTGTAGCATCAGTAATACATCCAGTGCCCTGGCCGTAATCGGGTCGAGCTCATACTCCTCGCATGGGTTTGAAAACATCATGTGAAGAAAATTTTCGGTGTAATTGAGGGAATTTTTGGGATAGGGTAAGGGCTGACCGATCGACTTCTTGAAACTGTAAGCGGCGATGGTCGGAAGTTTTGCCAAAAGCCGATGAATGGAAATTTCAATTTCCCGCTCATCCCGCACATTCACCTGATGTTCCTGATAAAACGTGGCCAATGATCCCACGATAGTACTGCAAACCGCCATGGGGTGCGGATTCTTGGGGAATCCGTCGTACAGGTTTTTGATCGACTCATGCACCATGGAATGATGCGTGATATGAAAATTAAATTGCTCGAGTTCTCCCTTGTTGGGTAAATGACCGTGGATGAGCAGGTAGGAGACTTCAAGAAAGTTGCTGTGTTCCGCCAATTGTTCGATCGGTACCCCGCGGTAAAGCAGGATGCCTTTTTCTCCATCTAAAAAAGTGATTTCGCTTTTACAGCTTCCGGTACTCAAAAAACCGGGGTCGAATGTGATCAGACCGGTTTCACTACGGAGTTTGGAGATATCGAATGCTTTTTCGCCGCATGTTCCTTCAAGGATGGGGAAATGATAAGTTTTTCCGGCATAAGTGATTTGAACTGTATCGTCCATAATAGGCCTCCGAGATATCAAAGTGTAATGTAAAGACAACAGTTCTTACTACTGATTATAACCAGATTAAAAGAGGATAGAAGAGGAGTACAGAAAAAACTCACAATGAAAACTTATGAAAAATTCCAATAAATTACTTTATTTTATTTTGACAGGCGTGGTTATCGGCCTGATCTGCGGCTGGTTTTTTGGGACCGCCATGAATTCTGTGGCCTGGATGGGGACGCTCTTTCTCAATGCCCTGAAAATGCTGGTGGTGCCTCTCATCATTTCGTCCCTCATAGTGGGTGTTGCCGGCCTTGGAGATGTGACCAAAATGGGAAAGACCGGTGGGATCACGATTGTCTATTACATGGCGACCACTGGCATTTCGGTGATTCTTGGATTGATCTTTGTCAACTTGCTGCAACCCGGAGTTGGCGTGGTGCTCGATGCGGAAGCTCCCGAGGCGGCCAATGCAAAAATGGACACCACCTTTGTCGACATTCTGCTGAGTATTGTTTCTCCCAACCTTATTCGTTCCATGGCGGAAATGGATATTTTGCCGCTGATTGTGTTCACCCTGGTGTTCGGCAGTGTGCTCACCACTCTGGGAGAAAAAGGCCGACAAGTTATCGGCTTCTTTGAGACAGTCAACGAAGCCATAATGAAGATGGTGCATCTTGTGCTTTACCTGGCACCGCTGGGGATATTCGGCCTGGTCGCGTCCAAGCTGGGTGCGGCAGGTGGCGGCGATGCCTTTTTCCATGAACTGCTCAAGATCGGCAAATTCGCGCTGACTGTTCTGCTTGCTCTGGGGGTGCATGCGTTTGTGGTCCTGCCGTTGATCCTGTGGAAATTTACCGGACGCAATCCCTGGGTCTACATGAGGAATACGGTAGAGGCGTTGGCCACAGCTTTTTCCACCGCCAGCAGTTCTGCTACTTTGCCGGTAACGATGGAATGCGCTGAAGAGGAAAATAAGGTGTCGCGGAAAATGGTGCAATTTGTTTTGCCCATTGGAGCGACGGTCAATATGGATGGGACAGCACTTTATGAAGCGGTCGCGGCCATGTTCATTGCGCAGATGATGGGTGTTGACCTGAGTGCCATGCAACAGGTGGTCATTTTTCTAACAGCAACGCTGGCGGCCATAGGGGCGGCGGGAATTCCCGAAGCGGGTCTGGTGACCATGGTGATTGTACTGCAATCGGTCGGCCTGCCTCTTGACGGGATCGGTATGCTGTTGGCGATTGACTGGTTCCTCGATCGTTGCCGAACCACGGTCAATGTCTGGGGCGATTCGGTTGGTGTGGCGGTGGTGGATGAACTGGAAAAAAAATACGTGGAAGGAGGGTAGCGTTTTGTGGCTTCTGATTCTGTTTGGATTGCTGATTGGCGTGTTGTCTTCTCTTTCAGGGCTCGGCGGTGGGTTTCTCGTTGTCCCATTTTTAATTTATGCCGGAAAGAAGGCGCAGTTGGCGGTGGGGACATCTTTTCTGGTGATTCTTACGATCGCCCTTTCATCCCTTGCGGCGCATTGGCGACTTGGTAATATCGACTGGAAGACGGGGCTGATCCTCGCGGCGGGAGGGGTCGTGGGGGCGCAAATAGGGCCTGTCTTGCTCCAGCAGGTTCCTGAACTCCTGTTTAAGCGAGGCTTCGCTTGTCTGATGATAGGAACAGGACTGTGGCTCCTGTGGACGGCCCGACCTCCAGTCTAGGATTTCTTCTAACTTGTGGACTTGCGCTCTCCCCGCACCAGCCGGGCCGCAAAGGGGCCTTCGCCCAGTTTGTTGATCCAGTTGGACCTGCCTTTGATCAGGTTGTACATCATGGCACGGTCGCCATTGACTGTATCCGTCCAGGTCACATCGGCACAATCGGCCTCAAAAACTGGCGGCAGGTGAATCATGTCGCCCCCCTTGGCCTTCAACTCAAAACTCTTGTCGAAAATGGTTTTTATATCATCCAGCGAGCACACTCGCCAGTCGTCCTGCCCGCCAAATTTTTGTTTGTTCAATTCCTCTGCATAACCTTTGCACTGCTCAAGGTTGCGCCATTTCCCCAGGATTTGACGCGTATCTTTTTTGAGCCAGGTGAGTTCTGTCTGGCTGTCGGTTATGGTGTCATCGCCGTTATCGGCGAATCGTGAATCGGTCATTTATTTCCCCAGGCTGAATGAATTTTTCTTGAAAAAAATGTGCCTGTATTATAACAAAATTAAGGTAGAAAAAAGGGCGGCGGGCCATTGGTGAAATGCAATCCCTGAAAATGGTAATTAAATTTAACCGGGAGCCGAACCTGAAAAGGGTCTTCATTAAACGGCTTTTGGTAAGCCTGTGCCAGTACCCCTTTGTAGTCATAAGGGCTTGGCTCACAGCTCCTGATAAAGCACCAGCGAATGTGGATCGGGAATCTTTTGTCACGTTTGAGCACAACCCCCATAATATTTTTTCCGCTGAAAAAAAACTGGATAATAAAACCTGGAGTATTGACCTGAAATACGTCGCCCGATTTTATGCGAGTGATGTCCATCGGGTTTTGCACGGGGGTGGCTCTGGTTTGATACTGTTTGAAGGAAACTAGTTCCTTTGATGAGACAACTTCAGGCCATGTGATACCACCACACAATAAAAATATGAAGAGAGTTAAAGCCATCCCGATACCAGATATTTGAACAGAAAGGTGGGATTTGTTATTTGATGACCAAAAATAAATTTTCTGGTGCAATTAGGAGTATGGGTTGAAAGAGGTTAATGGATAAAAAAAAGCCGGTAGACCCAAGTCTACCGGCTTTTCTATAAACTTCTCTCTGGATGAGGTTCATCCTGAGGGATTTATTTTTACTTCAAGGTAGGATGATCATCCTCACACATGCTGTTCGGAACCAGAGTTTCTTTCATGAAACCATCACGAGTCTGATTCATTTGACGGCGATAAACGTCATCAGAGTTGTCACCACGACAGTCGCCGGGAACCAGGCCTACTACGGAAGCTTCTTCCACAGTCCGCTCGGCTTTCCAGGATTGCTCAGTCTGAGAAGAACCAAACTGGAAGTAAGTGTTCACA
This sequence comes from Nitrospinaceae bacterium, assembly GCA_029261535.1. Classification (GTDB taxonomy): domain Bacteria; phylum Nitrospinota; class Nitrospinia; order Nitrospinales; family Nitrospinaceae; genus Nitronauta. The sequence continues at coordinate 20,165 of JAJDBF010000061.1, read as the reverse complement.
CCAGACATACCACCCTGATTAGCCGCTAAGGCACCTGACTTGCGGTTCAATGCGTTGGTTGCCGCACGGTCAGTAGCACCAATTTCCATCATGGATTTGCCAACGCCCATAACACTGGAATCCTGCCAGATAACAGAACCCGGCAATACGCTATCAGCCATTGCGGAACCAGCACCCATGAAACCTGCAACCATGAAACTTGCAACAAACAACAAAGCTTTCTTTTTCATTTTAATCTCCCCTGTTAATGTTGACTCTATTGACTTAATAATCCACTACAAAAAAATGAACTATGTGAAAGCAGGAAAGTTTTAAAAGCAGGATGTTTTCCTACTTTAAGGATAAAGCATTACCCTTCTACAACTTTACATGGCGCAATTTATAATTTTAGCGTCGGTTTGTCAACCCAAAACTCCCTAATCCAATGCAAAACCGCGTTTTAGACGGTTTACACTTTAAATTTCCCGGTCCTCTCTAAATGTCCTCATAACTTATTGAGTTTTAACGGGGAAAATCATTTTTAGTGTAATTTGCAGTTTTCCCGAGGTTTTGGTTTGTTGAGGGGGCAATAGGGGGTATTGAGATTATTCCCTTTGTATTGTAATAAGTAGAACATATTACAGTCCACAAAAATAAACGGCGCATTTGAACCTGATAGTAGTTTATGGTACTTGTAGCTGATTTTTTACCAGGTAGCTATTGGCCTGAGCGGGATTTATTAAGTGCCTGCCAGAGTTGCGGAATTTGCAGGGTTCACTTTGGTGTTAGTGTCGGATATGTGGCTTTAATTATTCCTTTTCCAGAGGAGAATTGTGACAGATAAAAAATACTATACATTGGAAGAAGCCAATGAGCTTGTGCCCAAGTTAATAGAAATTCTCCCGTGCATGCAACGGTTGTATTTCAGTATGAGCCAGAATTACCCCGATGTGAGGAATGCCTGGAAGCAGTCCCGGCTCAACGGCGGTAGTATGCAGGGTGCGTATTACCTGGAACATGTCATCCGTTACCAGCGTCTTAAAAAGGAACTGGATGATATGGGAGCTGATCTCAAAGGGGTTGAGCAGGGCCTGGTGGATTTTTTATCGATCCGCGACGACAGAGAAGTTTATTTGTGCTGGAAATATCCCGAGACTAAAATCGAATACTGGCATGACCTGGACACCGGGTTCAGTGGTCGCCAACCGGTTTAACAGGCAACAGATTTCTCCCTTTCAAGGCTTTTTAGTCAATCTATTGATTTCCTTCACCAGCTTTTTATTCCCCACCAGTGCTGTGCCTTGTTTCAGATCGACACGATTGCTATTGCCTTTGAAATTGGTGAAAGCACCGCCGGCCTCTTCTGCCAGAATCTGACACGGTGCAAAATCCCAGATAAAAGCCCAGGGATCGACCATGGCATCCACGATTCCACGAATGGCCATGAGATGACCGAAGGCATCCGGATAGGTACGCACCAATCCGGCATCACGGTGTAGTCGGTTGAGCAGGCGCATCTGCCGCTTTTCCCTGAAGCAATAGACATCGCCCGTGGCCAGCGTGGCCTCTGCAATGCGGGTATGTTTTGAAACATGCAACCGTTCTTGTCCCAGCCAGGCTCCGTGATTTTTGACAGCCCATGCAGTTTCCCCCAATGCGGGTAGGGAGATGACACCCAATACGGGTTTGCCGCGATGCAGTAAAGCGATCAAAGTTGAAAACAGGGGCAGGCCACGGATATAGGAGCGCGTCCCGTCGATGGGGTCGACCGTCCATACCCATTCTCGTTGTTCCTCTTCAGGGCCGAATTCTTCCCCGATGATCCCGTGCTCCGGAAAGGCCCGCCCGATTCTTCGGCGCAGGATTTCTTCGGCATTTTTGTCGGCGATCGTGACGGGGCTCTGATCGGCTTTGGTTTCAACCGCAACATTGGTGCGGAAATGCTTCAACACCTCGCGGTTGGCAGGTTTAAGCCAGGAGAGAACGGAATCTTTGGTTTCTAAAAGGAATTTCACGAGTATGATGGGATGGTTTCAGGCCGTGACCTGAAATGAGTAAAATATGAATAGAAAGATATGCCGGGCAAAAACAGGTTGCGCTGGCGACCCGGTAAATTATAAACTCAAAACCTTTCCGCACCAAATTCAAAAGGTCTCTTAAATATAATGACAAATAAACAGCTCACGTTTGCAATTATCGGTGTCTTTTTTATCGCCATCATGTTTCTGCTGGTGATCGTCTGGGAAATAAGGAAGTCGATTGATTTTCAGGAAAAAATGGCGAAGACCCGTCCTGATGATAAACAGATGAAGGTGGAGGACAACCGGGATTTCAGTATTTACGAAACCTTGTTAGGTGACGACGGTCGCGAGATGGTCCTGATCCCTGAAGGAGTGTTCACTCGCGGATCGAGCATGGGCGACATTGATGAAAAACCGGAACAGGAAATTTATCTGGATGCCTTTTACTCGGACAAGTATGAAGTCAGCGTAGATGCCTATAACAAATATCGCAAAGCGGCAGACTATGTCGAAGTTTCGGTTCCTTTTTTTCAAGGCGATCACGAAATTTTGAAAACGCCTAATTTCCCTGTCGTCGGTGTCTCCTGGTTTGATGCCGTCAATTATTGCAGTTGGGCGGGTAAACGCCTGCTCACCGAGGCAGAGTGGGAAAAGGCGGCACGAGGAACCCATGGCCTGGTTTACCCCTGGGGTAATAGTATGTTGCCTAAACGGGCTAATATAAAAGGGTCGGCCGATGACTATCCCTACATGGCACCAGTGGGTCATTTCCCTATGGGCCGCAGTGTTTATGGTGTTTACGATATGGCGGGAAATGTTTCTGAATGGGTGGAGGATTTTTACGATCAATTTGCCTTTGAGCGGCTGGATATGATTAACCCGATTTATGATAAGGAGACAAAGACTCACGTTTATCGGGGCGGGTCATGGGATGCCAGCAAAGTGAATGTCCGGGCCTCAAAACGGTTTGCCGCCACGCCGGGTAGAAAAGATGCCATCGTAGGTTTTCGTTGCGGCAAGTCCGCAAAAAAGGAAACTAAGGCTGTAAAATAATGCGTGTTATGAACCTCTCTTCATCATCTCCTGATTGCAACATCTTCCCGAAGCTATACCGCTGTGCTGGTCCCTGTCTTCGTTTCCGCCTGAGCCTTGACTGATCCTGCCTCCAATCGATTCCGTTACACGGTCTTTTTCCTGTTCTTCATTTCAGGGGCCACCGGCCTCATCTATGAAGTGGTGTGGACGCGTCAACTCACGCTGGTGCTGGGCAATACCCACTATTCTGTGGCGACGGTGCTCACAACCTTCATGGCGGGGCTGGCACTGGGTAGTTATTTTGGCGGCAGGTGGATTGACCGGCAAAGCAATCCACTACTTGTTTACGCCATTCTTGAAGCGGCCATCGGGGCATATTGTCTGGCTGTTCCGTGGCTGATTGATCTTGCCCTGCCACTGTTCAAATGGATTTATTCCAGTTTCCAGAACTCATATTTTGAAGCCAGCCTCCTTCGGTTTCTGGTATGCGCAACTATTCTGATTATCCCCACCACTTTAATGGGAGCCACCCTGCCGACCTTGGGCAAATTTGTGTCGCGTAATCCTGAAGGGATAGGACGCGATGTTGGCACGCTTTACGGATTGAATACTTTTGGTGCTGTGCTGGGAGCTTATGTCAGTGCCTATTGGTTGATGCGATTGCTGGGTATCAGCGCGACAGTCTACCTTGCGGCTTCCATCAATATCGGTATCGCCGTTTTGATCTGGGTCTATTTGAAAAAATATTCTTCAACTGCCTTCTCCATCAGAGTTCAGCTGGAAGAAGAACCGGCCCCTGATAATAAAGAGTCCGCCCTGACTCACGCCGAGCTTGGCATCTTGCTGGCGTTTGTTGTCTCTGGTGTCTCAGCGTTGATTTATCAGGTGGCGTGGAACCGGGTTTTTTCGCTGGTGCTGGGTTCCTCTGTTTATGCTTTCAGCCTGATATTGACCACGTTTATTCTGGGGCTGGCCCTTGGGACACTGGTTTTCTCCCGGCTTTGCAACCGCTTCAAGGATCTTAACGAAACATTTTCCTACCTTCAGTTGGGCATCGGTTTTTCGGCCCTGTTGTCCCTGCCTTATTTCGGATCGATTCCACTGGTCAACCGCTGGGTTTATCTCAACTGGGGGCAGGATTTTCAGACCATCCAGTGGGCCAACTTCCTGACCATTTTCGCCTTGATATTTGTTCCCACTTTTTTAATGGGAGGTCAGTTTCCGGTGGTGATCAAACTGGTGGCGAAGCGGCTGGACTCACTCGGTAAGCGCGTTGGGCAGGTGTATGCCTGCAATACCGTGGGAACCATTGCCGGGGCGTTCATTGGTGGATTTATATTGATTCCATCCTTCGGAATTCAGGACACGCTCTGGGTTGCCACCCTGCTCAATATTGCAACGGGACTGGCCTTGCTTTGTTTTGTAAGCAAATTAAATCTGCAATCTAAAATCGTTACTGTGACGATGGTTCTGATCATGGGCTACCTCGGATCGCAATTGATGCCGCGCTGGGATCGCGCCATCATTTCCAGTGGATCGTTCATGCCCTATCGACTGATCGACCTGGAGCAGGCGATTGAAAAGAAAAATAAAATCCTGTTTTATAAAGAAGGGATTCATACCACCGTCACCACGGAGCTGTCACTGTCCGGCAATATTTTTCTCCGAGTGAATGGTAAAACCGATGCCTCTCTGGCGGGGGACATGCGGACTCAACTATTGTCCGGCTACATTCCGATGCTGGTGCATCCGAATCCAAAATCCGCATTGGTCATAGGACAGGGCAGTGGGGTGACGCTGGGAGCGGTGTTGAGTTTTCCCGTTGAAACGGCTGATCTGGTTGAAATTTCCCCGGCAGTGATTGAAGGCTCGCGATATTTCGGGCCCTTCAATAATCAGGCTCTCGATGACAACCGAGTGAACATCATTCTCGAAGATGGTCGCAATCATCTCACGCTGACGGATAAAAGTTACGACGTGGTCATTTCAGAGCCGTCCAACCCCTGGATTTCCGGAGTGGGTGCTTTGTTCACCGAGGACTTTTATCAACTGCTGGTCAGGAAACTCAATCCGGGGGGCATTGCCTGTGTCTGGGTGCACACCAACATGTCGCCTGAAAATTTTAAATCCATCATCAAAGCGTTCACCTCGGTATTTGGTCACGTCACCATGTGGGAATCGATTGTGGGTGAGGATTATTTGTTGGTGGGATCGATGGAACCTTATCAGGTTCCTTATGAAAAAACCGAGGCTCTGTTTCAGGACCCTGCAACGGGACGAGCTCTCAGGCGTTTGGGCCTCACGGGAATTCTTGATTTGATGGGATTGTTTATTATGGATCAGGAAGGACTGCAGAGATTCAGTGCTGAGGCACCCATACACACGGATGATAATTCCCTGCTGGAATTCAATGCTCCTGAATACATATATAAGGACGAGCGCCATGTGATTGTGCGTCAGTTGACACCTTTTTTCGGCGGCAAACCCAATCTCCTGAAATTCTCGACCACCGCTGTTGCCTCCAGCATCAAAGTACAACAACAAGTGTCAGCATTGGAACGAACGGAAACGCAGGTCAGGGAAATTCAGCGGCGAGCCCGGGTGGATCAACGTCTGGAGCAAGCCCTGCAAGCAGTCAATTCACAAAATATGGAAAAAGCTCTGCAAAATTACCGGGAAATTCTGGAACTGGATCCAGACCACGTATTGACCCTCTTTAACATGGGTAACGTCTACCGGGCTTTGCAAAAATATGAGAAGGCAGAAATCGCTTTCAAGCAGGCACTGGAGATAAATCCGTATTACGTGTTTGCTTCGATGGGGCTGGCGCAGGTGTACCTGTTGACAGACCAGCCGGGTAGGGCGCGGACTGCGCTTACACAGGCACTTGAGGTTATGCCACAGGATGCGGAACTACGAACCTGGCTGGGGCTTTCTTTTATCAAGGAGAAAAGACTGGCAGAGGGACTGGATGAAATACGAGAGGCTGTCGGTGCTGATCCATTCTATCTCCCGGCCTATTTTTATCTGGGCTTGTATCAGGCAGACTCAGACAAGGAAAACGCCCGACGTTACCTTGGTTATTTTCTCGACAGAGCTGGCGACAATCCACGCTACAGGAATATGGAACAAAAGGCGCGCCAACTCTTAAAGGACCTTTGATCCTTGACGGGTTGCCTGTATACTCGCAGAACTTTCAACATCCTGCGAACCTCTTACCGGTACAGCGAAAGCAATACAATCATTAAAATGCGTCCTCATTTTTGAGCCGCCCTTAAAAAGTTTACATGCCGAAAAAATTTAAAGTTATCTGGGTGATCACCTGTGTTGTTATTGTGCTGGGATTTATAGTCACCTCCATCCGGTTTCAGGTTGAGCAGGGGCGTGAGGCGCACATCCGCCGTGCTGAAGAATCGCGTTTGGTGTATGAAGCAAAGCTGGCCAAACGAAAAGCCGCTATGGAGCTTGTCCGGATGGTGGAAAATGTTCGGGAGCTGGTGGCCTCCGGCAAAAATGCAGAGGCCATTAAACTGGCTGAAAAAGTCGTTGATAAGGATCCTGAAAACGCCCTGGCCCGCACCTGGTGGGCGGTGGCTCTGGTCAATCAGAAGAAAGTCGATGAGGCCATTGAGATGTTCAAGGCTTCTGTTGCAAAAGACCCTAATCAGGCCAAAACCTATCACTTCTGGGGACTCATCCTGACCAAACTGGGGCACCATCAGGAGGCCATCGATAAATACGAAAATGCTCTCCTGCTGGAACCTGAAAGTAGCAATGGCTATACTTATTGGGGTGCGGCTCTGGGGCGGATGGAGCGCCATAAGGAGGCGGTCGAAAAACTGAGTAAAGCCATCGACCTCAACCCTTTCAATGAGTTGGCGTATGGTGTCCTGGTCGATTCATATTTTCATCTAGGAGACTATGCCCAAGCTTGGGAAACGGTGAAAAATGCGCGCAAGCAAAAACTGAAAGTGCCCGAGGCGACTCTCTCCCGACTCCAGAATATGAGCCCGGAGTGAGGATAGGATTGCTTTTGATTATGTAAAGTGCACCTGACCCAAAGTAGTACTCGGATAGATTTTTATCAAAACCAATATCGATTTCGAGTCCTCCAAACAACGGGATTTAGTAGTCAATATCTCTAGTCACTTCAATATTTTGTGGTAATTTTCCAGATATTTGCTATATTATTCCCGTTTTTTATAGTTTTATTTATTGTCCCTTTTCAGGTGACCTAATAGTAGTTCCCACCTGGTCAACCCCTGTCATAACAGCTTGGGAGGAAATTTTTTGTGCTGTCCTACAAAACAGGTAATTGTAAAAACTTATTAGCCGTTATTGCGTTCGGTTTGATTTGTCTTTCTCCGGTTGGAAGTTTTGCGGCCGACTTTGAAGGCAATCTAGATTTTTTTAAAGGCTTCGACTGGGAGTCGGTCCACAGTGATGTGGAACAGAAGAATAATACGGCAAATTCCAAACTGGAGAACCCCGGTGCGCAATCCAATAAGGGGCCTTTTGAACTGGTGCAGACTACCGAAGTCACCATCCAGTTGGAAAAGAAAATGCCGGCTATGCAAGGCTCCAGTGACAAACCTTTCCTGGGTCCCGATCCAATGGAAGCGGATTTTGAAGACGACCCATTCGCGAGCAGTGACAAGGAAATCCCTGAATTGAGTGACCCTATCGAAGGATTCAACCGATCTATTTATAATTTCAACGATACGGTTTACACCAATCTGCTCAAACCAGTAGCCGAAACTTATCGCGACCTGCTGCATGAAGAGGTCCGCATTGCGATTCGCAATCTGTACAACAACGCATTAGCCCCTATCAAATTTGTTAGCAGTGTTGTTCAACTTAACCCAGGAAAAGCAGGCCGCGTGGCGAGTCGTACCCTCATCAATACCGTGTTTGGCTGGGGTGGGATGCTTGATGTCGCTGGTCAGGAATATGGCATCAAGGACGTCAATGAGGATTTCAATCAGGCGTTGGGTTATCACGGAGTCGGTTCCGGTCCTTATATAGTGCTCCCGTTTCTTGGACCCTCCACCGTGCGCGGTGTCGCCGGACGAGTCGTTGATTCTTTTCTGAGTCCGACCCTTGTCGCCGCACCGGGTTTTTTGATTGGAGCGGCACTTTCCGGAGGGCGCATTATCAATGATACTTCGTTCAGAATTGACGACATTGAGACTCTGAAAAAGGACGCGATCGATCCTTACATCAGTATGCGAGACTTTTATCATCAGTATACAGAAGGTCAGGTTCTTAAATAAGCGGTCAGAAAATTCCCGTCATTTTCATTTGCCTCTTTTTCCTGTTCATACTTTTGGGTATCCTGCAAACGTTTCTAAAACTTGACCGGCAGGGTACCAGACATGAGCACCTCAGATCATTCCAATAGACTGGCAAATGAGACCAGTCCTTATCTTCTGCAACACGCCCACCAACCTGTCGATTGGTACCCGTGGGGTGCTGAAGCTCTTTCGCAGGCACGGCTACAAAACAAACCTATCTTTCTGAGTATCGGTTACTCCGCCTGTCACTGGTGTCATGTGATGGCGCACGAATCGTTTGACAACGAAGAGACCGCGCGTTTGATGAACCAGTGGTTCATCAATATCAAGGTCGATCGTGAAGAGCGACCGGATGTCGATGCTATTTATATGAAATCCATCGTGGCCCTGACAGGTCATGGCGGTTGGCCGATGAGTGTGTTCATCACTCCAGACCAGAAACCGTATCTTGGTGGAACCTACTATCCGCCGGAAGCAAAATATAATCGGCCCGGATTTCCACAAATTCTTGAACAGGCGCATGATCTTTACCACAATCAGAAAGCCCGGATAGAAGCACAATCTGCCAAAGTGATCCAGAAAATCGAAGAGCCTCTGCCCTTGCCAAATGCAAAGGGCCATTCAGCCGATGCCATCATTCAGGCATCCGTTGATCTTCTGCTGGAACGGTTCGATGAAAAATCTGGCGGGTTTGGCAACGGGATGAAGTTTCCCGAACCCATGGTCTACAGCCTGCTTCTCAGGCATTGGCTTAAAACCGGGCAGAACAGTTCCATCGAAATGGTGGATCGCAGTCTCACCCAAATGGCAGGTGGGGGACTGTACGATCAAATTGGTGGAGGCTTTCATCGTTACTCGACCGATCGCGAATGGCGCATTCCTCATTTTGAAAAGATGCTTTACGACAATGCCCTGCTGGCGCGTCTGTATCTTGAAACTCATCAGGCCACCCGGCAGGATTTGTATCGCGAAATACCCCTGGAAATTTTCGAATATATTGAGCGCGAGATGACATCACCCGAGGGTGGTTTTTACGCCAGTCAGGATGCAGATACGGAGCAGGGGGAGGGCCATTATTTTTCCTGGGAGTTGAAGGAAGTGCTCGACCTGCTTGGACCGCGCCATGCCAGAGTTTTTGCGCGGGCTTATGGCATGACCTCTGCCGGAAATTTTGAAAAGCGAAACATTCTGCACCGCGCCGTTGATCCTGAAAAAATATCCAATGAAGAAGGCATGGCTATTTTTGAAGTCGACCATGCGCTCAAAAAGGGCAAGGAGACCCTGTTCTCAACGCGACAAAAACGTCAGGCACCCGCACGCGATAACAAAATAATTGCCGCCTGGAATGGCATGATGATTTCCGCATTGGCTTTTGGTTCGCGCGTTTTGAATCGGCCCGAGCTTAAAGAACGCGCTGAAAAATGTGGCGAGTATTTATGGAGCGCCCTATGGAACGGGGAGGAATTAAAAAGAGTGGTCATGCAAGGCGAAGCAAGATTCTCTGCCTGCCTTGAAGATTACGCCTGGCTTATGGAAGGATTTTTGAGTCTTTATGAAGCCACCTTCGATCTGGTCTGGATCGAGCGCTGTTCCGCTCTGGCCAATGTTTTAATCGAACAGTTTGAGGACGGTGATCAAGGTGGTTTTTTCATGACCGGTTCCCGTCATGAAACTCTCATCACTCGTCTGAAAACTTCTGCCGATGAGGCGATCCCTTCTGCCAATGCGGTGGTGGCTCTGGCATTTTTGAAATTGGGAGCTGTGACCGGGAACACTGACATGACCCGGCAGGGTCGGTCAGTGCTGGATATTTTTCGCGCTGAAATGGAAAATCGCCCGGCCGCCCATTTTGGATTACTGGCGGCACTCGACTATGATGCCGGTGCTCTCACGGAAATTGTTTTGAGCGGACCGGAATCTGGCCCTGAGTTTGAAGAACTGGTGAACCGTGTGTATCAGGATTTCCGTCCATCTAAAGTGGTAGTGGGTTACCCCGGTGCCGAGCATGAAGACCAGGTGCCTTTATCGCAGGATCGTGGACCGATTATGGGCAAGCCGACCGTGTACCTGTGCCAGAAACAGACCTGCCATCCGCCGGTAACGTCCGCTGAAGACCTGGACGGGCAATTGACAAGGCCACCGATCATTCAACTGAATATTTACGATCAGGAAGGGGCTGTCAAGGACATGGAGAAAAATGAGCAGGAAAATTTTTTAAATGCCATGTCGCAGATCTTTAAATTTTCCGGGCTGGATAAAAAGTAGAATGACAGAAGATCATCAAAACTCGGTTTCATAAACATGGTAGCCAGCGTGGGTCATTCCCAGATGCGTATAAACACCTTTGCCGGGCCCATTGCCTTCCTCTATATAAAGACGCAGACCGCGCACCAGACTATTTTCTCTCGCCAGTTTTTCAATGTGACGGTACAGGCCGGTAAATACGCCGCAACGGCGATACTCCGGGTCGACAAAAACGCTCTGCAACCACCAGAGTTCTCCATTGCGCCAGTCACTCCATTCAAATGTAATCATGGCTTGCCCGATGATTTCCTCGTTCAAATGCGCCACAAAATAGCGGCAACGGTCCGGACGTTGGAGACCTCCTGAAACTCCGGCCAGGATGATGTCAGTATCCAGTTCCTTGCCCTCAGTTTCTTTAGCCAACTGCTGATTATAACGCGCAAGGCAGGGCGCATCCTCCGGGTGTGCATCACGGATGATAAATTCCAGGGACGGTGATTTCATGAGGGATGGTCAATCTGGCGGAGCAGGGCATCGAGCATTACTTTGATACGGTTCGGGATTTCTGAATTGACCAGCCGTCCGTCTTCGAAATCCTCATAAGATGTGTAAACCGCTGGTTGTACCGAAACCATTCGAGCTTCGAAGGCAAGAATCCGGCTCAGGTCTCCAAGGGCCATGTAAGAACGGTTGCCACCGGCATTGCAGATGATGGCGGAGGATTTGTTTTCCATCGCACCTGCAGTAATGTCGATGAGATTTTTTAAGGGGCCGGAAACGGAAAAACAATAGACCGGCATTCCCCAGACATAGGCACGCGCCTTTTCCATTAGTTTATAGGCTTGTTGAGTGCTCGCGTTGTAATCGGAAAGCGGGCGACCATCGCAAAACTGAAGATCAAATTTACGCAGGTCCAGTATTTCGTGATCCACACCACGATTGGCAAGTTCCTTTGCGGCTTCCTGAATTACAAGTGCTGTTTTGGATTCAGGGTTCAGGCTTCCCTGAATCAACAGGACATCACTCATAACACCTCACTGTATAAAAATGAAAAGACAGTAAGTGTATCATGGGTCGGATAACACTTTTTTTAGTCGCTCCAGTGCCCAGTCGATTTCCTCCCGTGTGATAACAAGTGGAGGGGCGATGCGCAAAATATGAGTGTGAGTTTCCTTGCACAAAATTCCAAGCTCCATCAAGGCTTCGCAAAAGCGGCGTGCCCCTCCAGCCTGTGGGTACAGTTCAATTCCGATTAACAACCCGCGTCCTCTCACTTCCTTAATATGAGGTGAGGTCAGGTTGCTTAGCTCACCCATAAAATAGTTCCCCATGTTTGCGGAATTTTCGATCAGTCCTTCTTCGACAAGAACCCTGAGGGCTGACCGGGCAACCGCACAGGCCAGAGGATTGCCACCAAAAGTACTGCCATGATCGCCCGGTTTGAAAACTGCGAGTGCTTCCTGATTGGATAGCACGGCGGACACGGGATAGAAGCCTCCCGACAGGGCTTTGCCAACGATGGTGAGGTCGGCCTCGATTCCTTCGTGTTCCTCAGCAAAAAGTTTTCCTGTTCGCCCCAGCCCAGTCTGGATTTCGTCCAGCACCATCAGGATATTATGTTCGTCGCACAGTGCCCGGGCCTTTTTGAAAAACCCATTGGGCGGAACAATGACACCGCCTTCACCCTGAATCGGTTCCGCCAGAAAGGCTACCGTGTTGGGGGTGATCGCTTGCCTAAGTGCGTTGGCATCGCCAAAAGGAATCGTGACGAATCCGGGGGTTAAAGGGGCAAACCCGGATCGATACTGCTCCTCAGAACTGAAACTGATTACTGTGATGGTGCGTCCATGGAAATTATTGGCGCACACGATAATTTCAGCTTTTCCATTAGGGACATTTTTAGTTTCATAACCCCATTTACGCACAGCTTTAATTGCTGTCTCAACCGCTTCCGCTCCGCTGTTCATGGGGAGGACCCGATGAGAACCCGTTAGTTCACATATTTCCTGATAAAAGTCTCCAAGTTGGTCATGGCGGAAAGCTCTAGAGACCAGTGTTAATTTATTGACCTGCTCCAGCAGAGCCTGTTTGATTCGCGGATGGCAGTGACCCTGATTGACAGCGGAGTAGGCGGACAGGCAGTCGAGATACTTGCGGTCCTCGGTGTCCCACAGCCAGACACCCTCGCCGCGAGTCAGTACTACATCCAGTGGTCGGTAATTATGAGCTCCCCATTGATCTTCCAGCTCAATATAGTCTGCTGTCTTCATGATAACCCCTTGTTTTTGGAGTGGATTATATCCTCCTTGTTACTCTCAGTGTAACACCATGAAAACTGTAGAAAAGCCTCCTGAAAAATCTAAATTAGCGTTGTTAAAACAAGGTTTTGTTAGGTATAATCGGTCTATCTGTGCGGTACCTCATATTGGAGGTCCTTTGAGGGCCTCAACATTGTTTAGAAACCATTTTCCCTAAGGGATCGTTATGGCCATTGATGACAAAGAACTAGAAACTGCGATGCCGGCTCTCACTCTGGAATGGACGGAAGATGCCAAAGCTCGTATGTTGAATGTTCCATTTTTTGTGCGCAAGAGTGTTGTGCGCGGTATCGAAAATTTTGCCCATGACAAGGGGTTGGAACTTATAGATGATAAAGTGGTTTCACGCGCCAGGCAGGAGCGCGAAGGCGCGGCAATAGCCGACAGGCAGGCTCAGCGATCCGCACAGGCAGATGCAGAGCAAGAGACCCAGCGCCAATACGTCAATTTTAGTTTTTACAAACTGGACCCCGCTTTCAGACGTCAGCCAAAAGAAGTGAGAGACCGGGCGCGGCAGGAATTTATCGATCTTCTCAACGAAATCGACAGTGAGGGTGAGATGATCATGATTTGTTACACCCTTGTCGGGGTGCGAGCGGATGTCGATTTGATGCTCTGGCGGATTACCTACGATATGGAAAACTTCCAGAAAATGAGCACCCGTATGTACCAGACCGAACTTGGCAAATGGCTGACCACGACCGATTCCTATCTGTCCCAGACAAAGCGGTCGATGTATATGGATACTTTGAATCCTGAGCATGAAGAAGATCGAACGCATATCATCCCCGGTAAAGCCAAATACCTGTTTATTTATCCCTTCGTAAAAAAGCGCGAATGGTATCTGCTCACCAAGCACACTCGTCAGGGAATCATGGACGAGCATATTTTTGTGGGCAACAAATTTCCGTCGGTTAAATTAAATACTACTTACTGCTTCGGGCTGGATGACTATGAATTTGTCGTGGCTTTTGAAAGTGACGAGCCGGGTGATTTTGTCGACCTCGTCATGGAACTCAGGGAAACCGAGGGCAGTCGCTTCACTGAAAAAGACACGCCGATTTATACCTGCACCGCCATGGCGGCAGAAGATGCCATTAACGCCTTGGGTATCTAACTTTCGCGTGAGGGCAGTTTGCCTGCTAAAAAATGCCAGTGTTGCAAAACAAAATAATTTAAAAAGGCCGTCCTGTAACCGGGGCGGCCTTTTTTAATTGTACTCAATAGACATCGTTATAAGGGCGCCTCTAAAAATTACTTTTGGCCGCGAGCAGACCTTGGCTGTGGAGGGTCTGCGAGTTGCCGGAACAAAAATTTCCGAAATATTAGAGGTCCCCATAAAAATTTTGCGATGAAAAACAAGCGATACATTGTGGTGGGGGACCATTTAACCGGGGAGAATGGGTTGCCCTATTTTGTGGAGTCGTTGGAGTTGTGCCGTTTATACAAGGTGGATCCCAACCAGGCCATTCTGGTGAATCGTCGCCACCACACTTACCGGATCATTATTCGCAAACATCCTGACCTGCCGGTATTAATGCCCAAACAGGATGGTGACTATAGTCTGGATTCCGTTTAAAAGTGAAAAATATTATCCACGTTGGTCGATGAGGTAACCACCTTCCCATAAACCGGCGTAGACCTTACCGCTGGCTAAAATATGAGCACCTTCACCATGCGGCAAATCATTTTCAAATCCTCCCATAAAACGATCTCCGTTGGCGTATTTGTATGTGCCCTGTCCGCACATCCTGTCTTCACGAAAATCTCCGGTGTAAACATCGCCGTTAGCAAACGCTAACTTGCCTGAACCGTGGGGTTTGCCGAAATTGAATTGACCCGTATAGACGCTACCATCCGTTGATGTGTACACTCCCATGCCTTGCGGTTGTTCGCCTTGCATTTGGCCTTCGTAGCGGTCACCGTTTGGCCACTCCCGATAGAAATAGCCGGGTACCTGATCGTGCTCTCTGAAAGTCGAGGATGACGATGTGGGATTTTCGTCGGGGGCGGAAGTTTGCTGTGGTTCCGTGCGGGTACGTTGGAAGTCAGCATCCGGTTGCTCGGCTGAGTAGCGTCCGCTTTCATTACTTTTAAAATGCTCTTCCAGTTTGCGGAAGGCATCGGTGATTTGCTGAAACTGCTCGTGGGCTTTTTTCTGCAGATGCCGAGCGTCTTCCGGGAAACGGTCCGGATGCCATTTCTTGGCCTGAAATTTATACGCACGTTTTATTTCTTCAAACGTACAACCCGGGGTCAATCCGAGGATTTCAAATGAATGCCGCAAATGTCACTCCGATTATTATTTACAGATTATGCTAACAGATTGACCGGAGCTAAAGAAGAAAAAGCTGAGGATTGGTTTATGAACGCAGGGCTTCGAGGGGAGTGTCTTTTAACAGGGACAGGTGGTGGTTCAGCATCTGGCGCAGTTCATGGCGGTGGACAACCTGGTCAATCAAACCGTGTTCGAGTAGAAACTCAGCCGTCTGAAAACCTTCCGGCAATTTTTGTTTGATGGTTTGTTCAATCACTCGCTTGCCGGCAAAGCCGACAGTAGCACCGGGTTCGGAAAGAATAATGTCGCCCAGAAATGCAAAGCTTGCAGAGACTCCACCGGTGGTTGGGTCTGTCAAAATTGAAATGTAAGGCAGACTGTTTTCTGAAAGCCGGTTTAATGCCGAAGATGTTTTGGCCATTTGCATCAGCGAGAAAATCCCTTCCTGCATGCGGGCTCCGCCGGAACAGTTTACGATGATCATCGCATGTTTTTCATTTATGGCCCGCTCAATGGCGCGGGTAATTTTCTCCCCCACCACCGAGCCCATACTGCCGCCCATGAATTTAAACTGGAACACGCAAATTTCGACATGGTGCTCTCCGATCATTCCAGTGCCACAGAGAATAGCATCTTTTACGGGGTTGTCCCTGGTCGCCGTTTTCAATCGATCCTTGTAACGTTTGATATCTTTAAATTTTAGTGGATCATTGGAAACCAGATTGGCATCGTGTTCAATGAATGAACCTGGATTGAGCAATTGTCCCACCCGTTCTCTGGAGTTGATCCGGAAGTGAAAGTCACACTTTGGACAAACACTCAAGTTTTCTTCCAGGTCAATCGGATACAACTGTTCCTTGCATCGTTTGCACTCAACCCAGTTGGGTGTGGGCTTGGGAATTTTTTTTCCAATACCCGCTTTGGATTTGAATTTGTCGATCCAGGACATAAGAGTTGTTTTGAAATATTTTTAATAAGTTCGATGCCGCTCCCGGAGCGTTACAGGAGAGGTTCTTGAATTATTTGGAATCGATCCCTTGTTGTTGGGGAGCCTGGGGATTTTTAACAATCGACCGAAGCCAGAAAAAGGGCCCACTCAAGAGGTACATTCCGGTAATGAGGAACAAGGCGACCTTGGGCACGGTGGCGAATGCGTACAATATCAGCACAACAAAAAGGAATCGTGTGAAGTGAACGCGTTTTTTGAATTCGAGTTGCTTGAAGGCCGGATATTTAAGGTTGCTCACCATCAGGAAAGCGAGGCTATAGACCACGCACACCATGATAATGGGGTCGAGCCGGGTAAAGAACAGGTCTTCAAAGGCTATTACTATGGATGCGATAACAGCTGCCGCCGCCGGGATGGGCAGGCCCATAAAGGAATTTCCAAGCAAATCCGGTTTGGTGACATTGAAGCGGGCCAGTCTCAGCGCACCGCATAACAGGTAGAGAAAAGCCGCCATCCAGCCGAGGTGACCAAACGGTTTCAACACCCAGGCGTAGGTCAAAAATGCCGGGGCCATTCCAAATGAGATAACGTCCGCCAGAGAATCGTATTGCACGCCAAAGGCACTGGAGGTTCCTGTCAATCTGGCCACGCGCCCATCAAGGCCATCAAACACCATGGCGAGCAGAATGGCAACAGCCGCCACATCGAACTTGTCTTCCATGGTGGCGATGAAGGAATAAAATCCGCAGAAAACGCCGCAGGTGGTCAAAAGGCTGGGCAAAATATAGATGCCCTTTTTCAATTGAACCCGGTTGACTTTCATCTTCAAGAACCTCCAGGAAGTTTTCCCAGAATGCTACTGCCGCCTTTTACTTTATCACCAATCGTCACATCAATTGTAGAGCCTTTGGGTAAAAATATATCGGTGCGGGACCCAAACCGAATCAGGCCAAATCGCTCTCCAACTTCCATGGATTGGCCTTCCTTGACCCAACAGACGATACGCCGGGCAATCAGCCCTGCGATCTGTTTAACCAGAATATTGTGCGAACCGGACTCTATCAACACCGCGTTTTGCTCGTTATCAAGGGATGCCTTGTGATTAGCGGCATTCAAAAACTTCCCCTTATTATAACGGATTGCCAGAATCCTGCCGGGCACTGGCACACGATTGACGTGGACATTGAAAACATTCAGAAAAACGCTGATGCGAACCATCGGGTCTGACAGTAGAGGATCGGTGTCTTCTTGAATTTCAACCACCTTGCCATCGGCAGGGGAGACGACCAGCCCAACTTGAGTGGGGATGTCCCGCTCCGGGTCGCGAAAAAAATTCACGACAAACAGCAAGGCAAGGGCACTCAGTCCACCAGCGATGCACCAGTCTAAATAAAAAAACAGAGCGGTGCTCGCGATAAGGGGTAAAATGAAACGGTAACCGTCATTTGAAATTGGAATGCGCATAACGGTCGCGGTTACTGAAGTTTTTTGCCAACGAACGGCATCATCTTGCGTAACTTTTCACCGACGACTTCAATCTTGTGTTCTGAATCGCGTTTCATCTTGGCATTCATGACGGGTTGATTGGCCTGGTTTTCCAGAATGAATTCGCGGGCGAATTCTCCGTTCTGGATTTCGCTGAGAATTTTCTTCATCTCTTTGCGAGTTTCGTCAGTGATGATTCGCGGACCGCGCGATACATCGCCGTAGGCCGCAGTGGTGCTGATGGAATAACGCATATTGCCAATGCCACCTTCATAGATCAAGTCGACTATGAGTTTCAATTCGTGCAGGCATTCAAAATATGCCAGCTCCGGGTTGTATCCGGCTTCCACCAGGGTATCGAATCCGGCGCGGATGAGTTCGGTGACCCCGCCGCACAAGACAGCTTGTTCACCAAAAAGATCGGTTTCTGTTTCTTCACGAAACGTGGTTTCTAAAACACCAGCACGGGTTCCGCCGATTCCTTTGGCATACGCCAGGGCAATTTTCTTGGCGTTCTTGGTCGGGTTCTGGTAAACCGCCATGAGGCACGGCACACCGGCACCTTGCTCGAAAGTTCTGCGAACCAGATGCCCCGGTCCCTTGGGCGCGACCATGAATACATCGACATTGGATGGGGGCACCACCTGACCAAAATGGATATTGAATCCATGACCAAAAGCGAGGGCGTTGCCTTTTTTAAGATGCGGCTCAATTTCTGAGAGGTACACGGCGCGCTGTTTGTCATCGGGTACCAGAATCATCATGATGTCAGCGGCTTTTGCTGCATCTGCTACCGTCTTGACTGTGAGGCCGTCATTCTGGGCACGCTTCCAGTATTTGCTTTCCTTACGCAAGCCAACAATGACTTTCATGCCGCTGTCATGCAGGTTGCGAGCGTGGGCATGGCCTTGACTGCCATAACCGATGATGGCGATGGTTTTCTTTTTTAGAATTTTGATGTCCGCATCTTTATTGTAATAGGCTTTGCCCAAGGGGATTCTCCTTCAGTTAGGCTAGTTGATAGATTTCATGCCGCGGCTCATGGCAATGCGTCCTGATCGCACGAGTTCTTTTATTCCGAGGGGCCGGAGTAATTCAAGGAACCCCTGAATTTTCCCCTGGTCACCTGTGATCTCGATGGTGTAAGTCGCAGAACTGACATCCACAACTTTGGCCCGGAATATTTCCACGATCCGCAGTATTTCTTCACGCACACGGGGCTCGGCGTTCATTTTGACCAGGATCATCTCGCGGTCAACGAAGTTCTCTTCAGTCAGATCGATCACTTTGATGATATCAATCAACTTATTGAGCTGTTTGGTGATCTGCTCAATTTTTTCTTCATCGCCACGAGTGACAATCGTCATCCGCGAAATATTGGGGTCGGTGGTCTCGGCAACATTGAGACTTTCAATATTGAAACCGCGTCCACTGAATAAACCTGCTATCCGTGACAAGACACCGAATTTGTTAATGACAAGAACTGATATGGTATGTTGCATGAATTGAATGCTTAAGAGTTTAAGATAGGTTTTGTGCCTGCTGAATAACATCGGGTATTAGCTCACCCAATAATTTGCAGGACTGAAACAGCCCCTCCCTTTATGACCTGGGGAGAGGCCCTGTTGATACCTATAGTTTGATTGGTCCTCAAGCTGGTTATACTAGCAAAATCAACGGGTTTTTACTAGAATTTCCGGAAAGTTTTCACTGTTTCTAAATTATGGATGCTCGTTCACTCTCCCTTACATTGAAGAGGCTTCGATTAGCCTGCAAGCACTGGCGGGACCCGTCATTAATCCGGATTAGCAGGGCAGGGGACCCATTTCGTGTTTTGGTTAGCACACTGCTCAGCTTGCGAACCCGTGATGAAGTTATGGAAGAGGCGGCAGAGCGGGTACTTGCCCTCGCGGACAACCCCCGGAACATGCTCAAGATTCCTCTTGGGAAACTGGAAAAGGCAATTTATCCGGTGGCATTTTTTCGCAACAAGCGGCGAAGCCTGTCCGCTCTCTGCCGAAAACTGGTCAAGGAGAATGATGGCAAAGTCCCGGATACCCTTGAAGGTCTGCTGGAGTTACCGGGTGTCGGAAGGAAAACGGCAAATCTGACGCTGATTCTGGGTTTCGGAAAAATGGGTATCTGTGTCGATACTCATGTGCACAGAATCGCCAACCGGTGGAATCTGGTTCAGACGCGTATTCCCGATGAAACAGAAATGGCTCTGCGCGACAGCCTGCCTAAAAGATACTGGAAAGAGTTCAACGAACTGCTGGTTGCCTTCGGCCAAAATTGCTGTAAGCCGGTGTCACCTTTTTGTAGTGAATGCCCGGTGGAGGAATTTTGCAGTAAACGTGGCGTGGTTGGGAACCGTTGAACTCGCGCTGTTCAATATTTATTGAGACTCATCTGTTGCCGGGCTTTCTTAGATTCAAATAGTAAGTGCAACTTCTATCGATTGGGAAAGTGGATAAGCTGCGGTAACATCGTGGTTTTTCCCACCGACCAAAGCGAGAGGTGCACCGATGAGAGGTTACACGCAACTTACCCACGAACAACGAT
>JAJDBF010000060.1 GCA_029261535.1 Nitrospinaceae bacterium | reverse complement strand
TCCCGCACGCGGCGTTGCTGCGTCAGGCTTTCGCCCATTGCGCAAAATTCCCCACTGCTGCCTCCCGTAGGAGTCTGGACCGTGTCTCAGTTCCAGTGTGTCCGTTCACCCTCTCAGGCCGGATAACCATCGTCGCCTTGGGGGGCTTTTATCCCACCAACTAGCTAATGGTCCGCGAACTCATCCTCAAGCGAAATTTGAGATTCCCTTTGGCCACACTCCTTATGAAATGTGGTCTTATCCGGTATTAGCCTAACTTTCGTCAGGTTATCCCGGTCTCGAGGGCAGATAATTCACGTGTTACTCACCCGTGCGCCACTTTACTCGCTCCCCGAAGGGAACTTTCTCGTTCGACTTGCATGTGTTAGGCACGCCGCCAGCGTTCGTTCTGAGCCAGGATCAAACTCTCCAGTTTATAAAACTAAACCAGAAAAATTGATCTGGATTTTATCAAAGTAATTGTTAAAGCACCCGCAAAACATGTTGGCGCCATATTCACTTGTAAAAGAACAATACGGGTGAAACCCGTAAATGGTTTGATCGGTAGGTAATACCGGACAACACCTGAAACAAAAAACGATCAATGTGTTGACCGGAGAAAGGAATATATCCGGAACCTACTGACTTGGCAAGGCTTTTTTTAAAATAAATGAAAAAAAGTTTGAATGGGTCAATTTAAAGAAATCGGGAGTTTCTTTCAGAGGTTCTTTTTTCTGAATAAAGGCATAAAAGACAATAAGTTGCTCAGATTGAACGGGTGGATGTGAATATTAGGTTCGGCCTGGGCAAAAATTGGTTTTTCAGTTTTAGTGGGGAGAGATTTTTCAGGACGGCTTTTTTTTAGGTGCCATGGTCTGCCTCCAGTCGGTTTGAAAACCCTCAGGTTTTTTGGTTTTGCTTTTGAGTAGCTCTGGTTTTAGCAATGATGAGCAGGGCTAATACTCTATTGCGGTTTAACCAGGGGAATGAATTTATCAATTACTTTGAGGAAGTGCTCCATCTCCAGAGGTTTGGTCAGGTACTCCTTGAACCCGGCATCCAGTCCCTTTTTTATATCTTTAGGCATGGCATTGGCACTCAGGGCTATTACGGGGATTTCAAAGGTTTCATGATAGTTTTCAAGATGTTTCAGGGTTTGGTATCCATCCAGCCCAGGGAGGTTGATATCAAGGATGATTAAATCGGGACAGTGCGACCTTGCCAGATTAAGTCCTAATTCAGACTGAGATGCGGACAGGAAGTGTATATAGGGTCTGGACTTAAGGATGTCTTCAACCAGGCGCAGATTTGCCGAGTTGTCCTCTATGTAAAGGAGGGAGTGGGTGTGGCCTTTATCTTGTTCCAAAAGCGCAAGTATTGGGATTTTAGTATTTTCTCCTTTTAGATGGGGTCGTTTTCTAGGAGCCTCACACTTGGGTAACATGATGTAAAAACAACTGCCTTCCCCAACCACGCTTTCAACATTGATGGATCCATCCATCACTTCCATTAACTTTTTTGTGATAGTCATGCCTATGCCGGAACCTTCAGTTTCGCTGGTCTCGGCACCAAGGCGATCGAAAGGCTCGAAAATTTTTTGTAATTTTTCACTCGAAATGCCCATGCCTGTATCCTGGACATTGATACGGAGAAAATTTCCATCACTATTCTTGGTGGAGAGAGTAACGGATCCCTCAATACGATTATATTTTATTCCATTGGAAATCAGGTTTAGCAGGACCTGCTTGACCCGGACCTTGTCGGCCTTGACAAACAGGGCCTCGTTCTTTTCAGTTTCATTGACCAGTTTGATTTTATACTGGTCAGCCATGGGCTCCAAAATGGTAATAACTTCCGTAATAAGATCAACGATATCTACGGGTTCGGGTGATAGCGTGATTTTCCCGGATTCGATTGATGACAGATCCAGGACTTCATTGATAAGCTCAAGCAGATGTTTGCCTGCTTTCATGATTTCATCGACTTGTGAATGTTGATTTTTTGTGAGTTCTTCTACGGTGTTGGCTCTCATTAATTGGCTGAAGCCCAGGATGGCGTTCATGGGGGTTCGGAGTTCGTGACTCATTCGAGAAAGAAATTCTGATTTGGCTTCGCTACCGCGTTCTGCTTTTTGGGTCGCCTTGTTAAGATCTTTGGTTCGTTCATCAATCCGATCTTCCAGTAACTGATTGGCCTCAATTAATTTTTCTTCTGATTGCTTCAAATCGGTGATGTCGCGAATGATCCCGGTAAATTGCGGCTTACCGTCCCAGAGTATTTCTGTGACCCGGAGCTCCATTGGAAATACTGTTCCGTCTTTTCGCTGGCCTTCAAGAATACGCATCAAATTAATAATTTTTGCCTGGCCCGTTCGAAGGTAGTTTTTAAGGTAGCTGTCATGCTCAGATTTGTAGGGTTCAGGCATCAGCATTCTGACATTTTTTCCGATCAACTCCTGGGGGCTGTATTGAAACCTCTCTTTTACCGAGGGGCTTGCTGATAAGATAGTTCCTTTTTTATCTATGGCTATGATTGAATCCTGCAAACTATTTATTAACGAGTTCAATCTTCTTTCGTTTTGAAGAGATTCCTTTCGGTTTTGTCCGTACACCAGGCTAAACTTCCATCCAACGATGCAGGCAATTATAAGCAGGGTGGCGAGTCCAAGGAACCATTTGACCAAAGTTTGAATTGGGCCGTAGGCTTCGTCCTTGTCTATTTCTGTAGTGATTCCAAACTGATATTCAGGGACCCATGTCCAGGCACCCACGACTGGGACTCCGCGGTAATCCGAGTAACCTTCTACATTCTCGTCTGTTGTCTGCTGGAGGGCAGACAGGGCCATTTTGGTCAGAGGCCATTTTGAATTCTTCTCATTTTTGGACAAAGGCTGGTTGATTAGGTTTCTTCCAGGGGCTCGAATTTTAATGTTTAAAATTGACAATTGGCCTGGGTCCAATAAATGAATATTTCCTAATTGCTGGTCAAACCGGCTTTGGGTCAGGAGGGTGGCTTCTTTGTCAAACATATAAGATTCGCCGGTTTTTGCGAACCGGGCAATGGTCATGACTTTACTTAAGTCGATTTCAGGTCGAATCCTGAGCGCGAGGACTCCTTCGATTTGTCCTTCAGGTGAAACTATAGGAGCAGAAACAAACATGGTTGGCCATGATGAATGCATTTTTCCATTGATATCAGGAAGTGGCACCTCCCCCTGAAATGGCAGGGACAGGGCTATCTCCCCCCGCACCGATTTAAAAAAGAATCCACCTTTTTCTTTCAGCGGTGATTCTCCTACCGGGGAATCCAACAAGGCACCCACTTGATTGCCATCAAGATCAAAAATGACAAACCCGATAAATCCAAAGCGGGTGCAGGAAGCACCGAGGTGGGTTCTTAGCCACGCGAGTTGTTCCGATCCCAGAAGTAATTCTTTTGAATTATTGTTGGCCTTGCTCATGCGTATCAGATGACGCATGTTTTGATTGATTAAGGGTTGGCTGGATAGAATTTCTGCATTGATCTTTTTGTCGTTTGCCCAGTATTTGAAGGCATCAAGGGTCGCGCTAAGGTTTGACTTTAGTTGTTCGCGAAGCTTTTCTTTTAACTGGTTTTGAACGGAACCAACCCCCAACCAGCCAAGACAAATCAGGATGGTTAGAAGGGTTGCCGAAACCGCAGTAATTGTCCCCTGGTTTTTGATGGTAATCACCTCGTCGCCTTGATCAGTAGGCGCGTTTGAAAACGAATGTGAAATCCTAGTGTTCCGAATTAGTATAAGGCCGACAATTTCAGTTACAACAATTTTGGACTCGTTTTTTTCTAAAGTTTAATTATTTTTTTGGGGGATCAGGATCATCATTTTAAATGAGGTGTTCAGCAACTCAACCGTCCCCGAATACCATCAATCTATTCAATTTGAAGGGAGGGACTAGGCGAGACAGAGGAAAATCAGCCTTTTAGTAAGTAAAATCTTTCTTGATTCAGGGCGTTTGGATTGGCGAGGATATGAGAATACCGTGTCAATATCCTATTAGAGGAAACAAAAACTGATCGTAATAAGGCGATCGGAGATCGGAAATTATTTGATTTAAAAAACAGGAAATCCTTTGCCAGAAATAGAAAACAGGTATTGAGGAGAAGGTGGATTGGCGCAGTCCTTAATAGCCAATTAATTTTGTGTGATTTAAGGTCGAGACGGTCAAAAACTATAATGGTTCTACTTCCTGTTTCATCTGAAAACTCATCAGCGTGTACAGTTTTTGATAAAGCCCTTTGTGTTCCATCAACCGGGTATGCGTGCCCGTCTCGACAATGCGGCCTCGATCCATCACGATGATCTTGTCTGCGTTGTGAATGGTTGAGAGCCGGTGCGCGATGACGAACGAGGTCTTGTCTTTCATCAGGCGGTCGAGTGCTTCCTGTATGAGTAGCTCGGATTCGTTGTCGAGGGCCGAGGTAGCCTCATCGAGGATCAGCATACGAGGGTTTTTCAGGATGGCGCGTGCGATGGCGATGCGTTGGCGTTGCCCCGCCGAAAGCCGAATACCTTTTTCTCCGACTATCGTTTGGTAACCTTCCGGGCATTCGGTGATAAAGCCATGCGCGTTGGCCGTCTTTGCTGATTCAATCACTTCTTCATCGGTCGCCCCTTCGCGTGCATAGCGGATGTTTTCATCAATGGTGCCGCCAAACAGAATAGTTTCCTGAGGAACAAACGCGATCTGCTTCCAGTAACTTTCCATCTGCACTTTATGAATAGGCGTGTCGTCGACCAGAATCGCGCCCTGGGTCGGATCGTAAAACCTGTGCAGGAGCGAAACCAGCGTGGATTTTCCGGCACCACTGGGGCCAACCAGCGCGATCATCTCGCCCGGCTCGACTTCCATATTGAGGTCGGTGATGACTTCCTGATCGGAACGATAATGGAAGTGCAGATGTTGGATGCGGACGCGCCCTTCGATGCGGGGCATCACGGTGGCAGACGGAAGGTCCCGCACTTCGCCTTCGGTGTCGAGGATTTCAAAAATGCGTTCGCTGGCGCCGAGCCCTTCCTGAATGCGCGTGTAGAGCCTCGCGAAACTGCCCATGGGACCGGCGATGATGGTGGCGTAAAGGATGAAGGCGATCAGTTCACCGGGACTGATACTGCCATCGATGACTTCATGACCGCCGTACCACAACAGGGCCAGCGCAGTGGAGAAGGAAATCAAGCCAATGGTCGGGCCGAAGAATGCCGAGATGGCCACACGTTTTTTTGCAGACTGAAAACTGTCTTCCATCGCATCGGAAAAGCGTCCCATTTCCAGTTTACTGCGCACGAAAGATTTGACCACCGGGATGCAGGTGATGTTCTCTTCAATGATGGTGGTGGCACTGGCGAGCTTGTCCTGAATTTCCTTGGAGAGAAACTTTAAACGCTTGCCATAAGTTTTTGCATACAAAATCAAAACAGGAAGCAGGACCAGTATGGTGAAAGTCAGTTTCCAGTTGAGATAAATGATGATGACGATGCCACCGAGCAGGCGGATCGACTGCTGGATCACGGTTGCCGGCAGGTCGGTGACGAAGCCTTCCACCGTGGTGACATCGTTGGTCAGGCGCGACAGGATTTCGCCGGTGCGTCGCTTGGCAAAAAAACTGAGCGACAAGGTGTGTAGGTGGTTAAAGATGTTTTTGCGGAAGTCGGTGATGACCCGCTTTTCCGTCAGGTCGAATAAATAATTATGTCCGGTGGAAAATATCATCTGCACAATGAACAGGCCGAAGATGGACAGTGCCATGGTGTTGAGCGCCGACAGGTCTTTCTTCACCATGACCACATCGACAAGGTCGCGGATGAACATGGGGATGATGAGGTTGGTGCTCGATGAGATCACCAGAAAAACACTGCCCCAGATGAGAGCGGTTTTGTAAGGGACCAGCAGTTTTCCAAGACGCTTTAATTTTTCCATGGCAAGAAGTCAGGGTTGGTTGGTCGTAAAACGGTTTCAGGCTATAACAAGAATTAAAAAAGAGCCAGGAGTTCAGGCTCCATTGGGGTTTGGAAATCCCGTGTGAAAAGTCAGGTGGTTTATAATACTGATTAGACTTCTGGACGTGAAGGTTTATTTGCCACTGTGGCGGGTTTCCTGGGAAGCAAAGATTTATTCAGTTTGGAGCAGGTATTGATTTATGTTTCATAAATTGTTCGTTATTTTAAAGGACATCAAAATCCAGCACACGGTGTTTGCTCTGCCGTTCGCTATCATGAGCGCATTTTTGGCGGCTGAAGGTTTCCCGCCGTGGCAAAAATTGTTCTGGATTCTACTGTGCATGATCGGGGCACGCAGTTCTGCAATGGCGTTCAACCGGATCGTTGACGCGCGTTTCGATGCGGTCAATCCGAGGACGATGAACCGCGCCTTGCCGGCGGGAGCTGTCGGGATGACGGCCTACTGGATTTTCCTACTGGTCTCATCCTCAATTTTTATTTTTTCAGCAGGCAAATTGAACTCGCTGGCACTGATGCTATCGCCGCTGGCTTTAGTCATCATATTTTTCTATTCCCTGACCAAGCGTTTCACCTGGGCCTCGCACCTGTTTCTTGGCCTGGCGCTGGCGATCGCTCCGGTCGGGGCGTGGGTAGCTATCCGCGAAGAGATATCTTTTTTGTCGCTGGTGCTGGGGGCGGCTGTTATTTTCTGGTTAGCAGGATTTGATATACTGTACGCCTGCATGGATGTCGACAATGATCGGAAGCAGTCTCTGTATTCGGTGCCAAAGCGATTCGGTGTAGAAAATGCGTTGAAACTGGCGTCCGGTTCTCATTTTATTATGGTGATCTTTCTGCTGGGTCTTCTGCTCTCTCCCCTGTTGAGCTGGACCTACCTTGCTGGCGTGGCTTTGGTGGCGGGATTATTGTGGTACGAGCATTCACTGGTTAAGAAAGACGATTTGTCAAAAGTGAACATGGCGTTTTTTAATGTCAATGGCCTCATCAGTATGGTGCTGATGCTGATCGTCATTGCGGATTGTGTGTGGTTATAGTGAATAAAAAATTACCGAAAAAACTGGGGCCGGGGGGCAAGCCCATTTTGCTTGCGACGCAGGATCCGGTCGCCAAAGTCTTATGGCAGAAAACATTTCGTGAGCAGGTCAAGCCGTCGCATAAAATGTATAATCGGAAAATGCAAAAAATGAGCACAAGGCAGATGGTCAATGAATTGTAGGCTCTTCGTGGGAGAGCGGTGATGATTGGATTCGTGAAAATTCCTGTGTTAGGATTTCGGTCACAATTTGTATTGTCGAATTAAAACTTTTTGAGTGAATAAAAATGTTTGAGTATCTGGATTCTTCTCTAGTCAAAATTGAAGCAAAGGTTCTTGCTGGTGAGCGCCTGTCGTTTGACGATGGGGTCACGCTCTGGAGCACGCCCGATATTCTGGGAGTGGGCCATCTGGCGAACCATGTCCGCGAGCAGGTGAGCGGCAACGAAACTTTTTTCATCCATAACCGTCATATCAACCCGACGAATATCTGCATTCACAGTTGTCAGTTTTGTGCCTTTGGTGTCAAGGGAGACAACCCTGACGCTTATGTGAAATCGCTGGAAACTATTTTTGATGATGCCGCCGCCTACAAGGGCGGCAAGGTCAGCGAGTTTCATATTGTCGGGGGATTGCATCCGGACCTGCCGTATTCATATTACCTGGACATGGTGCGGGGGTTAAAAGAGCGTTTCCAGGAAGTACACATTCAGGCGTTTACCGCGATTGAGCTGGACTATCTGGCGGAGCTTGCTGGCAAGCCGCTGGATGAAACGCTGAAAGAATTGTTGGATGCGGGGCTCGGCTCCATTCCGGGAGGCGGTGCTGAAATTTTTGCCAAACGTGTCCGCAAAAAAATCTGCAACGAAAAGCTCACCGGGAAAATGTGGCTGGACACACATGAGACCGCCCATAAAGTGGGGCTGAAAAGCAATGCCACCATGTTGTACGGGCATCTGGAAACAGTGGAGGAAAGAGTCGATCACCTGATTCAGTTGCGCGAATTGCAGGATAGAACCGGTGGCTTTGTGACGTTTATTCCGCTGTCGTTTCATCCGGAAAATACGGTGCTCGATTTCCTGCCATCAACTTCCGGACAGTTGGACCTGCGGGCTCTTGCGGTGTCGCGTCTCATGCTGGATAACTTTCCGCATGTGAAAGCTTTCTGGATCATGATCACTCCGCGAATCGCTCAACTGTCACTGTCCTTTGGAGCAGATGATATGGATGGCACGGTTGTTGAGGAGAAAATCATCCATGCCGCAGGAGCTTCCACGGATCAGATATTTCACCAAAGCACGATTATTGCCATGATTAGAGAAGCTGGCAGGGTCCCCATGGAGAGAGACACATTGTATGAGGAGACCCGGCCGGTTCACGCATAGTTCAAAGCAGTGCGATAACCAGTTTTATTTTTTCTGTTTTTTTTTGGGACTCTTTTTTCTTGACAGTTTTTTATGAGACGTTTCTACTAAAACGAACGGGGATCGATTGGGCAGGGGGGCTTCTGGTTAAACAATTATGCACTTTTTAAATTTTCGGAAACATTTTTTTGACGGGGAACTCTAATGGCGTACGAAGGAAAAAAAGTTTTGGTAGTTGATGATTCATCGGTCATGCGGCAGATCATCAAAAATACCTTGAAGCAGTTGGGTTTTGATGTGGCTAATCTGTCAGATGCCGAGGACGGTCAAATGGGGTTGAAACGCGCTAAAGAGGGTGGGCTTGATCTGATCATTTCAGACTGGAACATGCCAAAAATGACGGGGATCGAGTTTCTCAAAGCTGTCAGGGAGGATGACTCGGTTAAGGGGATTCCTTTTTTAATGGTGACTTCAGAGGCTGATAAAGAAAAAATTGTTGAAGCGGTGCAGGCCGGTGTCAGCCAGTATATTGTTAAGCCTTTCAACGCAAATCAACTGGAAGAAAAAATCAAAGCAATTTTTAAATGATTTTTAAAATGGCCTCTTGGTTTAGGCCCTTGCATGTGTTTTTGGCAGATTCCCCTGATTAAAGATATGAGATCGAAACAAATGTCTTGCCTGGAGCATAGGCGGTAAGCTTTATACCTTCAGATATATCTTGTTTTAGGTAAGTAGATATTGCCCTGCGTTTCCAAATTGGGAGCGCATTTTTTTTGACGCTCTTTCTAGCGTACGACCATTGTGGAAAAACTGTTGGTAATCATATTTTTAAGTTGACATTTCTGCCAAATACATTTCTATTAAGTAAGAAATAGGCAATCTAATAGATTGTTAAATTAAGGTGTTACGAGGGATAGGTTTTTTTTAAGAGCGCGAGTTTTTTAGAGGACGGTTTGTATGGAATCCCGGTGGACATTGAAGTTCCGCCAGGGAGTTCCCAAAATTACCAGAGGTTAAATTTCTGGTCATACCGAATTGAATTCCGTAATTAATTCATTGAATGGGGAAAGTTATGTCATATGAATTTACAGCCGATGCCGTACCGAAGGAACTGGTGACTTGTGTTAATGACTCAGTTGTCAGTTGCTTTGGGACGATGTTTGGGGATGCCCCGACTCCGCATGAAAACGGGAATAGCTCCACTGGCGAAGGGGTGCTAGGGATTATTTCCTTTGTCGGAGACATCACTTGGCTCCTCATGGTGACTTTACCCAAAAAATCCGCCGAAAGCTTGGCCTTTAAATTTGCCGGTTTTGAACTGGCTTATGACAGCCCCGAAATGGGCGATGTGGTGGGTGAGCTTGCCAATGTAGTGGCAGGAGATATCGTAGCCCGGCTGGCAACGGATAGTGTGAAAGTGGTGATGTCGTTGCCGACCATTATGAAAGGGCACGATGTTGAGCCGCTGTTACCCAGGGGCGTACCCAGCCAGATGATGATGTTTAAAATTGATGAAGACGAGATATTCGTCAAGGTATCGGGTGCCAAGGAAGGCCTGGGGAAAAGGCCAGGGACCTGATTCCAGACCTGGCGGTCAGCCAGCGGGAAACATGTTGCGATGCGCTCTGAAAATATTTGTATTCAAAAAAGATACAGCCCGTTAGCCCCACCGTAAGGTGGTGGAGGTTCGGAGAATCAGACGATCCGGTTGACCTTGCACATCTGAATAATTTTTGGACCCATCATATTTAAGGGCAGGATGCTTTCAGCCAGACCGGCTTTGGCGATAAAGCCTGGCATACCCCATACCACACTGGATTCTTCGTCCTGCACCATAATCCTCCCGCCCTTGCTTTTGATCACTTCCGAACCCTTTAAACCGTCCTGTCCCATCCCTGTCAAGATCACCGCCAGAGTGTTTTTGCCAAAAACATCGGAGACCGAGCGGAACATAACGTCCACTGCGGGTCGGCAGGAATTTTCCTGGGGTTGCTGATTGGCACCTGTCTTTAAAGTATTGCCATCTCGATGGACTGTCATATGATAATCACCCGCCGCAATGATGGCGCGACCAGGTTTCAATTCCATCCCCGGTTCATTCTCTACAATTTCAATGTTGGATTTTCCGGACAACCGCTCCGCTAATAGTTTGGTGAAATGAGGCGGCATGTGTTGCGTGATCACAATGGGCACAGGGAAATCCGCAGGAAATGTTGGCATCAGGTCAGACAGCGCATTGGGCCCACCGGTTGAAACCCCTATAGCAACACAATCGATTCTGGTTACGCCAGGTGGAGTCGGTGCTAACACCGGTTTTACCAGGGGTGGAACCAAAGGTGTGGTGGTTTTGGTTATTGTTGACGTGGGGGCGGGAGCAGGTCTTTTTAGCCGGGTGGCGCAGATACTTTTTATCTTGGGAATAAGATCATCCCGGATTTGGTCCACCCCGCCACGGTTGTTACTGAGATTGGACGGCTTCCCAGTGTAATCCACTGCGCCTCTTGCCAAGGCATCCAGAGTAGAAGAGGCTCCTCTTTGGGTCAGAGTGCTGAACATGATGACGGGAATATCGGGATGCAGTTTTTTCATGTGGTCCAGAGTTTCCAGACCATCCATTACCGGCATTTCCATATCGAGGGTCACGATATCTGGCTTTAGAAGGGGAATTTTCTGGAGCGCAATTTTTCCGTTTGACGCAATGCCCACCACCTCCAGCGCAGAGTCCTGGGAAAGAGAGTCCGATACAATTTTCCGGATGACTACAGAATCATCGACAACTAGAACTTTAATTTTTTCCATAAAAATGAGTGGGATCCGACCGGTTTTGCTAAGGCCTTTGAGGGTTTATTCCGAAAAGATTTAAGTGGGCCTAGATAATTTCGAATGGAGCCATCAAGAACTCGCCTGACATCTGAATAAAAGGTTTCGTGCGATTAAAATTTAAGGGATGAGCTTTTGAATTTAAAGTAAACGTAAACTCCATATTTAGACTAAAGGAAAATTATAGTTTGCGCTAC
The DNA here is from genome assembly GCA_029261535.1 of Nitrospinaceae bacterium. Classification (GTDB taxonomy): domain Bacteria; phylum Nitrospinota; class Nitrospinia; order Nitrospinales; family Nitrospinaceae; genus Nitronauta. The sequence goes on along the minus strand of JAJDBF010000060.1, from coordinate 17,348 downwards.
CCGAAACCCAATATTTCCCAAGGATATCCAAAAAAGCTGACTATGAACTGCAGAATTTGTAAAACAACATCCCCTTTGTTCTATGAAAATGGGCGCCGGTTTTATCGTTGCCCGGCCTGCTTTTTTATATTTTCGCCTGATATGGTTTCAAACAGGGAAGAGGAGGCGCATTACAAAGGCCAATGGGGAACGGCTGAGCCAGGTAGCTGGGAGTCCAAGGCGAAGACCTTGTTGAATGTTGTTTTGCAGTATTGCAAGCCAGAATCCATTCTCGATTTCGGTTCCGGTTGCGGCAGTTTGTCGAAAGCCCTGAACGAACTGGGAGTGCCGACCACGTCCCTTGAACCCATGATCCATGGCTATCTTGCGGATCAGAGTTACACATCAAAGTTTTCTGCGGTCATTGGAGTGGAAGTTATTGAACATCTTCCCGACCCCTTTGCCGAATTGAAAGAGCTGGAAAAAGTATTGGCCCCCGGCGGGGTGATGGTGTTTTCTACCCTGATGACCAATGCCTTTGTTGAACATCCACAGGCTCAGGATCATTTCAAAAGTTGGTGGTATAAAGATGATCCCACTCATGTGGGTTTCTACTGCAATCGTGCGCTGGATACCCTGTCCACCCTCGGTCAGTACGAAATTGATGTGTTTGCCGACCAGTTGTTTGCCATTCGTAAAGCAGTATAAAGTCTTTCTTTTAGCCTTTTCCTTTAGCCATTTCCATAATAAACAGTGCTAGCAAAACCACCTTTTTCTTTCTTAAAGTTGTTGTTGACAAAGGCGGGGTGTGCCGTGAGCCTAATGTTGATGCTGGTGGTGTTGGATAAATTAAATGCGCTGGCAAATTCACAAAAACTTCTTGAATGAAGGTTCATGGTCAGCATAGGAATCGGATTTTAATATTAGAAAGTCTTGGGTAATCAATAATACTTGAGGGAGCTAAAAAGTGACGACTGCAACCGGATATGGTTTCCACCCTTTCCAATGAGGTCAGTTCCAATATTCAAACGGTGGCTTCTGGAACGGAAGAAATGAGTGCCAGCATCAAGGAGATTTCAGAAAATGCTTCAAAAGCGGCTCAAACGGCGCAATCGGCAGTTACCCTTGCTGAGAAAACCAACAGTGTGGTCACCAAACTGGGCGAAAGTTCTGTCGAGATTGGGCAGGTGATCAAAGTCATTACTTCGATCGCGGAGCAGACCAACCTGCTGGCACTCAATGCGACCATTGAAGCGGCCCGGGCGGGTGAAGCGGGCAAGGGGTTTGCCGTGGTGGCAAATGAAGTCAAGGAACTGGCGAATCAAACAGCCAAGGCAACCGAAGAGATCAGTAATAAAATTGCGGCCATCCAGACGGACACCAAGAGTTCGGTGAGTGCGATTGCAGAGATCACAACGGTTATTGCTGAGATCAACGATATTTCCAATACCATCGCCAGTGCCGTCGAAGAGCAAACGGCGACGACGACTGAAATGAGTCGCAATGTTTTGGAAGCATCAACAGCATCTCAGGGAATCGCCGACAATATTGCAGGAGTTGCCACAGCAGCTGAAAGTACCAATCAAGGAGCCAATGACTCCCAGGTGGCGGCAACCGAGTTGTCTAAAATGGCCACGGGTCTTCAGGCGATTGTCAGTGAGACCAATAAAAGTTGACTCTTGAATAACCAATACTTGTTTTAGAAAACCCCCTTCCCTCGGGAAGGGGGTTTTTTCAAACCGTGAGTTGACAAAATGGCGACGGAACTTCAGGCTGTAGTTGATATAGACAAGTAAGGGGAGATAGTGGGCGTGGCAGAAAAACCTGAAGACAAGCGATATTTTCCACGGGCGGCGATCGCTCTTGGCGGGCGTGTGACATTAGAGGGTGTGGCGGTGGGTTTTAAAGTGATTGACTTGACCGTTGAGGGGATTTCTTTTCAACTCGACAGGGAACTGCCTGCGGATGGTGAAATATCCATTACGCTTGATGGCAACGATGCTTTTGGAAAACATGAGCTAAAGGCCGAAGTCATCCGTTGTTATCCCTCGAAAGAAAGTACCTCCGGATGGATGGTAGCCGCCCGCTTCATTGATCCCGATGATGTGTTTTTGATGGATTCTCTTGCTTTGGTTCACAGTAAAATGAAAAACTTCCCGAAGGAAGATTTATAATTTTGTCAGGACACCTGGTCTGCCATCCTGTGTTTTTCAAAGGATGCTCGACTGGTGTAAGAAGGAAGAAAAATGGAAGATAGCACCCTCCTCGAGAAATTAGGCGGAAAGCCTGTGCTAGATCGAGTGCATAAAGTTTTTTACGATAAAATTTATGATCATCCATGGCTCAAACTGTTTTTCACTGTGGTTGAACAGAAAATTATTGAAAGCCAGCAAAGCGATTTCATGGTTGCCAATATGGGTGGGCCAAAAATTTATTCTGGTGCTATCCCGAAAAATGGTCACAAACATATGTACATCACAGAAGAGTTATTTGAGGTGAGGGCGCAACTTTTACGTGACAGCCTGAAGGAATGCAATGTGCCTGATGACCTTGCAGAACTTTGGATGCGTATCGACCAGGCTTTTAAAAAATCACTGGTCAAAAATGATTTGTCCGAGTGCGAGAAACGTTATTTTACAGATGAGATTCTGGACTTTCCGAAACCTTAACGAAAAGATCACACCTGGCAGGCACTCCAAGCCTGTCCATCTGCCCTGAAATTCAGCTTTTGCAATTGGTTTAAAATTGAGCACGTGCCTCGCAGGCTGTTCTTTTTTCGAGCAATGCCCCTCCTGTCTGGCAGGCCTCTCCCCGCAGTTTACGCGTCCTGAAATTGTTTGCAGGGTTTTAGAATAAACGAGTTACGGGTTTGTTTCGGCAATTGGCACATCCTTTGTAATGACAGGGAAACCGCTGGACGGTCATACCTTCATTGTCAGGAGTGTCATCATGAACAAGGTGGAACAATTCAAAAGTGAAAAGGATAGCCTGGAGATCAAGAAAGACCTCGCCCGCTTTGGTGAGGAAGGCTGGCAGTCCATTTCCGAGGATGATGTCCACCGGCTTAAATGGTATGGCTTGTTTTTAAGAAAGCCGACGCCCGGGTTCTTCATGATACGCGTCCGTATTCCTAATGGCCTGACCTACTCGCATCAGGTTAAAGCTTTGGCAGATATTTCCGAAACCTATGGCAATGGTGTGATCGACATCACCACCCGTCAGCAAATTCAATTGCGGCATCTTAAGATTGAAGATGTGTTGATCGTGTTTGAAATGATGGAGTCGGTGGGACTGACTTCTCTACAGACGGGAATGGATAATGTTAGGAATATTATGGGATGCTCGGTCGCCGGTCTTCAATCGACCGAAATAATAAACGGCATGCCGCAGGTGTTGGCGATGACTCAGCACATTTTAGAGAACCGGGAGTTCACCAACCTGCCTCGTAAATTCAATATGTCCATCTCCGGTTGTCCGCACAATTGTGTGGAAGCGGAGACCCAGGACCTGGCTCTGATCCCCGCCCGCAAACTGGTGGACGGGGAAACGCTCACCGGGTTCAATATTCTGGGTGGCGGCAAGCTCGGGTCGGGAGGCTATCGCATTGCCACCCCGTTGGATATTTTTGTGTTAGCCGAGGAAGTGGTGGAAGTGTGCGACGCTATTATTCGCATCTATCGAGACTTCGGTGATCGTGAAACCCGGACGGCCAACCGATTCGCCTTTCTTCTGGAAGAGTGGGGAGAGGTGTTATTCCGAAAAGAACTGGTGCAGTTATTGGAGCGCGATTTGATGACGGCGGGCACGGATGCAAGGGAAAATAAAAAAAACGATCATGTGGGAATCTTTCGGCAGAAACAGCAGGGGATGAATTTCGTCGGATTGAAAGTGGTGACGGGAAGAATTTCTGCGACCAGCTTCAGGCAGGCGGCGGTTCTTTCAGAACGCTATGGCAACGGAGATATTCGACTCACCCCGAGCCAGAACCTCATCCTTCCTCATGTCCCCGATAAAAAACTGGGGGACCTGTTGGAAGAGCCCTTGTTGAAAGAACTTCTATACGCACCCTTCGGGATGACAAGGAATCTTGTTAGCTGCGTCGGCTCGGACTATTGTTCGCTGGCGACCATCGAAACCAAATCGAGAGCGATTCAAGTTTCCCGTGAACTTGAAAAAAGAATGGAGACCATTTCCCCACTTTCGATTCATTGGTCAGGATGCCCGGCGAGTTGTGGCAATCATCTGGTAGCGGACATCGGTCTGCTGGGCAAGCGGGCACGGGTGAACGGGAAGGTGGTGGACGCTGTGGACATATTTGTCGGAGGGCGAACCGGGCCCAATGCGAAACTGGCGACCCGGATCATGGAAAATATTCCCTGTGATGATTTGCCCGACATTTTGCAACACCTGGTGCCGTATCACACAAGGGAAAAGATGCATCCTGTTCGGAAAAAAAGAAAAGCACGCGGCGTTCGTTTGCCCGAGTCTGAAAAAAATAACAGGGAAACCATCAACGCTTCCTGAAAATTCCAGAATAAATAAATGCTGTCGGAGGGCATACCATGTATCAGGCCGAAATTGATCGGTTCAATGAGGTTTCAAAAAATAAAGTTGAGTATATAACCAGATCGCCTGCGGGCTATTTTTTCTTGTCCTGCCTCGCCGGAATCTATGTCGGGTTTGGAATCATTCTGATTTTCTCAATAGGGGGACCCATCCATACGGCAGGTGCAGGCGCTTTCCTCAAGCTGATCATGGGTGCCAGCTTTGGCATTGCATTGAGCCTCGTTATTTTTGCGGGCTCCGAGTTGTTCACCGGGAATAACATGACCATGGTCATTGGGGGCCTCAATAAAGTGGTTTCCTGGGGAGCGGTTTTCAAGTTGTTTGCTCTTTGTTATCTTGGGAACCTTGCCGGCTCGTTATTCCTCGCATGGTTGATGTTCCAATCCGGAAGCCTGACGTCTGGATCGATCGACCTCATTCTCGGAGTCAGTGAAAGTAAAATGAACGCCGGTGGCTGGGAGCTTTTCGTGCGAGGTATTTTGTGCAACTGGTTGGTCTGTCTTGCGGTCTGGACATCGGCCCGTATTCAAGGCGATGCGGCAAAGCTCATCATGATTTTCTGGTGCCTGTTTGCTTTCATCGCATCAGGATTTGAACATTGTGTTGCCAACATGACTCTGCTGGGGCTTGGCATGTTACTTCCTCATGGCGAGTTGATCACGAGCTTTGGATTCGGACACAACCTGCTTTGGGTCAGCCTTGGCAACGTGGTCGGCGGCGCGGTTTTTGTCGGAATGGTATACTGGTACGCAAGTCGGCCGGGGAACAAGGTAGCGACGATGTCAGTTTCTGAACTGAAAGTGGCGGAACAGCATCCCTCCAGATAACGGCAACACCCAATGCGGTTATGCGTATGCGGCGGGTGGCTGACGGGTTCTTGAGTTTCGTAGGTTTCAGGTCGTTAAGAAAGATATTATTCCTTTGCTCGTTTGGCGGCTCATGCCTGTTACCCTCGCGCTTGACTGGAGTTTATTTAAAAGACTCGCGCACAAAACACCTCCGCTGATTCTCCAGAACAGCGCGCCCTGTCCCTTTTGCAAAACTAGTGGTGGGAGTGAGCTGATTTGTCTTGAGGACTTTCAGTGTTTTGAAGACCGGGATGGACAGAACCGATTCACGCACCGGATAGTTTTCTGCGAGGTCTGCGGAATGGTGTCTACCGACCCGTGGTTCACCCCGGATGGTGCTCGCTGGTTGATGGAGCGGGCAGGGGCCAGCTACGGTCATTGCCATCCGGAAGAGCGGGTCGAATGGGTCCAACAACATTTCCCCGAAGCACGATTGGTGCTGGATCTTGGTTGCGGAGATGGTTCGTTCCTCGGTGCATTCCCTGAGTCGTATACGCTTGTCGGGATTGAAGCTGATTCTCACCTGGTGCAGTCGGGCAGGAAAAAATTTCCCCACGTTCGGCTGATTCAAAATGATTTGGAAAGCCCAGGCTCCCTGCCGCAAGCAGACCTTGTTACACTTTTTCATCTATTGGAACATTTGTCTGATCCATTAGAGTTTTTGCGGACTCTCAAGCAAAGGACGGGGGCAACCACCCGGTTACTTATTGAAGTCCCCATTCTGGATCGGGCCATTGAAACTCATGGCCCGGATATTTGCGGATTTTTTTCTATCCCGCATCGATCACACTTCAGCCGACAAACCTTGAATCGAATGTTAGTCGAAGCGGGATGGCAGGTAGAGCATGCCTCTGATCTCGAAGGAAACGGCTTCCGCGTTCTGGTTTCCCAAAAAATAAGTGAGGGGTCTTCTGAAATCGATTCGGTGGAGGTGGTGGCAGAGAAACAACTCGCTTTGACCTACGTTCAATGCCGACAATCATCAATTGGAAATGTTCAGAAGATTATTGACGCTCTGCCGTGTGAAGGAAAGTTTCTTATATGGGGGGCCGGGCACCACACCGAATTTTTGGTCCAGCAAACATCTTTATTTTTGGGCAACCGCCAATTCCTGATAGTTGACAATGATCCCTTGAAATTCGGCTTGCGCCTGCATGGTATCCCCATCCTGGAGCCGGCAATGATAAACTCCGAACACTGGCACTCGGGTGAATTCACCGTCGTCATTTCGTCTTATTGCTGGCAGGAAGCGATTGCGCAGGATTTAGATCGCCTCGGCATTGATCCATCCCAAGTTATCAAGTGTTATCCCTGAACTGTCTATTGCAGGTCAAGCCTGGAGGTGACAGGAATGACTGTTGAATGACAGGTTGGACAACAGGTTTGCCCTCGACAGGGTAAGATGGGTGAAGCAAGTTACTGATTGCATTTTCCTCCTTTGCCTTTATATTTATTATAAGATTTCATTTTTCTGTTTGGAGGCCCATGCAAATATTACGCGACTATATGAGTAGCCCTGTGGTTAGTATCGCTCCCGAAGCCAGCATTTTTGAAGCGGCAAAATTAATGACGGAGAAAAAAGTAGGGTGCCTCCTTGTGGAGGAAAATGACGGGTACTCCGGGATGGTCACACGCTCGGATATCATCAGTCGGGTATTGGCTGAGTCGAAGGACCCGGCAACGGTTACAGTTGATTCAGTTTGTACCCGTCCCATGTTGACCATGGATTATCTATTAACCGTTAATGAGACCGGAGACAAATTGCTCAGAAAAAATATCAAGCGGTTAGCGGTGACTGAACGGGGGAAAGTAGTTGGGGTATTTTCCATTAAAGACTTGGTTAAGACCTGATTCTGTCCTGTGGTGCAAAAAAAAAGGCCGTCCCATTGCGGACGGCCTTTTTCTTCTCCTTTAGTTTGCTTTTATCACTCCATGTTTTTCCCCATGAACAGGAACATGCCAATAATAGCAATTCCCGCCGCAATGCCCATAAAGAGCATTCCAGAATCAGACATTTCGAGCCATTCCATTGCCACACCTCCTGTTTGAAAAGTAATGGCATTACCATCGGAGCAACACTTGCTTTAAGTAAAATGGGTATCCGATGAATGGTTGTCAAGGGATGGAAGGAAAAATCTCAAAGAGTACACTCAACTAAAATTTCAATTGTGATAACGGTACGTCCCCGGAGACTGCCAGGCAAAAGGTATTCTGCACATCCGGTTTGTTGTAAGCCGGTTCCTGCCCGGATTTCATTTCCACGATGCGACCTCCGGCCTCTTTGACAAGTATGTGCCCGGCGGCAATGTCCCACTCTTTTGATTTGTTCGAGATGACGCATAAGTTGACTCGACCTTGCGAAAGGCGGGCCAGACGAATCGCAGAACTCATCTTGATACTTTGGGTGATGTTGTTTTCCCGGGCAAAGGACTCAATCATGGAATTGTCGTGGTGCCAACTTCTTGCCAGAACCCAGCCTTCGGGTTTTTCCGTTGGTAAAGGAAGGTCATTCTTAGCCTGACGCATCCAGGCACCTTTGCCTTTTTCGGCAAAAAATATTTCCCCGGTTGCCGGTGTCAGCACCACTCCCAGTACCGGGACCCCATTCGAAATCAGGGCGATGTTGACTGTGAACTCGTCATTTTTAGCGATAAAATCCTGGGTCCCGTCTACCGGGTCCACCAGAAAAAAATGATCCCAATGCTCACGTTCTTTATAGGATGGAACCGGTGCCTCTTCTGAAATTACCGGGTGCCCCAACTCTTGCTCCAATGACCTTGTGATATAGTCGTGGGCGATCAAATCTGCACGGGTCACCGGTGTGCCATCTTCTTTGGTTTGAATCTGGAAATCATCCGAACGGTAAACCTGCATGATTCGGTCGCCGGCTTCTTTGGTAATCTGGATTATAGTATCGAGCATAGAAGGTAGGAGAGAGGGAGTTTGGAAAACTCTTTTCGTGTTGCGACTGGCTTTACTTTAACACGGTGTCAAACCAGATGGTTGTCGTGTGAATTTCTTTGAAAATAAGTTCGGGTATCTCCGGGGTGTGAATGAAATACGTCAAGTTGTACTTGTTGGTTGTCGGTGGATTCGTTACCGTGATTGGTATGAGGTCGTTGATACGGCAGGAAAATTTGTTTGTTTATGCTTGGTACAATATCGAGTCCAATATCCTCTGGTCTCTGGCGGCGTTTGCTTTTCTGGTGACACGACAGAATCGGGAAAAATGATTCGTAAAATGGAAAAGGCCAGAAGGGAAATTCCCTTCCGGCCTTTTCACGAAAAAACCGGGGCATCATAAAAAATGCATGCCCCAAACTTGAGATGTCTTTAGTTTGCCAGACTATCCATAATGGCATTAAAAGTTGCACTCGGACGCATCCCGGCTTTGACCTTTGCAGGATCGGGATGGAAGTAACCGCCGATATCAACCGCTTTGCCTTTGTTGGCATCCAATTCCTTTAAAATTGAATCCAGCTTGGATTCGATTTCCTTGGCAACCGGTGCGAACTTGTCTTTCAAGCCCTGGTCGTCATTTTGAGCGGCCAGTTCCTGCGCCCAGTAAAGCGTCAGATAAAGGTGGGTGCCAGCGTTGTCCAACTGACCCACTTCGCGACCGGGCGACCTTTTGTTTTCCATCAGCTTTCCGGAGGCGCGGTCCAGCGTATCTGCCAGTATCTGTGCTTTTGCATTGCCTTTGCTACGACCCAGATGAGCCAGTGATTCTGACAGTGCCAGAAATTCCCCAAGAGATTCCCATCTCAAGTGCCCTTCTTTTAAAAACTGCTGGACATGTTTGGGTGCCGAACCCCCCGCGCCAGTCTCGAACAATCCGCCGCCTTTAATCAGCGGTACGATAGACAGCATTTTCGCGCTGGTGCCGAGTTCCAAGATAGGAAACAGGTCAGTGAGGTAATCACGCAGGACGTTGCCGGTCGCAGAAATAGTGTCCTGACCATCTTTCGCCCGACGCAATGAATGCTTCATGGCATCAACGGGGGACATGGTCTGGATATCGAGGCCGCTGGTGTCGTGATCCTTTAAATAAGTGGTCACTTTTGCAATGACCTGCGCGTCGTGCGACCTGTTTTTGTTCAGCCAGAAAACAACCGGAGTCGAAGAGGCACGTGCCCTGTTAACCGCGAGCTTAACCCAGTCCTGAATCGGGATGTCTTTCACAATACAACTGCGGAAGATATCGCCTTCTTCAACGGCATGCTCATGCAGGGCATTGCCCGCGCCATCAATCACACGGATGATACCCTTGCCAGGGGCCACGAAAGTTTTATCGTGTGAACCGTATTCCTCCGCTTTTTGTGCCATCAGGCCGACATTTGGGACGGTGCCCATGGTGGTCGGATCAAATTCACCGTTCTCGCGGCAGAAGTCGATGGAGGCCTGATAGATTCCCGAGTAACTGCTGTCCGGAATCATGGCCAGTGTATCGTGTTCCTTGCCATCGGGACCCCACATGCGACCCGAGGTGCGGATGGATGCCGCCATCGAAGCATCGATGATGATATCGCTTGGAACATGCAGGTTGGTGATACCTTTGTCAGAATCGACCATGGCAAGATCAGGTCCATTCTTGATGCAAGTTTCGATATCGGCCTTGATCTCATCCTGCTTGTCAGCCGGTAGGCTTTTAATCTTGGCATAAACATCGCCGAGTCCGTTGTTGGCATTGACACCCAATTCTTTAAAGGTGTCCGCATGTTTATCAAAAACATCTGCAAAGAAAACCGTAACGCCGTGACCAAAAATGATCGGGTCGGAGACCTTCATCATGGTGGCCTTCATGTGCAGAGATAAAAGAACGCCTTGCTCTTTGGCTTTGCCAATGGAATCTTTGATGAACGCGCGTAAGGCGTTTTTGCTCATCACGGTCGCATCAACAATGGCACCCTCATCCAACGCCACTTTGTCCTTGAGTACCGTGGTGTTGCCATCGGCACCGACAAATTCTATCCGGCCATTGCCTGCATTTTGCGCTGAAATGGTGGTGGATTTTTCATTGGAACAAAAATCCCCGCTTTGCATATCGGCAACGTTGGTTTTGGAGTCCTTCTCCCATTTTCCCATTTTGTGCGGGTTGCTCTTCGCGTAATTTTTTACCGAAACGGCTGCCCGGCGATCCGAATTTCCCTGTCTGAGAACAGGGTTGACGGCACTGCCCTTGACCTTGTCAAACTTGGCGCGAATTTCTTTTTCCTCGTCGGTCTTGGGAGATTCAGGATAGTCCGGGATCGCATAACCTTGGGATTGCAATTCAGCCACTGCCGCCTGAATCTGCGGATTGGAGGCACTGATGTTTGGCAATTTAATGACATTGGCATTCGGGTCGAGAACGATTTCACCCAGCAATGCCAAGTCGTCTGGCTGTTGCTGTTCCGGCTTTAACTTATCAGGAAACTGAGAAATGATCCGGCCTGCAAGCGAGATATCTTTGGTTCCAACATTGACTCCTGCAACCTGCGTGAAGGATTGAATGATCGGCAGAAAAGATCCGCTGGCAAGTTCAGGTGCTTCATCAACTTTTGTGTAAATTATGTCTGGCTGGTCTGACATTGTTTCTACCCCATTAAAAGTTTACAGATTTGAGTTTGATTCTCTGGAGAAATACCAAATAACCATTTTTCTTTTCAACTGGTTTTGGCCTCAAGCGCAGTCCTGCGGGTAAGACGGAAAATTATTTCCGATGTGTTTACCCATAGCCTGAAACTAGCCCGATAAAGTAATGGGTGTAGAGGTTTCAGTGCCAAAATATCACGCGACATCTAACGTCGGGTTCCTACAGGCAGGATTGAGTTTGAGTTCCAAATAGCGGTTAAATATAGCCTAAGTGAGGAAAAAACGCATCAATTAGTTGGCAGGAACCCGGATTTATTACAGGGAAAATAAAAAAATAGCAGGCTCGGTCCAAATTGTTGAAAATAAAAGCTATACTTGACGGATGGTTCAGGGTTCACAATCAGCTATGCAGTCGCTTATGAATGGATAATGGGGAAGCTGTAGCTGGCGGGGCAACTTTCCCTAATTCGTTTACCCTTTTTTGCCAAGGCTATTAATTAAGGAGGGCAGATCCACCGAAACGCCCTCTCCCCGTTTGGTGTTGACCGCCCAGCCACCGGCAGGGTCGAGTGCGGTCACCGGATCAAAGCTTTGCCAAATGGAACCATTGAGGAGCCCAATATCGATAACACCATCGCCTCGAATAGCTAAGACTTCTGAGTCCGCGTCACCGTCAAAATCGTTCCGGGCAGTTTTCCCGGCACGCTGTTGGTTCCTGGGACACTACCTGTTAAAGATAGCCCACTAGGCCTTGCGTAAATGATCAGGCCTTCTATATTTCACACAAACAGAGTCGAGGTGCGATCAACAGTGACAGGGGTTCGGCGGGCAGGAGACCTGTCACGTGCAGGAAAAATATTTCACCTGCTCTATAGAGGTTTGCCACCGCCGCGAAAGGTTAGGAATCCACTGCTGTAATCTTTGCCGAAGGTAGCGGCCAGAGTTGCAGTTTGAACAAGCGCGCTTTCGAGTTGCCCTTTGGTGAGTGGGCTTAAGGGGTGGATGAAGGCGGCGTAGAGAATGCCTTTATTGAGAGCGTAGCGAGCATCGAGTGCCGTGTGGAAATTGGCCTCCATAGCTTTTTCAAATTGCTCATCCGTGATATTACCGCGTGCCGCTACCGGTGCTATGATGCGCATACGATCATGTTTTTCATCATAGATGCATCTTAGCTCGATGCCTTTATATTTCAGCAAGACCGCATGAGGCAGTGCCTTGGATTCATCGGCGACCGTGATGAGGATATTGACCATTTCCTGGCTGGTCATGACATCGTGTTCTGGCAAAGTGGGAAGGGCCGGGTCAGAGTCGTTTTTCGTGATAGAGGGCTTATCCGAACTGGAGTCAGCGGCCATGATCTGCGGCACTGCGCTACCGGCAAATACAATTATTGCGAAAATGATTAAAGCCCTCATCAGTAACTCCTTTTAAGTGGGTGGGTGGCCTTGGTCAAGGGCAATCACTTTATCATGGATTGATTTGACCAAAGGGCCTATGGTCAGGTGCGCATGGGCAGTCAGGCGCCATGACATGAGAAAAAAATAACAAAACTAAATAGCACTGCAGGTTGAACATCGCCCCTTTGGCGAGGAGAGCTTTGCATAACTCAAAAAACAAAAGCAAAGGCGAGATTCTTCGCTGAGTTTATCCTGAGCCTGTCGAAGGACTCAGAATGATAGTTCGTTGATTTTATTTTTCACCCTGAGCCGATAGCCTGTCCTGAGCTTGTCGAAGGAAAGGACGACATCCACTTTTCAGTCACTCAAAAAGTACTTATGCAAAGGTCTCTTTGGCGAGGAGGTGCTTACGCATGGCTAACGTGGAAATATTTTGGAGTGTGTTCAAACCCGAACGATAATGCTCGACGGGTTGTCCGTCACCCTCAGCTAAGAGTGCGGCAATACAGGGTGTGCTCAAACCTGGACAATAATGCTCAATGGGTTATACACGTTGCCCTCTGCTAAGAGTGCGGCAATACAGGGTGTGTTCAAACCCGGACAATAATGCTCAACGGGTTATACACGTTGCCCTCTGCTAAGAGCCCAGGGACTACTGAACTAATGGGTTAATCAGTTGAATTTAAACTGCTATTCTGATTCGATAAATTCTTGTTGCCCCCAAAGTTGCCCCTAAAAAGCAGAGTCCCTCGGGTACAACAGCGGCCCCATTTTTTTTCACGATCTCGGTATTGTGCAAAACGGCATTGGAAGTAGTTTTTGTGAAAAAAAGGATGATGTTGAAAAATGTATCCTTAATTGTGACTGGTCAGGCCGCCGGAGCTAGATCATCTCCTTGTCAAAATAGTCAATGTGGGCTAAATTTCTCTGATCGAATTACCATGAGGTGTTTTTTTGAGAATCATCATAGTCACCGCAATTATTTCTTGTTGGCTGGTAGCCTGTTCACAGGGGCCAGAGTCCGGAGTGAAATATCATTTCAGTTCCAAAAAAGAATATCTGAAATATTACCTGCCTCTGCAATCGGATCATGGCGGGGTGAGGAAATGGGTTCCAGCGGAGGGTGAAGATTGTTATGGAGGGAAGCACATGACCTTGGGGGACGGATTCCAAGTTATTTTCTGCCCAGCCAACGGCAACGAAAATCTATTCAAATTGGGTGGCTGACCTGACCCACCTTCGCCATATTACAGCCCACCAAATCATTTGGATTTGACCCCAATTAACTACATAGTAACTGGATCAATTTTCGGGGATAAGGTCCCCAAAAAAGTTGCCTCTGTTTGACAGGTTTAGGGCATTTTTAAGAGAGCCGCTATTATTTTTGGAAAGCCTCTGAGGATTGAATTGTCCCAACCATTGCGCGGTAACAGTGCGGGCACCGCTGTCTTCTTCAACCTGCCCTTTTACGACAAAAGGCCCTTTGCTGTTGAACAGGTGACTGAACCGCTGGTAGGTTTTTGGAAATAACGTTACCTCGAAAGTTCCTGTCGGGTCCTCCAGGGTCACAAATTTCATCAGTTCCCCCTTGCCCGTGCGTGTTATTTTGTAGGTGACCACCATTCCCAGCAGGGTCACATATTTGCGCCTATGCTGATTCAGGTGCTTTGCCTTGGTAATCCCCTTTGGCCATTGATTTTGATCGATACCGAACAGTGACAATGGGTGCGAAGTTGGTGATAACGCCAACACTTCAATTTCTGCCGCAACCTTATCTGCGTCCTCAATTTCAGGAAACAAACAGGCCCTGGGTTCAGATTCTATTGAAAAACCTGTCTGATCGGCAGTGACCGTCTTTCTACGTTTTCGATACGAGGAAAGGGTATTCCATAACATAGAAGGTCGCGATGGTCCGAGATCATCCAACGCTCCACAGTGAATAAGAGATTCCGTTTCAGTTTGATCGAGGCGTGAACGCTCTAAAAAATCCTCCAACGATTTAAACAAGCGGTATTCCCTTTGCTCCAGAATTTGATTGATACCGTTTCGGCTCAGACTCCTCACTTGCATGAGACCGACGCGAATCGCGTCACGTCGTTCAGCGAAGAATTCATATCGGCTATGATTTATGTGAGGAGGTAATATTTCAAGGCCTAACCGACGTGTTTCCTCTGTATAGGAGCAAGCGTCATAGAAACCACCTTCGTTTGTGAGCACCGCCGCCATGAATTCTGCCGGGAAATGCGCTTTGAGATAGGCCGCGCGGTAAGACACCATGGCAAAGGACGCGCTATGTGCTTTGCAGAAAGAGTACCCGGCAAAACTTTCTATCTGTCGCCAGATTTCATTGCGAATATCTTCAGAGACTCTATTCTCTTTTGCGCCATCTAAAAACCGGTTGCGGTAAGTTTCCATTCGCTCCCAGTCGCGTTTCTTGCTCATGCACTTTCTTAAACCTTCAGCTTCTCCGAGAGACATACCCGCAATGGCATGGGCAACCTTTATCACGTCCTCCTGATAAATCATGATGCCGTAGGTCTCTTTCAACACCTCTTCCAGTTTTGGATGCAGGTAGGTGATCGCCTCCTTGCCGTTGTGCCGTTTGATATAAGCCTGCATCATGCCGCTTTCGGCAACACCTGGACGAATGATCGAACTTGCGGCAGTGAGTCTCTCAAACGTATCCACCTGTAATTTTTTGAGCAGGTTTTGCATGCCGGGGCTTTCTATATAGAAGCAACCCATGGTATTGCCTGCGCGTACCAGTTCCCGCGTTTTCTTGTCTTCGACGGGGTCAATCACCGAGAAATCCAGTTCTTCCCCATAATGGTCTTTCACAGCCTGCACGGCATCGACTTCCACCGCAAGGCCCCGTTGCGCTAAAAGGTCAATCTTGAGCAACCCCATATCTTCCACCGGGTACATATCGTATTGCGTGACGGCGAAACCTTTAGGTGTTTTCTGGAGAGGAATGAGGTTCGTGATCGGCTCCGGACTCACGATCAGCCCTCCGCAATGAATGGAGATATGACGCGGGATACCCTCGATCTTTTGTGCGGCCTCAATAACTGATTTATATGGTTCATCTTCTAGGGGCAGATCACGGCATTCCGGCACTTCATTACATACCGCTTCCAGGTTGGCAACGCTCACTGAATGCGGAAGCTTTGAAGTCAGTTTGTTGATTTCCCACTCGGGCACCCCCATCGCCTTGGCAACTTCCCGGAGTGTTGAGCGTCCGCGTAAGTGTGTGTGTGTTGAAATCAGTGCGACGTGATCCTCTCCGTATTTATCGAATACATATTGGATCATTTCATCGCGCCGGTTCCATGGGAAGTCGATATCAATATCCGGAAAATCTTCACGCTGTTCGTGCAGGAAACGTTCAAAATAAAGGTTGTTCTCTATCGGGTCTACTTCAGTGATGGAGAGGGCACGGCAGACCAGACTATTCGCCGCAGAACCACGGCCTACTGTCGGAATCCCCCGTGCGTGAGCTTCACGCACAATGTCCTCGACCAACAAAAAATAGGAGGAAAAATCCATCTTGCCAATGATGGACAATTCATATTCAAGTCGCTCCAGAACTCGACGGGTAATGGGCGTGTACAGACGTTTAACTCCTTCTTCGGCCAGTGAACGTAATCGCTCTTCAGGTGTAGTGCCATCAGGCAATGTAAACGGAGGGAATTGCAGTTGCCCGATGGGTAGCGTCATGTCGCATTGCTCTGCAATTCTAATCGTATTGCGAACGGCCTGCGGACATCCCCAGTATGACTTCCGTATTTCGCGGTCTGATTTTAACCAGGATTTAGGATGCGCCATCTCATCATTCGGTACCGCGTCGATATATTTATTGAGCCTCATGGCTGTCAGAAGACGATGCGTTTGGAAATCTTCCGGTTTCAAAAAGTGAACACGATTGGATGCGATCAAAGGGATTTTATGCTCGCGTGAAAACTCCCAACGCGCTATTTCATTTGTAACCGAACCAAACAAGGGATGTTCAATGCCAAGATTAATACTCCCACGCGCACGGGCAACCGTATCCACGACTCCAAGGTCAGGAGTCATAATAATAATCTCGTCATTACAGTTTTTGAGGCGGGCAGGAAGGGAGAATTCTGTGTTCAGTTTACGGTCGGTGATCACCCGGCAGATTTCACCAAAACCGCCAAGCGTTTTAGCAAGCAGGACGGCATGAGCACCTGAATTAGGATCGTCTATTTCTGCACCGAATATAGGCCGGATGCTAGCCGATTGAGCCGCTTTTTGGAAAGCGACGGCTCCGTATGTTGCGTTGGTGTCCGTGAGGGCGAGAGCATCGAATTTGAGCCGACCGGCGGTTTCCACCAACGCTTCAACGCTGGGCACTCCCCGGAGCAGGGAATAATAGCTGTGGCAATTGAGATGAACCATGACGACACCAAAAAAGGAATATCATCATTATAATGTAAACAGGTTGACTACTGAAAGTGGACATGAGTTCTTTTGCCAATAAATCTGCGCTGGCGGGAAGTGCATTGTATAAATAAGAAAAACTTCTGACAACTAAACCTTAATCAGCAACCTGCTAGTCCCCCTTTATATTTATGACTTGTTTGAGCGTGTGAACGATATCTACAAGGTCCTCCTGATTTTTCATGACCTCGTCAATGTCTTTATAAGCTCCTGGTATCTCGTCGATGATGGCTTGGCGTCGTTTCATTTCAACGCCTTTGGTTTGTTCTTCTAAATCCATCAGAGTAAACTCGCCAAATGCTTGAGTTCGGCTCATTCTTCTGCCTGCACCATGCGAACAGGAATGAAAAGAATTTTCGTTTCCTTTGCCTCTGACAATATAGCTTAGATTCAAATAGTAAGTGCAACTTCTATCGATTGGGAAAGTGGATAAGCTGCGGTAACATCGTGGTTTTTCCCACCGACCAAAGCGAGAGGTGCACCGATGAGAGGTTACACGCAACTTACCCACGAACAACGATAC
>JAJDBF010000059.1 GCA_029261535.1 Nitrospinaceae bacterium | reverse complement strand
GTATCGTTGTTCGTGGGTAAGTTGCGTGTAACCTCTCATCGGTGCACCTCTCGCTTTGGTCGGTGGGAAAAACCACGATGTTACCGCAGCTTATCCACTTTCCCAATCGATAGAAGTTGCACTTACTATTTGAATCTAAGGGATTGAAAAAAATGATTTTTGAATGGAAGGAGCACCATGGCCAAAAAACCCTTCATCAACAAATACGGGTTCGTTGAATATCCCTTTCTGCATGATGACCGAAAGGGGAAGAACTGGTGGTTTTCCAATTTACTGGAAGACCACCTGAAAAGGCGTGCCCGCCAAACCCATGGCAGTGATTATACAAAGCAACAGATGCATGATGACATGCTGACATTCCTCCACGATACCAATCTTAAGATTTTCGTTCTTCTGCCTTCAGGAATGGGAATGGAGTTCAAATTGATCGGGAAATTCAAAACTCCGGAACTGATCGAGCTGGAAGATCCGGTTCCGTTTATCGAGGAACAATACGGCGGAGGAAAATTCAAGGTCAACATCTACCACGAAGGGACTTTCGCAGGAACTGAAAACTACAAGACCCATGGGGACCCAAAATGGGTCGAAATTCCGGACGATAAACTGACCGGTTGATTTGAGGACAGAAAGGAAGCGATTACAGGTGTTTGCTTAAAGTGTTTCATCCGGATTGATTGGCTTCTGAATGGTCGGGATGGTAACTTTCAGGCTAGCCGGAACATTTTTCGCTTCTTTTCCGATGGCATTGCCCTTCATCGCCTTGTCATCGATATCCTCGACTCCCAGGCGCACGACTCCTTTATGCACTCGCACCGGGTGCACCTTAACCCGTAGCTCCGGGTTCTGCGGACAGTCTCCCGTATTCACATCAAAACGCCACTCGTGATTGGGGCAAATGAGAACACCCTCCTCAATCCTTCCTTCTCCCAGAGGAGCCCCCTTGTGAGGACATTTATTGCACATCGCAAAATATTTTCCTTTGTAATTGAACACAGCGATCTCTTCACCTTCGCGCTGGATAATCGCCGACTTACCGGGCTGGAGTTCACCCTCCTCAAATATTTTGATGTACTTCATCGGAATTTTTTTGGATTCAGCAGTCACTGTTTTTTCTCACCCTGATCTGATTTTTCTGACGATTCATTTTTTGCCTCCGCCTTGTTTTTATCAGGCCGGACGTATTCAAATTCGCAGTGGGAATAAATAAAGTTCAAGGTTTTTTGACCGCGAACCCGTTGCGTGGTCTGGTTCATATTCTCCGCATTGGCAAACAACCTTTCCTTAACGACGTCAACTTTCTTACCTGTTTCCTGAGCCAGGCGACCATACTCTTCATCCATGTCATCCTGAGAAACATGCAGGTTTTCCTGATTGGCAATCCCATCAAGAATCAAATACCCTTTGGCATTGTGAGTGGCGCGAACTTGCCATTCCTTGGCGGCCTGCTCCTCATCAAAACCAGAATCCTCAAGCGACATCCCGGATTGCGTGATCTGGAACTTGGCTCCCTCGATCATGAATTTGATCTCTTGTTTGACCATGGACTCCGGGGCCGTGACATCATTGGCATCGACCAGTTTGTCAAAAATATCCTGCTTGATTTTCATTTCCTCGGTCTGGTCTTTCATCCCCTGAATCTGGGCTTTCAATTTTGATTTGAAGGCTTTGACAGAATCCTCACCCTGCCCTTGCACCAGTTCATCGGTCAACTCCGGCAAAACCTGTTTTTTAATTTCCTTGATCTTCACTTTGAAATCCGCCACATCGCGATTGACATCTTTGTCCTTACCCGGAATCGGCATACTCACCCGACGTACCTTGTTGTTCCAGTCCTGCGGTAGCATGACCTTGATGTCAAACTCCTCGCCACTTTTGTGACCGATCAGTTGATCTTCAAAACCAGGAATCATTTTTTTCTCACCAACCTTCACCCGGTAATCTTTAGCAATTCCATTTTCCAGCGGGTCCCCTTCAAAGGAACCTTCAAAATCCATCAGCAGAAAATCCCCGGCCTCGGCCCCGGTCTCGCCTTCAATAATCTCGAATGTACCAAACTGTTCCAGGTGCTTATCGATGGAGGACTGCAATTCCGCTTCGGTTACCGAATGCTCGTATTTCTCGAATTTCATTCCTTTATAATCTTTGTATTTGGTGTCCGGCTTGATATCCACCAGCACAGAGAAGGTAAACGGCTCATCCTTTTTCACACCCTTGATTTCATCATGGTCGATTTCCGGTGGACCCGCCGGGATAATACCGCACTCTTCCAGTGCCTTCTCGTAATATTCCTGCATCAGGTCCTGCCACAACTGGGTCATGGATTCCAACGGCACCTGCTTTTCCAGAATGGTCATCGGTATTTTTCCCGGACGAAAGCCAGGCATTTTTACCTGCTGGTTCATCTGCTGGTAAGATTGCTTGACTTTTTTCGACACCACATCCTCCGGCACCTTGATCAGGAGTTTGCGCCGGACTTTATCAACTTCTTCAACTTTAAGTTCCATTTGCTTCCTCTAAAATTTTCTTTATATTTTAGACCTTGTGGTCAGCTAACTGAAAATGTGTCTCTACCATCACAAAATGATAGCTTTTCGGCTGATCCCTCAGGAAACCTGGCTGGGCACACTGCCAAACCGGTCTTCAATAATCTTGTCCAGTTCATTCTTAAGTTGCTTCAGGATTTCATCGTAAGGAAAAGCTCCCAGTGAAGCCTCCCCTTTTTTCAAATTGACGTAGGTTGGTCCACACCAGAGACCGAGATCCGCATCATCCGTTTCACCGGGACCATTGACCCGGCAACCCATGACGGCAATGGTGATTTTGTATTGATTCGCATATTCGGTGATCTTCCGGACATCCTGAGCCAATTCGACAAACTTTCCATTTTCAACGCGGGAACAACTGGGGCAAGCAATGATATTCAACCCCTCCAGAAAATTTTTCGGCACGGAACGAAATCGACCCTCGGCAATGTCGGATAAAATTTCGCGCCCGACTTTTATTTCCTCACCCTTGTCATCATCCGGCAAGGTGAGAGAAACACGAATGGTGTCACCTATCCCGGCAGACACCAGTTGCTCCAGAGCAATCCGGGTTTTGATGATCCCCTCCGGCGGCAGACCCGCTTCTGTAACCCCAAGATGAAGCGGCACATCCGGTCGCCTTTCAGCAAATCGTTTGTTTGCATCAATCACCTTGTTCGAATCTGAATCCTTGAGCGATACACAGTAATCGGTGAATCCCATTTCATCCAGCATGACGCAATGATCCACCGCGCTTTCCACCATGGATTGAACCGAGTCATCTGGAAACCGGCTTTTGTAATCTGGATCGACCGACCCGCAATTGACCCCGATCCGGATCGCGCAGTTATTTTCTTTTGCGGCTGACACAATAAACTGTACTTTTTCGCGGATCGGTTTGTCCTTTTGCAAATGCCACAGGTGGCCCGGATTGTATCGAATTTTATCGACCAGTGGCGCCACATCAGGAGCGAGCAGGTAGTTTTCCTGAAGGTCAACCGACAAAACCGCATCGGTATGTTCTCTTAATTTTTTGAGAGCCACCACATCTTCCTTGCTGTCAACGGCAATGCGAATAACATCCGCGCCAGCCTTCTCAAGAATTTCGATCTGTCGTCCGGTCGCTTTCAAATCCTGAGTAACGGTTGCGGTCATCGACTGCACTGCAATCGGAGAATCACCACCGATGGTCAGCTTGCCGATTTTTATCTGACGGGTCGTGCGTTTCTTTTTATTGGATTCTGTCATAAGGGGTCAATATCCGGATTCTGGACAGGGATTGATTTGGGGTTTATTCAAAAATTGTTTTGGACAGCAGTGATCATTTGCAATAAGGGAAGGCACGTTACCCGAACAGGAATTTTTCAGTAGTTACAGCCTCCCCTGAAACTCTGCATGGTATCAAAAATTCCCCCAAAACCCTACAAATCCTGCTGGAATTAAACAGATAACCTGTCTCAGGCCGGAATATCCGGAGCCTTGATTTTAAGGTAAGATAGATGGACAAATTCCCATAGTTTTTCGCCAGTTCAACCTCCTGCTGAAAACTGAAAGGACGCATCGCGCATGAAAAAAATATTTCCGTTATTACTTTTGCTTCCTCTACTCTGGTTCACCCAGACCTTTGCCGCATCCGGCACCCACGGTCTTTCACTTTATGGGCCGGAGGGCCTGAAATATGGCCCAGAGCAAGCGTACCCTTACGCCAACCCAAAAGCTCCCAAGGGAGGCCGTCTTGTTTTGGCCCAATTCGGGGCGTTCACCAAAATCAACCCCCTCTCACTAAAAGGTGTCCCGGCGGTAGGGCTGACCCAGCTTATTTTCGAAACACCCATGGACAGCTCTTTCTCAGATAAAGAGCCTTTCTCTCAGTATGGGCATTTGGTTGAATCGGTGGAGCTGGCAAAAGACAGAATGAGCATGGTCTACCACATCCACCCTAAAGCAACATTTTCCGATGGTCATCCGGTAACAGCAGATGATTTTGTCTTCTCCTGGAAATTGATCAGCGATCCGCAATACCACCCGATGTACAAACAATATTTTAAAGACATCAAAAATGTAGAGGCTCTGGATGATCACACAGTCCAATACACCTTCGCCATTCTTAATCAGGAACTGCCGCTCATCACCGGGCAAATGAGCATTCTGCCGAAACACATTTACGGTCAGGCCGGAAAAATTTTCGGCTCTGATTTTGACGAGATCGCGATTGGCAGTGGTCCCTATATCATCGACAAATATGAATTTGGAAAATTCATTACCTACAAGCGTAACCCCAACTGGTGGGGAAAAAATTTGCCCAGAAATAAGGGCCGCTACAATTGGGACAAGGTCACCTGGCGGGTGTATCTCGATCAGGTGGCGATGCGCGAAGCCCTCAAGGGAGGCGAATACGATGCCGATCAGATCGCAAGTTCACGCGACTGGGCACTGGATTTTAAAGGCCCCTTCATCAAGAATAAATATTATCTCAAAAAGGAGTTCCCGCACACACGCGTTTCCGGCATGCAGGGCTTTGCCTTCAACACGCGCAAGCCCATTTTCAAAAGTCGCAAAGTGCGGGCGGCACTGGCACTGGCTTTCGATTTTGAGTGGAGCAATACCAACCTTTTTTATGGTCAGTACACGCGACAGGATTGTTTTTTCGACAACGACCCGGAAATGAAAGCGAGCGGCCTCCCAAAAGGAAAAGTAAAACAACTGCTGGCAGGCCTCAAGCAAAAATATCCGAAGCACGTCCCCAAAACGGTCTTCACCAAGCCCATCGGTGCACCGGGGCAAGGCCAATCCCCAGCAAAAAATATTGCGCTGGCAAACAAGTTATTGGATTCCGCCGGATGGAAAATCGGCCAGGACGGCATCCGGACCAAGGGCAATGCACGGATGAGTTTCACCATCATTCTCGCCAGTCCGCAGTTCGAGAGGATCGTCGAGCCTTACAAAATTAATCTGAAAAAAATCGGCGCGGAGATGAAGGTCAAGGTGGTACAAGTCGCCCAGTATGAAGAGCGATTGCGCGAGTTCAAGTTCGACATGATCGTGGCAAGCTTTCCACAAAGCCGGTCGCCCGGAAATGAACAGCGCGATATGTGGAAGAGCGAGGCGGTCGATCAACCAGGATCACGCAATTATGCGGGCATTAAGAATCCGGCAGTGGATGAACTGGTAGAAACGCTCATCACCGCGACCACGCGAGAGAACCTCGTCTCAGCCGTTCAGGCACTCGACCGCCTACTGACACATCAGTTTTTCATCGTGCCGCACTGGTATATTTCTTATGACCGGGTGATCCATTGGAATAAATTTTCCGGCCCCAAAACCTACGCCTCCCAAAGCGGTTTTTTAAGAACCTTGCTGGAATGGTGGTGGTGGGATGAAGCTAAAGCAACCCGACTAAATCAAGCCATGAAAAAAGGGAAGGCTTTGTAGAAAAACACGCCGAAACTCGCCTCGGACAAGTCATTATTTCACACTCGTTTTCGGGCACACAAGCAGGTATGTCCCAATCCTGTTGAAGTCACGGGACTTATAAGTTATTGAAAAGTTATATTTTAGATGTATACTAAGAGCAGTAATTTTAAGTGCTTTCCATAGTGGCCTTGGAGTTTAACAGCCCTTGGCACTAGTAGGTTTGATGCGGTTAGCCGGTCATCACCCTGATCGATTCAAACCTCCCTCAAAGGAGTTTGTTATGGCAAAAATTCTGATTGTGGAAGATCACAATGGAACGCGGGTCACCCTGACCCGTCGCCTGACCAAGGGGGGCCATGAGGTCACCTCCGTTGCCTCCGGTCAGGACGGAGTCGAAAAACTGCGCTCAGGGGAATACGACCTGGTCCTTCTCGATTTTATGATGAAGGGCATGAATGGAGTCCACACCTTCGAGCAGATGAAAGCTATTCGCGATGATCTGCCCTATATCATGGTCACCGCTTACGCCCACTCCGGGCTGGTCAAGGAATTCATGGGAGAAGGCGGCGCAGATTTCATCGTCAAACCGTTTGGTGAAGATTTCGAAGAGCGCATCAGCCTCAACCTTGAGCGTCACTACGGCACCGCCGCCTGACCTGAGCCTCACCTCTCCACCTGTAAATTTTGCTTACACCAAATGCCTTACGGCGAAGTTTCGCCCATTTGATGACCAACCTGAAAGCAGTGTTCACCAGTGATTCCGGATAAACTATCCACCGCACTTTTAGTCAAGTAAAAATGTTGCCTCTTTCAGCATCAACCTATAGTCAATGAAGGATTTGACCCCTTTCCCATTCCCGATTTAACAAGAGAAGAAGAGGCGTATTTAGTTTCAAGTGATGCTGCGAAAGCTTTTATAGCGGAAATTTCTGCAATGGCAATAGCCAATAACTGGAAGGCTGAGTGTCAAAACCCGGTTTTTCCTTTTTAGGAAATATGAAAAAAAATTAAAGAATACATTCATCCTGTTAGCAGTTCCGTATTTTGTTGTCAGTGTTTTGGTAAGTCTTTCCCAGGCAAATGGTGAAGATTCGACCACAGCTTCCGAGCAGTTTAAAGGTAAGCTCTCAGAAAAAGAGAGGCTTTCCGAAGGGTTTGAACTCCCGGCTTTCAAGGGTTATGTTGATGATCGGGATTTGTTTGAGAGATTCGAACAAAGAGGCTTTGAAAATGATTTTGAGTCGCTGGTCTCCATTTCACGTGACAAAAAGGCTGAACGCCTTGATCGAGAAACGGCAATACGTCTTTTAGAGAAAAAGTTTGGAGAAAAAGCCGTAAATGTATTAGCCGGTATACTTGAATCCGATTTTCAACATTTTATGAAGAAGAGTGCGGCTTTTTCGTTGGCGAATCTCGGTGATAGGCGAGCCATTCCAATAATTAAGGAATTAATGGAGAACCAAAGTGAATTGTTCGTCAAGGCCGGTTTTGCGTTTATTTTATCAAAGGTAGGGGATTTTTCCGGGCTGGTTCATGTCTTGGAACTTAGTAAATCAAATGTTGCATTCGAGAGAAAATTGGGTGCCTCCTATTTGAGGTTATTTTTCAAGAACAGGGAGACAATTCAAACTAACCAAAAAAAAGATATCCTAAAGGAGTATCTTGCCTTTGGAAAAGATAATGATGCAAAGGTAAGAAGGGAGTTTTTGCACTTTTGGCCAACCAGAAAAGCGTCGGAACATTTAAACCTGGAAGCAAAAAAAATCCTGGAACACATAATTCAAACTGACCCTGATTTATATAACAGAAAAATTGCCCAAGTCCGTTTAAATGAAATCAAATCGAAAACCCTAAAAAATTAATTAACCTGGGTGCATTGAAAAAAAATGACGATCCTTCAAAAGGTTAGAATTCCTTGTTATCTAATTTTGGGAATTTTTTTGTTTTTCCCCCTGAAAGTTTGGGCTAATTCCCCTGATTTTAGTATTCCGGGCCTACCTGTTCTCCCAGGTCCACCTCCGGAGATTGTGGTTTCTGCTCCCCAAACCGATCTTTCGGTTGGTGAAACTTTGCAATTGACCGTGGAGGAAATTCAAGAGGATGGGTCTCGTATCACAATAACCAGTGATCCTGAAACAAGTTTTAGTTTGATTGATGCGAATGAAAATAGAGTCACGGTATCCTCTTCTGGGTTATTAACTGCTATTGAACGCGGGAATCCTTCTGTCATGGTTTTTTTTAAAGATGTCGCGCAATCTAATATTTTAAATTTCCACGTGCGTCTGCCTGATGATGCGGATGATGACGGGATGACGGATGCGTTTGAGACTCTGCATGGGCTGGACCCGAATGACCCGGCGGATGCGGAACTCGATAGTGATGGCGATGGCTTGACCAACCTTGAAGAGTTTGAACAGGGTGCGGACCCGAACAGCATCGATACGGATGGCGATGGGTTTTCTGATTCGGAAGAGGTCTCTCTTGCAATGGACCCGAGCAGTCCAGATGAATTCCTGACCATACCGGCGCATTTGCTTCTTGATCAGAACTGCATGGTGTCTGTATTAAACCGAACGGCGCAGGTCAACCCGGACGGAACCTTTACTATAAATAACCTTCCTTGTTTGAATTGCCCCCTCGGGGCCGCGCCTGTTGTTGTGTTTCGTGCCAGGGCGGTATGCCGCCATCAGGGGCGGAATTTGTTCGGTCAATCAGATTTTCTGGTGAATGTCCCCGGTGAAATCATTGATGTGGGGGTCATTAAATTTTTTGCCGATCAACCGGCTCCGCTGTCCCTTGACTACGCTTGATGTGAATAACCTGACGACTCAATTGACGACGACAGGAACTTTTCCCGGAAACTTAACTACCGATGTGACTCCTTCATCTGATGGGACGTTCTATATTTCCTCAAACTCCGGTATCGCCTCGGTGGATACGGAAGGGTTTGTGACGGCTGTTGGGTCCGGCACGGCATTGATCACAGCGAGGAATGAAGGCGCTGTGGCAGCGCTTCGCATTGTGGTGACGCTGGACAATGATACCGATTGGGAAATCATTTAATTATAATTCACAAAATGTTTTCTTTTTACCCCACGGGTCAGGAGTGCTAGAATTTTAGGTGCTAAGGAATTGCCTGGCTAGTTTGCCTCCCTGTTAACGCACCGCACAATTCAGGTTTCGCCTCCCATGATCAGTTATATCATCCGCCGATTGTTGTTGATGTTCCCGACGTTAATCGGCATCCTGACGATCACTTTTATTGTGATCCAGTTTGTGCCGGGCGGGCCCATCGACCAGATGAAATCACTGTTGCGCGGTCACTCTGGCGTATTAGGTGAAGCCGGTGGCGGGGCCAGCCTGAGTCCGCAGGGAACCAAGGCACAGGAGATGGACCCGCGCCATCTGGAAGCACTCAAGCGCATCTATCATCTTGACCGACCCCTGTGGGAACGCTACCTGCGCACCTTTATCTGGTACGCACCGCAGAAACACAGCGGCACTTTTTCCGAACGCTTCTTCAACCACGACAACTGGCAAGGGTTCCTCGTATTTAAATTCGGCGATTCCTTTTACCGGAACAAATCCGTCCTGCAACTCATCAAGGAAAAACTACCGGTCTCGGTCTCACTCGGGGTGATCAGTTTTTTCACGACCTACATCGCCTGTATTATTCTTGGCATCGCCAAAGCTGTAAAAAGTGGAACGCCGTTCGACACGTCCTCCAGTTTTCTGGTTTTGATCGGGTACAGCACACCCGGCTTTGTATTGGCAATATTATTGATTGTCCTGCTAGGCCCCGGCGATGGTGCCGTCGCCCATTGGATACCTCTGTCTGGATTGACCTCCGCCGGCACTCCCGGTTACGAAAGCTGGACGGCGTGGGCCAAACTCACCGACTATCTGCACCACCTTGTCGCTCCTTTGGTTTGTTTCATGATCGGCAGTTTTGCCACGCTGACCATCCTTACCAAAAATTCGATCATCGAGGAAATGCACAAGCAATACGTATTAACCGCGCGGGCCAAGGGCCTCACGGAAAAACGGGTGTTGTACAAACACGTCCTCAAAAATGCTCTGATCCCGCTCATCACCGGATTTCCTACCGGGTTCCTCGCCATGTTCTTTACCGGTTCCCTTTTGATCGAACAAATATTTTCTCTTAACGGACTCGGCCTGCTCTCTTACGAAGCCATTATCCAGCGCGACTATCCCATCGTCCTCGGTTCCCTCTTTATTTTCTCCATGCTGACGCTGGTCGGCCAATTGCTGACCGATATTTCCTATGTCCTGATCGATCGCAGGATAACTTTCGATGAGTCGCAAGTCTGATCATGGCTGTCAACAGAGACCTGCAACTAAAACTCAAACGATTCAAAACCGACCGCAGAGCCTGGTTCAGCTTCACCGCTCTGGCCTTGTTGTTCCTGATTTCCCTCCCAGCCGAATTGCTGTGCAACGTCCGTCCCCTGATAATGACTGTCGATGGCAAATGGTATTTCCCCATAGTGGTCACTTATTCCTGGGAAGATTTTGGCGGAAACAGTCCGGCGGAACCCAATTACAAATCGTCCGAGTTCCGCCAGTTATTTGAAGCCACGGATGCAGTGAATGAACCCTCCCTGACCGCTTCAACGGAAATACCGCCAGATAAAAATGCCTTGTCACTGGACGACTTCGAAGATGAAGAAGATTTTTTAATCGAAGACACAACTCAGGAATTTTCAGGCCTGGCATTGGAACTCGATGACTTTGATGAAACGGAAGAGCCTACTATTTTTATCATCGAACTGTCGGACTTCGATGAAGACATCGACAGCGATTCCACCACGGCACTGACTAAAAGTATTGCCTCACAACGTACCAAGCGGGAAGTCTGGATGCTGTGGCCTCCCATCCGCTACGACTACAAATACATTCCATCGGAGAGCCTGTCCGGGCAGATCGCCCTCGCCTCCCCCGCTGAAACATATTCCGAGCACCTTGAGCGCACCTTGCCTTCATCATGGATCGACGGACATTATCTTGGAACCGACGACCGCGGTCGTGATGTACTGGCGCGACTGATTTACGGATTTCGCATCTCAATGCTGTTCGGCCTGTCGCTGGCAATCACCGGCACCATCCTCGGCTGTCTGCTTGGAGGTGTTCAGGGCTACTTCGGCGGCTGGATTGACCTCATCGGTCAACGCCTCACGGAAGTTTGGGGCTCGATGCCACGCCTCTATATCCTAATTATTCTGAGCGCACTGTTGACACCTTCCAGCCTGCTCTTGTTTTTGATTCTCAATCTGACAGCGTGGATGGGCATTGCGGCGTACATCCGCGCCGAGTTTTTAAAAAGCCGTAACCTGGAATATGTCAAAGCGGCACGCGCCCTCGGCGTATCGGATTTTTCGATCATGCGCAATCACATCCTGCCAAACTCGCTCACACCGGTGATTACATTTTTTCCCTTTGAAGTGACGGCTGGAATTCTGGCACTGGTGAGTCTGGACTTTCTTAACCTGGGAGTGCCGAGTCCCGCACCCAGCATGGGGGAATTACTGGCACAAGGAAAAACCAACCTGCAAGCTTTGTGGATTCTTCTTCCTACATTTTTTGTTTTGACCACCACGCTAACCCTGCTAACGTTTGTCGGCGATGGTATTCGCAATGCATTTGATCCCAAGAAATCGTTATAACCGAGACGTCATAAATGCTCACAGTTGAAAACCTGAAAACACATTTCAAAGTTGGCTTCGATAAAACTGCCCGCGCAGTGGACGGCATCTCCTTTACTTTGGAAGCGGGGAAAACGCTGGCGATGGTTGGCGAGTCTGGTTGTGGCAAATCGCAGACGGCTCTGTCTCTGATGCGACTGGTCGCTGAAAACGGTTACCACCCTAGCGGAAAAATGTTGATGGAAGGGCGCGATCTTTTCAGCCTGGAAGAAGATGAAATGCGCTCCATCCGAGGCAACGACATCGCCATGATTTTTCAGGAGCCCATGACCTCGCTCAATCCGCTCTATCGCATCGGCAATCAATTGGAAGAACCGCTTCGTCTGCATCGGCAAATGCAGAAAGGACCGGCAAGGCAGACGGCGATTGAACTGCTGGATCAAGTCGGCATCCCGGACCCCGAGAGGCGCATCGATACTTTTCCTCATGAACTCTCCGGAGGCATGAAGCAGAGAGTGATGATCGCCATGGCGCTGGCGTGCGAACCCAAAATATTGATCGCCGATGAACCGACCACGGCTTTGGATGTCACCATTCAGGCGCAGGTTCTTCGCTTGATGTCCGACCTGCAAAAGAAAAAAGGCATGGCGATTCTGCTCATTACGCACGACATGGGAATCGTCAATCAGATGGCTGATACGGTTTGCATTATGTACGCCGGTAAAATTGTGGAACAAGGGTCGCGCCAGCAAGTCTTCTCGCAGATGGGCCATCCTTACACCCGCCGCCTGCTCGACTCCATTCCCAAATCAGGCGATGCCCCCTATCTGCTCAACACCATTCCGGGACTGGTCCCACCGGCAACAGAATACGGCGATGCCTGCCGCTTCGCCGACCGCTGCGAGTACGTCTTCGACGATTGCAGAAAAGCAGAGCCGCAGGCAGTCCAGCTCGAGGCCGGGCACCATGTGGCTTGCCTTCTGCATGACTCCGACAACCCCTTTCCTAAACTGGAAAAAGACGAGCGCAAACGAGCACCCGCGAAAAATATTAAAGAGGATAACCTCATCTCTATCCGCAACGTGAAAACCTGGTTCCCCGTGCACAAAGGCGTGTTCCGGCGCATCGCCAATTACGTCAAGGCGGTGGACAACATTGACCTCGACATCAAGCGCGGCTCGACCGTTGCCCTCGTCGGCGAATCCGGCTGTGGCAAAACAACACTGGGGGAATCCATCCTGCGTCTCAACCGACAGGTTCAAGGAAAGATTTTATTCGACGGTAAACCGGTACTGGACCTCGAATCCAAAGCCTTGAAAGAGATGCGGCAACACATGCAGATCGTGTTTCAGGATCCGTACGGCTCGCTTTCGCCACGCATGCGGGTGATCGATATTGTCGGCGAAGGGCTCAAAATTCATCAGCCTCAGCTCACGGATGTTGAACTGCGTAGGCGTATCGATGCCGTGCTGGAAGAAGTAGGACTGCATGCCTCCGTTGCCGATCGCTACCCGCACGAATTTTCCGGCGGTCAACGTCAACGCATCAGCATCGCCCGCGCCCTCATTTTGCAACCAGAATTTTTAGTGCTCGATGAACCCACCAGTGCGCTCGATGTTTCCGTGCAGGCGCAGGTGCTTAACCTCCTGCGCGATCTGCAATCAAGGCGCGGACTCACTTACCTGTTCATCACGCACAACCTGAATGTCGTGGAATACATTGCCGACTGGGTGGCCATCATGTACCTCGGCAGAATTGTCGAGTACGCCACCGTGCGGGATCTGTTTGCCAACCCGCGCCATCCTTATACGCGGTCGCTTTTGGAAGCCGTGCCATCACTGGAAGAGCGCATCCCGTTCAAACCGATTGTGGGCGATGTGCCCTCGCCGCTCAACCCGCCCCCCGGCTGTCACTTCCACCCACGCTGTCCGATTTACCTCGCCGAAGCCGAAGGTTCGCCCCTACAGATACAGTGCAAAACCACCTACCCCGATGAAACCCCACTCGACTCGGGCTACACCCGTTGCCATGCCCTAAAGCTGACCTAGACAATAATTCCGGGAATACAAATTTAATGTCTGAGCAATAAACAAACCCAACCTTGCCTTGCTACTCTTAACATAAAGTTTTTTCCATGGAATGCATTTTGTGTTCTTGCTCTATCCTGTTGAAAACATATTATTTTGCTGGATCAAATATATTACATCTTCTGTGTATGTCTTTGATTTGAGCAGGGTTATCGTTGAAATCTGTCGGGCACACCGCTACACTTAGTCGCCCTATCCATGGGGCTGTATTCGATGTCTAACGTAGTGTGGCGGATTATGAAACGATTCTTCTTCATACCAACCTTGTTGCCAAGCTTGATAGCCCTGCTCCTGCTTACAGGCTGTACCGAGGCAGAGGTCACCGATGGGGTGGACGAGGTGGCTCTCGCCAAAACGCTCGTGGGGGAAAATCCGCAGTCGGTCGACGATCTCACCGATCTCGGCTTCGCCTATCTTACGGCAGGGCGGATTGATGAGGCGCTGGTCCCACTGGAAAAAGCCAACGCGTTGCAACCGGAATCGGCCAAGGCAAATTTTGAGCTGGGTCTTGCCTACGGGGCTTTGGGCCGGCACAAGGAAAAGATGGAGAAGTATCGCGAGGTGGTGAGACTGCAACCGGATTTTGCTCCGGCCCACTTCAAGCTGGCCCAGGCTCTGGCAGTGGATGATTACCATCAGGAAGCCATTCAGCATTACCAGAAAGCGTTAACACTTTCGCCTGGCAATGCTCAGAGTCATTATTATCTCGGCATGTCATTTTATTTATCGAAGCGCCACAAGGAAGCGGTCGGGGCGTTTGAGAATGCTTCCCAACTGGCACCGGAAAACGGGAAGATGTGGCATGGACTGGCACTGTCTTACCTGGAAGTGGGACGCTATAAGGACGCGCTGGAGCCCTTCAAAAAAGCACTGGCCCTCAATCCACCAGCGAGGGCACACAAACCGGCAGACGCGGAACCACGCAAAACCCCACCTGCCTACGAGGAAAAGGGACAGGTCGCCCGCATCCCCTGATCGTACCCGATCAACTTTTTTACCAGCTACGTCGGCAGGCCATGAAATAAAACAGCAAGCCGATAAAAGCAACTCCCACCAACCCCGTTAACAACAACGACTGCATATCCATAATTCCCCCTATTGTAAAAATATTCAAAAATCGTTGCCCACTATAAGCTAAATCAGGAAATTTTCAATCGCCTGATTCCATTACGCGAAACAGGGCTCATATTATTGTCAGGCAGGGTTTTAGTCAGACGACAGGCTCTACCAAAACATAATACTTCAGGAGGTCACCATGCATCTCCTCTACCCCTTCGCCAAACGGTTCATCGCGGGAGAAGATTTAAAGACCGCCCTGTGTAATGTGCAATCACTCAGCCGCCACGGCTACCTGTCCACGGTCGATGTTCTTGGTGAAGACACCCACACCAAAGGGCAGGCACTGGCGGCGCAGAAGGAATACCTCGACCTGCTAAAAAGGATGAAGGACCAGACCTTCCCGCTCGACCTGTCGATCAAGTTGACACAGATGGGACTGCACATCGACCCTGACTTTTGCCGTCGCAACGTTGAGACCATCCTCCAAGCGTCGGGACACCACACCGTCCGGTTCGACATGGAAGGCTCGAACACCACTCAGGACATCTTATATGAGGGGATCGAACTGCATCGGCAGTACCCCAACCTGGGACTGGTCCTGCAGGCCTACCTGCACCGGACGGAAAGTGACATTGGGCGGGTGATCGACGAAGGAATTTCCACACGATTGTGTAAGGGGGCCTACCACGAACCAGAGCATATTGCGTTGCAATCGATGGACAATATCCGCGAGAATTTTTTCCGGCAAGCGCGGCGATTGCTGACCTCAGGATTCCAACCCGCCATCGCCACGCATGATGAAGTTCTGCTTGAAGAAATTCTCAAATTTGTGAAGGTCGAGCATATTAATGCCAACAGGTTTTTCTTTGAAATGTTGTATGGAGTGAGGCGCGACCTGCAAAAGGATTTGCTCGGCAAAGGCTACCGGGTGCGGGTCTACGTCCCGTTCGGTAAATCCTGGCTACCGTATACTCTGCGCCGATTGGCTGAGCGCAAAGAAAATATACTGTTCGTGCTCAAAAGCGTTTTCCGCGAAACATTTGGCTTGGGGAGATTGCAGGGATTAAACTTGTAGGCCGAAGTGGGTCAGTCGGACTTGGTGGAAGCGGCGGCTGTAGCACCCGCACTGGATGCAGGCTTTTCTGCCGGCGTAGCGGCAGGTTTCGCAACTTCCGCTGGTTTGGCTTCGCCGCGTACGGCGTAGATGGAAGACCACACTTCTGAGGGAGGGTAAATGAACTCGCCACCGATTTTATAATCGAAGCGGATGACTTTTTCCGGCGTGCATTCGGTGATCCAAGTGTTGCACACACGGCCTTCGGTAAAGATCGGATCGAGTGGAAAGGTCGTGCCGTTTTTATCGAGGCAAAACTGGGTCTTGACCTTGGCCTTATCGACCAGGGTGGTGGCTTCTAACTTGTTCGGCATACGCCAGTCTTCGTAACCTGCAAACTTATCTTTATTGAGATTATCCAGATACTCTTTTGCCGCATCAAAAGTAAAAAATTTATGGCAGTCGAGCCACGCATCGGACTGCTTCCACATGTAACCGGAATTGGGATCGGTGATCGTGCCATCGCCGTTATCGATGAGCGGGTCTTTCGGCTCGGCTTTCGGTTTGGCTTTGGGTGCGGCCTTAGGTGCTGGCTTGGCGGCAGAAGGTGCCGGTTTATCCCCAGCAGGTTTTTCAGCTTCTGCCGGTTTTGCTTCCACTTTTTCTTCTGATTTGTTTTCTGGATTTTCTGCCATAACTTTTTTTACCCGCTGATATTTTTCAAACCGGACTTTTCTCGCCATTGCGTTCTACAAACACAGGCAACTTGTCCAGAATTTCGTTTAAATGTTTACCGCTGGTGGCCACGCTTTTTAAAATATCGCCCAGCTCTGCAGTTGAATGAACCTCCAGACAGTCTCGAAAATGTTCGCGATAACACCGGGCATTGTAACGCACCCAGTTCATCACTTGCTCTTCACACTCATCGGAGCCATTTAATTTGGCGTAACCTTTTTTTTCAAGAAGATTACACTGCGACTTCCGAATGATCTCGCAGATCAGATCGGTTTTTAGCGGGGACATTTCTTTTCCAGATTCAGGTACCGCTTTACTGAGGCAAATCCTCAAAAGAAACGGTAATTTAAATCGACTTTGGCAGGTTGTCAACCATCAAACCCCGGCGACACCCTGGCCAAGCAGAAGGTCATTGAAAAAAAAGGACTAACGCTGGACCCACCTTACTAAAATCTATTTTACTCCTATCCCCTCCCAATGAAAAGCCCCTAACCGATAAATTTTCCGGTCTAAGCTATTGAAATCCCTTTAGATAGCTTTACGCCTGCGGGGATTGAGAAAATCCCGCAGACCATCGCCCAGAAAATTAAAAGCCAGTATCGTGAGAAAAATGGCGAGAGACGGAAATAAAATCAGGTGAGGATAAAACTTGATGGCCTTCCAGCCTTCATTGGCTAACGTCCCCCAACTGCTGGCGGGGGGTGCAATGCCAAGGCCGATAAAACTTAAGGTCGATTCTGCCAGAATCGCCGATGGAATTCTAAACGACAAGGTCACCAGCAGAACACCGTAAAGGTTGGGCAAAATTTCTTTCCACAAAATTCGCGCGGGCCCTGCCCCCAGTGCACGCGAGGCGGTGACGTAAGCGTACTCCTTGACCTTGAGTACTTCGCCACGCACCAGACGCGCCACGGTAACCCAGCTGACCAGGGTCAGTGCGATGAAAATACTGAGCACGCCTTTGCCCAGCGCCACCATGATGAGGATGATGAGTAGCAAATCCGGCAAGGCAAACACCACGTCCACCACGCGCATCATAAAACTATCGATGCGACCTCCGGCGTAGCCAGCGACCGCTCCGTAAAGGGTGCCGAACACCAGCGCGATGAGGGTGGTCACGATCCCGATGAATAGAGAAACTCTAGCTCCGTATAACAGGCGGGAAAAGAGATCACGTCCCAATGTGTCGGTTCCCATCCAATGCTGAAGAGATGGAGTCAGCAAAATTCTTGTAGTGTCCTGAATATCGAATGAGTAAGGGGAAACCCAGGGAGCGAATCCTGCGAGCAAGCACATGGAGATGAGAAACCCGGCACTTATTTTTGCCATCATGGAGAAGCGGCTCATGTTCTTTTCGCGCTTCCCGTAGCGTCGAGTAATTTCACACGGGGATCGAGTTTCATGTAAATCAGATCGACCACAATATTCGCCAGCACAATCAACACGGCGTACACCAGCGTCACGCCCATGATAAGTGGGTAGTCACGGTTGGTCACGGCGGTGATAAAATAATTGCCCATACCAGGAATCGAAAACAGGTATTCGATCACAAACGAGCCCACCACCAGTCCGGCGGTGAGTGGCCCCATCACTGAGACAACAGGAGAGGCCGCGTTGATCAAGGCATGCTTGAGCATGATAGTTGACTCGGGCAATCCCTTGGCGCGGGCCGTGCGAATAAAATCCTGATCCATCACGTCTAGCAGAGTGGAGCGTGTTAACCGCGCGATGTAACCGGCGAATCCGGCCCCCAGCGCAAACGCGGGCATGAGAACGTGACGCGGCCCTTCCCACAATGCAGGTGGCAACCAATGTAGTTGATGCGAAAAAACAAGAATCAGTAAAGTCCCGATAACAAAGCTGGGAAGGGAGATGCCGAGAGTCGCCAGAAAAATAAAAAATCGGTCGAGCCAGGTATCGCGTCCTGCCGCCGCCAGTATTCCAGCAGGAATGCCAAGGCATAAAGTTACCAGAGCCGCGCACAGTCCAAGGGTAAGCGACACGGGAAATGTTTCGAGAAGGATGTCGGAGACATTACGCCCAACGTACTTGTAGGAGGGACCCAGGTCACCTTGCAGAACCTGCCCGAGATAATGCAGGTATTGCTCCAGCACGGGTTTGTCCAGATGATATTTCGCCTCAATATTCGCCAGGATTTCCGGCGGCAGTTTTTTGTCCCGGTCAAAGGGTCCACCCGGTACCATCCGTAAAATAAGGAAGGTCAGCGTCGCCACCACAAGAATCACTGGAAGCCCGTGCAACACCCTTTTAAAAAAATAGCCCAACATGAATCACCTCCCGATTTCCGACTACGTTAACACAGACAATTGGTCAGGGAAAAACTAACAAATCCCCCGAAGTCACCCGGTCTGAGATATAATGCCCTCTTGATCTTTTTCGCATGGGACAGGTATGGCATTTCCATCACTCAGAGAATTTATAAAGTGTCTCGACTCCATGGGGGAGCTTGTCCGTATCTCACGGCGGGTCTCACCCATCCTTGAGATCAGCGAGATCACCGACCGCATATCAAAAACCGAAGGCGGCGGCAAGGCCCTCCTTTTTGAAAATGTCGAAGGCAGTGCCATGCCAGTTTTGATCAATGCGTTTGGCAGTTGGAAACGCATGTGCTCAGCACTTGAAGTTGAAAAACTGGATGACATCGCCACCGACATGGAGCGGTTTCTTAAGATCGCACCGCCGCAAAGCCTTATAGATAAGGCTCGATTGATCCCCCTACTATTGCAGGCCTCACAATTTCCACCACGCTTAGTCAGCACCGCACCTTGCCAGGAAGTGGTGCACACCGGAGACGCGGTGGACCTTGGCCGCATCCCGATCCTCCAGTGCTGGCCGCAGGATGCCGGTCGTTTCATCACCTACCCTATCGTCATCAACCGCAGTGTCGATCGGAAAATCAGAAACGTCGGGCTCTACCGTATGCAGGTCTACGACCGCAGAACCACCGCCATGCACTGGCACATCCATAAAGACGGGGCTCATTTTTTCCATGATTTTAAAAAGAAAAATCTACGCATGGAAGTGGCGGTGACCATTGGTGCCGACCCGGCAACCTGCTACTCGGCATCCGCACCCCTTCCCTATGGAGTCGACGAATTTCTACTTGCAGGTTTCCTGCGCAAAAAACCAGTCCCTTTGGTGAAATGCAAAACGGTCAACCTTGAAGTGCCAGCCAATGCAGAAATTATTCTGGAAGGTTACATTGATCCGCAGGAATTGAGACTGGAAGGTCCGTTCGGCGATCACACTGGTTACTATTCGCAAGATGGCGACTACCCGGTGTTTCACGTCACTGCCCTCACCACCCGCAACAATCCGATCTACCACACCACCATCGTTGGTATTCCGCCGCAAGAAGATTATTACCTGGGGAAAGCCACTGAACGAATTTTCATGCCCTTGCTAAAAATGCAATGGCCGGAAGTGGTGGACATGAACATGCCGCTGGAAGGTGTTTTTCATAACTGCGTGATCGTATCCATCGACAAACGTTACCCCATGCAGGCCCACAGACTGATGAGCGCGTTATGGGGAGCCGGACAAATGAGCTTCGTCAAGATCATCATCGTTGTCGATTCCGACCAGTGCTCTGTGCATGATGAAAACGCTGTGCTAAAACATTTGCTCAATGAAACGGATCTTGACCGCGACTTGTTTTTCTCCGAAGGTATTCTCGATGTCCTGAACCATGCGTCTGATCATGCCCTCTACGGCTCCAAACTCGGAATCGATCTGACGGCCCCGGTGGACGGGGAAACTCTAAGAAATCCGGTGGAGCCACCCAGTTTAAAAGACGCAGAAAATTTGGAGCGTCAGGCGGCAAACACTTTTCCTCAACTGGACGATTGCCGCCTTATTCATACGGACACTGCCCGCCCCATTCTTCTCGCGGCAATGGATAAAACCAGGCCAAATGAAACATCCGACTTCATCAAACTTTTTATCAGTGCCGAAATATTTAATGACATAAAAGTTGTATGCGTTTTCGAGAAGCACGTTAACTTGCGGAACAATTCAACAATGCTCTGGAAATTATTTAACAATCTTGACCCAAAGCGCGACACCTACAGAAGCGGCGACCGATTGGGAATCGACCTGTCACAAAAACTAGCAGAAGAAGGCTATCAACAAAACTGGCCTGATGAAATTGTCATGTCCGAAAGCGTGCGCCGGAAAATAGATGAAGACTGGAAACAGATTTTTCCTCAATAATTGTCCCACCAAAAAGAACACACTCAACCATGGCCCTCGACACAATCACGATCAAAGGTGCGCGCGAACACAACCTGAAAAACATTGACCTCGTTCTGCCCAGAAACAAGTTGGTGGTCATCACTGGATTGAGTGGTTCGGGTAAATCTTCTTTAGCTTTCGACACCATATACGCGGAGGGACAACGGCGTTACGTTGAATCCTTATCGGCTTACGCCCGGCAATTCCTCGAGCTCATGGAAAAGCCGGACATTGATTATATCGAAGGCCTCTCCCCCGCAATTTCAATCGAGCAAAAAACTTCCAGTAAAAACCCCCGCTCAACGGTAGGGACGGTCACCGAAATTTATGATTACCTGCGCCTGCTCTATGCACGCATCGGTCGGGTCTTCTGCTATCAATGCGACCGTGAAATCTCATCGCAAACCGTTCAGCAAATTGTCGATCAGGTTCAGGGATTGCCCGAGGGGAAAAAGGTAATGGTCCTCGCACCGGTAGTCCAAAGCCGGAAAGGCGAATTTAAAAAAGAACTTTCAGCACTTCGTAAAAAAGGATTCGTTCGGGTGCGGGTCAACGGCGAAGTGAGATCGCTGGAAGAAGAAATCAAACTGGACAAGAAATTCAAACACACGATCGAAACGGTGGTCGATCGGCTCATTATCAAGCCCAACCTGAACAAACGGCTTGCAGACTCTGTCGAAACCGGCCTCAGGGAAGGCGATCACTCGCTCATCGTTTCTATTTTACCCAAAGGAAAAGAAGAAGGTGAAGACCTCCTGTTCAGCGAAAAGTTTGCCTGTAGTTATTGCAACATCAGTTATCCGGAGCTGGAACCTCGGCTATTCTCCTTCAACAACCCAACGGGTGCCTGCCCGGCCTGTGATGGCTTGGGAAATAAAATGGTGATCGACCCGGAGCTGGTAGTTCCCGACGATTCCCTTTCCATACGCAATGGCGCGATCAAACCTTGGGAGAAAAAGACATCGGTCTATTTCCATCAGATGCTGGAAGCAGTTTCGGAGCATTTCAATTTTAAATTGAAAACGCCTTTCAAGGACCATCCAAAAAAAGTACGCGACCTGATTCTTTACGGATCGGGAAACACCAAAGTTCCGTATTTTTATGAAAAGCATGATCGCCGCCACACCTACGAGGGTACTTTTGAAGGCGTGATCCCCGATCTTGATCGACGCTATCGAGAGACAGACTCCTCCCATGTTCGCGACGATATTGCCCGCTACATGCGGTCACTTTCCTGTCCGGCCTGCAAAGGAGACCGGCTCAAACCGGAAGCGGTTTCGGTGCGCATCAATGGGGAAAATATTATTCGAATGACGGACCGTTCTATAAGCGATCTTAAAAAGTTTTTTGAGTCCATGAAGCTGAACAAACAGGAGTCGCACATCGCCCGCAGAATCACCAAAGAAATTAAAGAGCGTCTGACCTTCCTCAACAATGTTGGACTGGACTACCTCACGCTCAACAGAACCTCGGCGACTCTTTCCGGCGGAGAGAGTCAGCGCATCAGGCTGGCAACCCAGATCGGATCGCAATTGATGGGCGTACTTTACGTTCTTGATGAACCCAGTATTGGCCTGCATCAACGAGACAATGACCGACTCCTGGAAACACTGGTCAAACTCCGGGAACTTGGCAACACCGTTATCGTGGTGGAACATGATGCCAACACGATTCTGGCGGCGGACCATGTGGTCGACCTCGGACCCGGTGCGGGTCGGCACGGTGGTAAGATAGTTTTTTCAGGTACACCCAAGGCGATGCTTAAAGATAAGAATTCCCTGACCGGGCAATACCTTTCTGGCCGACGTTCCATCCCCCTCCCAGAACAAAGGCGCGAGGGCAGTGGTCACTTTCTTGAGATCACCGGAGCCAGTCAAAATAATTTAAAAAATATAAGCGTCAAGTTTCCGCTAGGGTGTTTCACCTGCGTCACCGGCGTTTCAGGCTCCGGCAAAAGCACATTGACCATTGATATTTTATACAAATCTCTGGCTTGCCATTTTTGGAAATCCAACGCGAGACCAGGGCATTTCGATAAAATCAAGGGCATCAACTTTCTCGACAAGGTCATCGACATCGACCAGTCACCGATCGGGCGCACCCCCCGATCTAACCCTGCCACTTACACGGGCTTGTTCACCTTGATCCGCGAACTGTTCAGCGAAGTTCCGGAAGCGCGCATGCGCGGTTATAAACCGGGGCGTTTCAGTTTTAATGTAAAGGGAGGGCGGTGCGAATCTTGCCAGGGTGATGGCATCCTCAAAGTTGAAATGCATTTTTTACCGGATATTTTTGTCACCTGCGAAGTCTGCCATGGAAAACGGTTCAACCGAGAGACACTGGAAATTCTCTACAAGGGAATAAATATCGCCGAGGTTCTGGAATTGACAGTCGAACAAGCTCTCGAATTTTTTAAAAACATCCCGGCCCTAAAAATAAAACTGAAAACGCTCACCGATGTCGGCCTGAACTACATTCATCTTGGTCAACCAGCAACCACCCTGTCCGGCGGCGAGGCCCAGCGGGTCAAGCTTTCCAAAGAACTGAGCAAGCGCAGTACCGGTCAGACCCTTTACATTCTTGACGAACCTACCACCGGATTACATTTTGAAGACATCGGTCATCTGCTTGGCGTGTTATCACGGCTGGTCGATACAGGCAATACCGTCATCGTTATCGAACACAATCTGGATGTTATAAAAACAGCGGATCATATCATCGACCTCGGACCTGAGGGCGGCGACAAAGGCGGGGAAGTGCTGGCGGTCGGCACACCGGAAGACATTATCAAAGTTAAAAAATCTTATACGGGGCGGTATTTAAAAGAGGTGCTGAAAGTTTAAAGCCGAAAAATCTCAGAATCAGAGCCAACTTTGATTGAATTTATTTAGATAATATGCGAAGGGGATTCCCCAGAGGATGGGGCGAGGTTTCAAGCTTTTTTGAAATTAGTTTTCTTTGGTGTATTCGAGGCGAGCCAAGGCGCGGAACAGTTTCTTTTGCGCTTCACGCAATTCTTCTTCTTCCAGGCCACCCTTGGCAATCATGTCTTCGGCTTTCTTGCGGGCTTCTTTAGCACGGGCGTGATCGATGTCGTTTAGGAATTCGGCAGTCTCGGCCAATACCGTCACTCGGTTGTTAGTGACCTCAATATAACCGTCGCTAACGATAAGAGCGACTTCTTCGCCATCCTTTTCATAAGACAACTGCCCGGGCCTAAGTGTGGAGATCAACGGGGAGTGATCGAGCAGGATGCCCATGTCGCCTTCCGTACCGGGCACATTCACTTGATCGACATCATCAGTCACCATGTGTCGCTCCGGGGTGACGATGCTAAGATTGAGTTTGCTGTCCGCCATAATTATTTTGCCACTGAGGCTTTGAGTTTTTCAGCTTTCTCAAACACTTCGTCCAGTGCCCCGACCATATAAAACGCCTGCTCGGGAAGATGGTCCAGGTTGCCAGCAATGATCTCCTTGAAACCTTCGATCGTATCTGCAACCTTGACGTATTTTCCAGGCGCTCCAGTAAAGACTTCCGCCACGAAGAACGGTTGGGAAAGGTACTTCTGAATTTTACGCGCCCGGTCAACGATGAGTCGATCATCTTCCGACAACTCGTCCATACCGAGAATAGCGATGATGTCCTGCAAATCTTTATAACGCTGAAGAATCTGCTGAACACTTCGAGCCACCTGGTAATGTTCCTCACCCACAATTTGCGGATCGAGAATACGCGATGTTGAATCGAGTGGATCCACCGCCGGGTAAATACCCAATTCAGAAATACGACGGTTGAGAACAGTGGTGGCATCGAGATGCGAGAACGTGGTTGCGGGTGCGGGATCGGTCAAGTCGTCGGCAGGAACGTAAATCGCCTGAACCGAGGTGATAGACCCCTTCTTGGTAGAGGTGATGCGCTCCTGCAGGTTGCCCATTTCTGTTGCCAGCGTCGGCTGATAACCAACGGCTGATGGGATACGACCGAGCAAGGCGGATACTTCGGAACCGGCCTGTGAAAAACGGAAAATGTTGTCGATGAAAAGAAGTACGTCCTGTCCGCCAACATCGCGGAAGTATTCGGCCATGGTCAGGCCAGTCAAACCTACCCGCATACGCGCTCCGGGAGGTTCCGTCATTTGTCCGTAAATCAGGGCAGTCTTATCGATTACTTTGGAGTCGATCATTTCGTGATAGAGATCATTGCCTTCACGAGTTCGCTCTCCAACGCCGGCAAACACTGAATAGCCACTGTGCTCGGCACCGATGTTACGGATCAATTCCATGATGAGAACGGTCTTGCCAACACCGGCTCCACCAAAGAGTCCGGTCTTGCCCCCTTTCAGGTAAGGCTCGAGCAGGTCGATGACTTTGATGCCGGTCTCCAGCATTTCCATCTTGGTGTCCTGCTCTTCCAGGCTCGGCGCATCGCGATGAATACTCCAAGCCTCTTTTGTCTCCGGGGCAGGCTTCTGATCGACCGGCTCGCCGACTACATTGAGGATACGGCCCAGAACGGCTTCACCCACAGGGACGGAGATCGGGGCACCGGTGTCCACGACTTCCATTCCACGTACCAGACCATCCGTCGGGTGCATGGAAATGGTGCGAACGGAGTTGTCACCCAGGTGCTGTGCCACTTCGAATACAATTTTTTCGGTCTTACCATCTTCACCCGGCTTTTCGATATTGATCGCGTTATAAAGAGCCGGCAGTTCGCCCTCTTTAAAACTCATGTCCACTACCGGACCGATGATTTGCGTCACAATCCCCTTACTCATTCTCTTCTCCTTTTTCCTGATTAGCCTTTAAGCGATTCGGCCCCGTTGACCACTTCGATCAATTCTTTGGTGATATAAGCCTGCCGTGTTCGGTTATAAAACAACATGAGTTCGCTTATCATTTCTTTGGCATTGCGCGTGGCATTGTCCATTGCTGTCATGCGGGCACCGTGCTCACTGGCACTGGATTCCAGAAACGCCCGGTAGACCTGGGTTGTCATGTAGCGTACTAACAAATGTTCCAGAATTGATTCTTCGTCCGGCTCATAAATATAGTCGACAGAAAGCTTCTCCTCGCCCTCAGCGTCCGGCTCTGGAACAATAGGCAACAGTTGCTCCAGGATAACTTCCTGATTCAACACCGACTTGAATTCGTTGTAGACCATGTAGATTTTATCGACCTTGCGCTCGCTAAACATCTCGGCCAATTGTT
Source organism: Nitrospinaceae bacterium (assembly GCA_029261535.1). Lineage (GTDB taxonomy): Bacteria > Nitrospinota > Nitrospinia > Nitrospinales > Nitrospinaceae > Nitronauta. The sequence continues at coordinate 6,258 of JAJDBF010000059.1, read as the reverse complement.
TCCCCATTTGCTGAGCCTTCAGATAATCAAACTCCTTGGTCCAATTGAGAAACTTGTCGGCAATGTTCATTTTGCGCCGGCTGAAATATTCGAAGCCCTTCTTGCCAGCGCACAGCAGTGAAAATTCTCGCTCCGGGTTTTTTTCCAGCACTTGCGACGCCATCTTCAAAATATTGGCATTGAACGCGCCACACAGTCCCCGGTCAGAGGTGATCACCAGCAAGAGAATGCGCTTGCCTTCCCGGTCATCGAGCAGAGGGTGCAGATCGTTATTGCACCGGGCCGCCAAATGATTCATCACTTCCATCAGCTTGACTGCATAAGGCCTGGCACTCAGGATAGCCTCCTGCGCGCGCCGCAGTTTGGAAGCCGAGACCAGCTTCATCGCCTTGGTCATCTGCTGTGTATTTTTAACACTGCGAATGCGTTGCTTTACATCACGAAGACTGGGCATGGGCTAGAACAGTTCCTTATATTCTTTAAGGGCTGATTTGATTTTCTCTTCGATGTCATCATTCAGCTTTTTTGCAGAAGCAATGGCATCCATAACGTCTTTATGTTTTTCTTCCATAAAGTTGAGAAATCCCGCTTCAAACCGCTGGATATCACTTGTTTTAATATCGTCGAGCAATCCCCGGACCCCGGTGAAGATGGAGATGATCTGTTGCACAACACTGAGTGGCTTGTATTGATCCTGCTTGAGGAGTTCAACAAGACGTTCACCGCGGCTGAGCTGAGCCTGCGTCGCCGGATCAAGGTCACTGCCAAATTGCGCGAAAGCCGCCATCTCGCGATACTGCGCAAGATCGAGACGCAACTGACCGGCAACCTGCTTCATCCCCTTGATCTGCGCGGCACCACCGACACGGGAAACAGAAAGACCTACGTTGATGGCAGGACGGACACCGGAATAAAACAGGTCCGTCTCAAGATAAATCTGCCCATCGGTGATGGAGATCACGTTGGTCGGAATGTAGGCCGACACATCACCCGCCTGCGTCTCAATAATGGGAAGCGCGGTCATCGAACCTCCGCCCAAATCATCACTGAGTTTTGCCGAACGCTCCAGCAAACGTGAATGAACATAGAACACATCACCCGGATACGCTTCGCGACCGGGAGGTCGTCTCAACAAAAGAGACAACTGCCGATAAGCGGCGGCCTGTTTGGACAGGTCATCGTAAACAATGAGGGCGTGCATACCATTGTCGCGGAAATATTCTCCGATAGCACAACCGGCATAAGGCGCGATAAATTGCATCGGTGCCGGGTCACTGGCAGTCGCGGCAACCACCACCGTGTATTTCATGGCATCGTGCTCTTCCAGCGTTTTTACAACACGCGCTACTGTGGATCGCTTCTGACCGACCGCAACGTAAATGCAGAAAACATTCTGGCCCTTCTGGTTGATGATCGTGTCAAGGGCGACAGCAGTTTTTCCGGTTTGCCGGTCGCCGATGATGAGCTCGCGCTGACCACGACCGATGGGAATCATTCCATCGATGGCTTTGATTCCGGTCTGCATCGGTTCGTTGACCGATTTACGATCAATAACGCCGGGAGCGATTCTTTCAATCGGGCCTGTTTGTGATGTATTGAGAGGGCCTTTGCCATCAATGGGCTGACCGATGCCGTTGACCACCCGGCCTACCAGTTCCATACCCACCGGTACTTCCATGATACGACCGGTCCGTTTGACTTCGTCGCCTTCCTTGACCTGATTGTCGAATCCCATGAGGACAGCACCAATATTGTCCTCTTCAAGGTTCAGCACCATGCCGTACAAGTCATTGGGAAACAGAACCAGCTCACCCGCCATGACATCTTCCAGGCCATAAATACGGGCAATACCGTCACCGACCGAAATCACCCGACCAGTTTCCTTGAGCTCAATTCCCTCGTCGAATCCCTCAATTTGTTTTTGGATCAGAGAACTGATCTCATCAGCTCGCAAGCTCACTTAACGCCTCCTCATTACGGATCAATCGTTTTAATTGCTCCAGCCTGTTTTTGATGGTGGCGTCCACCACCCGGCTTCCCACCAACAGGCGGATGCCACCGATCAAGCTCTCGTCTACCGAGGTCTCAATAATGGCCGTCTTGCCCAATTGGCGATCCAGCGATGTTTTTAGTTTCTCCAACTCGACCGGCCCAACAGGACTTGCCGATATCACCTTGACTCTTATCTGTCCCAGGCGTTGATCGACAAACACCTGGAAGTAGGTCGCAATATGTTTCACGAAAGGCATTTTCTGCCTTTGAACCAAAAGCGTCATTAGTTTGCGGACTTCCTTCGGCGCCTGGGTGCGATCACACATTTCCAAAGCCATCGTCTCTTTTTTCTCATCCGAAAACGATGGATGGATAAAGAAGCGATACAGGTTGGGATCCAGGTTAAAGGCCTCACCAATGCTGGTCAGGGATTCCAGGGCAGAAACCAACTGACTGTCTTCCGCGATGGAATCAGACAAAGCCTCGGCAAACCGTTTTCCGATCTGATTTTCAATCATGTCTTGTCACCCACACCCAACACCTGAATCAATACCATCAGGCCTTTTGCTCCATATTACTCAGAACTTCTTCAATAGAATCATCAACCAAACGCTTTTTGTCATCATCCGTCAAGGTCCGGCGCAACATTTTCTCCGTAGACGCAACCGTCAGAACGGAAATGTACTCACGAATCTCACCCATCAACTGGTTGCGTGAAGTGAAGATTTCATGTTCGGTGTCTTTCTGGATTTGACGGCATTTCGCCTGTGTATCGCTGATGGTCTTTTCCGAAATTTTCCGCGCCTCTTCCTGAGCCAGATTGACGATAGTCGTCGCCTTTTCGTGAGCGGATTTCAACTGGGCTTCAAAATCAAGCTTCAGTTTTTCCGCTTCAACTTTCAGGTCCTCTGCCGATTGAATATCCGTCCTGATTTTAGAGGTCCGCTCTTCCAGAGCCTGTAAAATAGGCGGAAAAGCAAACTTCCAAAGCAGAAACAGAAAAATCGCAAAGGAAATAAGAGACCAGAATAGCAGGGGGGTGAAGACCTCTACTTGTTCAAACTGTGGCATATTGTTTTACGTTTAAGTTGGAGGTTAACATTCGGTTGTCTCCAGAACGGGAGCCCACCGCAATTGTTTATGCTTTCCCCATCAAGATAAACGCCAGGACCAGCGCATAAAGCGCGACGGCTTCCACCAGGGCAAACCCGATCCAGCAGTACTTGGCCACACGGGCTTCGGCGTTGGGCTGACGGCCTACAGTTTCAATCGTGGTCGCAAAAATATGAGCGATCCCGAGAGCGGCGCCAAAAAACCCGGCAGCACACAATCCCATTCCCAAATACGCAGCTGCTGATGCATCCATCCTATCCTCTCCTCTTCTTTAAGGATTCAATCAGTGTAACTTGGTAACATCTCCGATGTACACGCAAGTCAGTGTTGCAAATATATAAGCCTGAATCAGCGCAATCGCCATTTCCAGGACATTGATGATGACGGTAAACCCAAATGGCAACCAACCCAACCAGATCGGAGCAGACAGGGTCAGGGCAAACAAAACACCCAGCACCGTGTGTCCAGCAGTCATGTTGGCAAACAAACGAACCGACAGCGAAATCGGTCGGGCGATCATGCTGATCGTCTCAACAATCACCATGAACGGTATCATGATTTTTGGCACACCCGGCGGCACCAGAATGCCCAAAAAATGGAGGCCATGCTTGGCGAAACCAATCACCAGCGTCATGAGAAAAATGAGGACCGAAAAAGCCCCCGTGACCACGATCTGACTCGTCATTGTATAGGAACCGGGAACGAGACCGATGAAGTTGCAGGCCAGCACAAAAAAGAACAGCGCGGCAACAAAGTGGAAATACTTCCGACCCTCCTCGCCAATGAACTCATCCACCATCCCCTGAATAAACTCCAGCGACATCTCAGCCAGATTTTGCAGTTTGCCGGGAACCAGCCGCACCCCCTTGCCGACCACCAGCATAAAAAACAGGTAGACAATTGCCAGCCCAATCCACATGGCTATGATGGCCTTGTTGATCGAAATATCGAGCCCACCCAGTTGCAAATCAACCAGGGAATGCAATTCAAAATGGTGTAGCGGGTTTTCTGAGGACACTCACACTCCTAAAATTTTAAATCGTCCGAATTTTTCTTTGGCGGCTCTGAACTTGCCGGATCGTCTTCATCTTCTGGCGGCGGGGTTAACTCATTCGCCGCACGGTAAACACCCAGGCATCCGGCGGCCCCGCCAAATATGACTCCGATGGCCAAAAACCACGGACTTGTATCCAGCCAATCATCCAGAAAGTAGCCCATCAATGTTCCGACTCCGGTCGATACCGTAAACTCGACACCGAGACGAACAGCAAAACCAAGGCCTTGCCGGAAACTTTCGTTGGCTTTCATGATGGCTTAGGTGGGTTTATCCGGGCCGGGGCCAAAATTTTAACCGGGTTCGTCTCCCACAGGAAACTTTATAGGGCAACTCTTTGTTTTTATTACCTAAAATAAAAATTTCAGGACGAATACCTACCCCTTGCCTCTATCCGATCCATCACCGAGCGTTAACCAGCACCGACAGCCAAATTTCAGGTGATTTCTGCAAGTAAATTGGACCGAAAATATCGTTCAATCCACCATAAGTCAATGGAAAAGTGGATAATTTCTTATCAGAGGTCTATTTAACGGAGAAGCCCGGCAAAATGCCCAAAAAAAACCGCCCCGACCGAGGAGCGGTTTTAGTAATTTGTTGGACCAACTTCAGTATGGAAGCTCTCCTAATTCCGACTCATACTTGGCCAAAGGCCACATATCGATCGCGTCCCAGGGACAACCCTCCAGAAACGTGTCCATCGGTCCCTTGGACGTGCATTTTTTACAACCGATGCAAGTCAACGGGTCCACTTCTACTCGATTAAAAATTGGCGCGTCGGGATTGACCACTTCGTACATGCAGTTATCAACAGGACATTCAGTTATGCAAATCGGCGATCCCCCACAGCCTGTGCAGGCATCGTTGATCACCGCAAGAATTTTCGGTTTGCGCTTTCGTTTTACTGTTCGCTTTGCTTTTTCCGCAACTGCCATTTGGCTACCCCAAAAACAAGCAATAAATCAGACCGTCCCTTAACAATCAGGCTAACAGCTCCCAGCCAGATTTATAGCAAAATACGGGCAATGTTGCAAAATAAATAAGGGTTTCCAGCCTTTTTTCTCAGGGCGGGCTCTTCAACGGAGCCACCCCCTACTGGCACCAGAGGAACCCAGGCATTTTATGAGTCTATGGATGTAATGCCAGTAAGAATCACAGGGGGTCTGTCTGGGAATTCAGCTCGTAGAGACAGCTCACCGCCTAAAGAGTGCACATAGGCTTGCAGGGTTGAAAGCAATACATCCGAACGTGCTTCAAGCCGAGAAACATTATCCTGGTTAATACCCAGTTTTTTGGCAACCGTCTTTTGGGTAAGATGCAGGGCGTTGCGTAGGTCGCGCATGGTCATTTCTTCGGCTATGAGTTCATCAACGCGGTTTTTAATCTTGGCCCGTCGTTTTTTACTTACCTTGCTCATCTTTTCATCAAGACTTTTGCCCATCACTTTTCCCCTTTCTTATTCTTTGGCTCACATGTCGCGAGGTGTTCGTCAAAGCGCGCATCCGCTTTTTTGATCAGTCTTTTATAAAATCGCTTTTCGCTTCCGCCCGACTTGTCCCCAGCCACCAACAGAATCGCTTTTCGCATGGGATCAAAGGCAAACGCAACACGCCAGACACCATCTTCGGCCTTGAACCGCAGTTCCTTCATGTTGGCATGATTCGACCCTGCGAGAGTGTCCGCATGGGGCCTGCCTAATTCAGGTCCGAACCTTTCAAGGAGTTTAGCCAGTGCATAGATTTCATCCTGCACCTCTTCCGCGAGATCATCAAACTCCGGTTCAAATTTATCGTGGAATTCAACATCCCATTTCATTGATCTATTATGCCTCGCACTCGATATGCCGTCAACAACATATTTCCCTGAAAACATATCGCTCAGACGGCAATACACCAAGGACCCCAATCTCTACACAAACCATCGCAGGATAGCTCTCAACGTTGGATATCTCCATTCTGTAAATGGGGAAGCTTGCTTTACACAAGTTGTAGTCAAGAAAGGGGCCTGTTGCCGGAAGGGTTGTGAGAAGTGTTGAGTCGGGATGTTTTTTTGTGCGGCTCGTTTTTTTCAGGTCCAAGCCCGGCAAAGTTGGAAGTTTT
>JAJDBF010000058.1 GCA_029261535.1 Nitrospinaceae bacterium | reverse complement strand
GTATCGTTGTTCGTGGGTAAGTTGCGTGTAACCTCTCATCGGTGCACCTCTCGCTTTGGTCGGTGGGAAAAACCACGATGTTACCGCAGCTTATCCACTTTCCCAATCGATAGAAGTTGCACTTACTATTTGAATCTAAGTCATGTTAAATTCAACTTTTTTTGAGATATCCATAGCCTAATTTTTCAATTCCTCGGACAAATCCTCGACGGTCACCAGTACCCTGTCTGATATTGCAGGCTGGTAGGGTACATGGTCACCGTATGAAAAAAGGGCGATGATGACATGTTTCCCCGGTGCCATTATTAATTGAACGCAATGTTGGCCTTTGGTCAGATGAATGGCTTCTTTCCGCCGCAGGGGTCGAGTCAGGTCTCTGGGTAGAGAACTGAACAGAACATGATGGTGGCCTCTTCCTTCATAGGGATCGCCATCCGAGGGTTCAACGATCAACCCGTCTGCTTCCATGCACACTTTAAAAGGGTTGGTTACCATGGAAAAGTTTTCGGGTTCTGTGATGGTCACCGCTCGCTCCTGGTTCTTGGCAAAAAGAGGTGGGGACACCATCCATAGAGTTCCGAGCAGGGTGACTAAAATAATTTTATTATAAATTCTCATAGTCACATTTGAAAAAATAAAAAAGCCTGAAGGGGCTTTGATTTAAACCCGGATCGCTTTATCATTGCTGTTGCAAGTGCCAAAAAAAAGATTTTGTGAGTGTTTTTTCTAAACAGTTCAAAGTGCTAATATTTTTTTAGAGGGCCCGGAATCGGTATGCAAAGGTCACTTGGGCAAGGGGTTAAGTCTTTAACAATCGTTTTTAATTGTAATGGTTAAGTCTAGGGATATAAATTGAAAAATAAAGATAAAATTTTTGGAATTTTTTCAGGCCTTCCGATTCGGACAAAAATACTGCTGAGTATTCTTTCCGTCCTTTTTCTGGTGATGGCGACCTTCATCAGCCTGACCATAAATAGTAACCGGAAGCTGGTTCTTCAAGTTTCAAAATCTGAAATTATCAATTTTACTCAATTGTCTGCGGAGGCTCTTGGGTTTGGTTTGAGTCAGCTTAATCTGGAGTATATCCGTAACATGGTGAGCCGGATGAAGCAGGAGCCCCGGTTATCCTCTCTGTTGATTCTGGACAACGAATCCAGAGTGATTGCCGAATTGAATGGAACACGACTGCGAACTGTATCTGTGAAAGAGCTTCTGGACCGGAAAGAGCCCCAAGTAAAAAATGAAAAGATATGCTGGGCCGTTCCTATACGCGGATATGATCCTGAAACATTAAAAGAAAAAGTGTTGGGAGTTTTTATCGTCGAGTTTTCTCTGGAATCGATCAATGAAAAAATCTTAGATGAGCAGATTCGTTTTTTCCTGATCGCTGTCGGGGTCCTGTTATTCGGGGTGGTCATTTCCATTCTCCTGGCGCGGCAGATATCAACTCCCATCGCCCAGCTGGTCAAGGTTTCCCAACAGGTAGGGGAAACAGGGGACTACCGATTACGCGCCGAAAAAGAGACCGGTGGAGAAATGGGGAGGTTGACCGATCAGTACAATGAAATGCTTTCTGAAATACAGAAGCAGAACGATGTGATACTAACCACCAATGAAAGACTGGAAACCCGTGTCAAAAAGCGCACCCTGGATCTGGAAAAAGCCAAGGAAGAAGCTGAAAATGCCAACCGCGCCAAGACGGATTTTCTGTCTCGTATGAGCCATGAACTGCGGACCCCGTTAAATGCGATTCTGGGATTTACCCAGTTATTGAAAATGAGGGATTGGGAATTATGGTCTAATGACCGCGAAGAAAATAAAAAATCGATTGATCATATCCATTCTGCCGGGAATCATCTGCTGTCCCTGATTAATGAAGTCCTGAACTTGTCCCAGATAGAGGCCGGAAAAATTTCACTGGACATTGAACCTGTGAACATTACTGAGTTGGCCAGAGAGATCAGTGACATGCTTCAACCGATGGCTAACAAGCATCACATTCAACTTTTTTGCAGTCTGCCTCCGGAAAAACAATGGATCGTCAATGCCGATTCCAAACGGATCAGGCAGGTCCTGACCAACCTCGTGACCAATGCGATCAAGTACAACCGTCCCGGTGGGGAAGTTGAGATTTCAGTGGAAACCGATGAGGAGGAGCGGTTGAAAATGAAAGTGCGCGACACCGGCATGGGCATCCCACCCTACAAGTCAGATACCGTGTTTGAGCCATTTGAGCGGCTTGAATGGGAGTACAGCACGGTGGAAGGGATAGGAATTGGTTTGTCTATTTCAAAAAATCTGGTGGAAAGCATGGGGGGGCAGATTGGCTTTGAAAGCGAATTGGAAAAAGGCAGTACGTTTTTTTTCATCCTGCCCCTTTATTCCAGTGTACCGCTCAGGGAAGTATCAGATAAATAACCTTCCTGTCAACACCTGTCGGCTCACCTATTCGGCTCAATATTTTTCCTGTTCGATTGACGAATTCTGCTCCTCCATTTTTAGAGCCACTATTTTAGGAAATAGCAGGAAGGCTGCATGTACTAAATATTGGCCTGGGCACAGGCGAGCAGTGCCGTCGGAACGCGGTAGGGAGAGCAACTCACATAGTCCAGTCCAGCCTTGTGAAAAAACTGGATGGAGGCCGGATCGCCGCCGTGTTCGCCACAAATTCCCAGCGACAGTTTCTCGTTGACCCCGCGGCCTTTTTCAATCGCCATGGTGATGAGGGATCCAACGCCTTCCTGGTCAACGCTGACAAAGGGGTCTTGCGGTAAAACTTCCTGCTCAATATAATTTGGCAGAAAACTGCCGGCATCGTCGCGGCTGAGTCCAAAGGTGGTCTGCGTCAGGTCGTTGGTGCCAAAGGAAAAGAAATCCGCTTCCTCGGCGATCTTGTCGGCGGTGAGTGCCGCGCGTGGCAGTTCGATCATGGTGCCCACCTTGTACGTCAACTTGACACCGTTTTTTTCGATAACCGACCGGGCCACTTCGTCAATGTGTTGCCGCATCAGACGAAATTCGGAGACCGTGCTCACCAGAGGAATCATGATCTCGGGCAAGACCCGAACCTTCTTTTTAGCCAGCTTGCAGGCGGCTTCCATGATGGCTTGCACCTGCATCTGATAAATACTGGGATGGACGATTCCCAGCCGACAGCCACGCAGGCCCAGCATCGGGTTGAGTTCCATCATGGCATCAATTTTTTTGGTCAACTTTGCCGGGGAGATTTTCATCGCCTTGGCCAGCACCCGCACTTCGGCAGGAACGTGGGGAACAAATTCGTGTAAGGGCGGATCGAGTAGCCGGATGGTGACCGGTAGACCTTCCATGGCTCTAAAAATCTCAGTGAAATCACGGCGCTGGATCGGCTCCAGTTTTTTCAGAGCCACGTCACGATCCTTTTCGGATTCGGCGAGGATCATTTTTCGCACCCATAGAATACGGTCTTCCTCGAAAAACATGTGCTCCGTGCGGCACAAGCCGATGCCTTCGGCACCGAATTCGCGCGCCACCAAAGCATCGTGCGGAGTATCGGCGTTGGCGCGCACTTTCAATTTACGCATTTTGCCGACCCAACTCATGAGCTGAGTGAACGACCCGGTCAGCCTCGGTTGCATCAGGTCGACCTGCCCTTTGAACACTTCGCCAGAGGTGCCATCGAGCGTGATCGAATCGCCTTCCTTAAGGGTTACTCCATTGAGCACAGCTTTTTTCTTTTTAAGGTCGACGGTGAGATCCCCCAATCCGGAGACACAGGGTTTGCCCATGGCCCGCGCCACCACTGCCGCGTGCGATGTCATGCCGCCTTTGGCAGTGAGGATAGCCTGTGCCACGCTCATGCCGTGGATATCTTCCGGAGAAGTTTCCATGCGTACCAGAATGGCTCTCTCTTTTTCCTGAGCCATCGCCATGGCATGTTCCGGTGTGAACACCACCTTGCCGACCGCCGCTCCGGGCGAAGCCCCCAGCCCCTGACCCAGGACCTTGACCTTCGCCTTGGGATTGATGGTCGGATGAAAAATCTGATCCACCTGATTGGCCGGCACCCGGCTGACCGCCTGACCCTTACTGATGAGTCCTTCGTTGACCATATCGACCGCGATCTTGATGGCGGCGGTCGCCGTGCGTTTTCCGGATCGGGTCTGTAGAAGATACAACTGATTGTCCTGAATAGTGAACTCGATATCCTGCATGTCGTGGTAATGCTTTTCCAGGGTCTGGCACACCTCGGTGAGCATTTTGTAACTTGCCGGCATGTCCTGCTCCAACTGGGAAATGGGATGAGGCGTGCGGATGCCAGCGACCACGTCTTCGCCCTGGGCGTTGACCATGTATTCCCCGAAAAACTTTTTCTCGCCGGTGGACGGGTTACGGGTGAAGGCCACGCCGGTGGCGGAAGAGTCGCCCATATTGCCGTACACCATCGACTGCACATTGACACCGGTGCCCCATTCGCTCGGGATGTTGTTGAGCTTGCGATACGTTTTGGCGCGCGGTGTGTGCCAGGAATTGAACACGGCAGAAATGGTCTGCCGCAACTGGTCCAAAGGATCGTTCGGAAATTCCTTGCCGGTATTTTTCTTCACCACCTTTTTGAACTGACCGATGATGGTCTGCAGGTCTTTGGTCGAAAGGTCCGTGTCGTGCTCAATGTTTCTTTTGGTCTTGACCCGATGAATGATTTTTTCAAACTGTTCCCCGGCAATCCCCTGGACCACATTGCCGAACATGGCGATGAAGCGGCGGTAACAGTCATACGCGAACCATTCATTCTCCGTTTTGAGCGCCAGTCCCTGTGCGGTTTTATCGTTGAGCCCGAGATTCAGCACCGTGTCCATCATGCCGGGCATGGAGGCGGGAGCACCGGAACGGACCGATACCAGAAGCGGGTCTGCCGCCCCACCGAGCTCTTTCCCCATGGTCGTTTCCAAAGTCTTGAGGTTGGACAGCACGTCATCCCAGAGAGAAGAGGGGATTTTTTTTCCCCCGTCAAAATAGGCGGAGCATGCTTCGGTGGTGATGGTGAATCCTGGTGGCACGCTGATATTAAGGGAAGCCATCTCCGCGAGGTTGGCCCCTTTGCCGCCGAGCAGGTTGCGCATCTCGGCACTGCCCTCGGTTATGCCGCCGCCAAAAAAATAAATGTACTTGGGAGTTTTTGTCATTTTGGAGTTGGTTAGAGTCAAAAAAATTAGAGAGGTGTTACCGCATGTTGCCTGGCACGCTGTTCAATTTAGCGGATGGGCTGTGGGGTTTTCAACCTTTTTTGACAACGATTTTGGAAAAGTCCGCAATTTGCGAAAACAATCCCGCGATCACGGACAAGAGTGCCTTGCGGTTGTCTCTCACAGCTTCATCCTCGACGTTGACCATGACATCGTCGAAGAAGGCATCGACTTCTGGTTTGATTTCAACAATTCGCGCCAGGGCTTTGGAATAGTCACCACTTGCCAGCAGATGGTTAACGTCTTCTTCAATGGACCGGACTTTTTTTAATAAATTGGTTTCAGCGGGTTTTTCAAACAGGTCGGGGTTCAAACCAGAATAGGTTTTGCCTTCGAGAATGCTCACCACCCGGCGAAACGCGACGGCCAAGGATGCAAAATAATCCTGTTGCTTGAGGTCCGACAAAGCCGAGGTTTTTGCCTGCACATCCTTGAAAGAGATCATCCGGGTGGCCAGCACGGCATCGATCACATCATATTCGTAGCCTTCATTAGACAGCATGGTCTTGAGCCGCTGACGAAACAGATCGAGTACATGCTGGCGGATGTCCTCGGGCTTTAGTTTTGCTTTGTCGCCCAATTGGGCAATCCCGACTTCTGCCAGATGGTCGAGCGTGACGGCGATGTTTTTTTCAATAAGTATCTGGATGATGCCCATGGCGTGGCGGCGCAAGGCGTAAGGGTCTTCCGAGCCTGTCGGGATCAGCCCGACTCCGATGCAGGCAACGATGGTGTCGAGCTTGTCTACCAGCGCGACAAAAGCACCAAGCTCTGTGGACGGCACACGGTCGCCGGCAAAGGCCGGCCGGTAATGCTCCTTGATGGCGGTGGCAATGGCTTCTCCCTCATCCTTTTGCGCATAGTAGCCACCGATGATGCCCTGCAGTTCGGGAAATTCGAACACCATCTGCGTATTGAGGTCCGCCTTGCAAAGGCGGATGGCACGTTTGACCTGTTCGAGAAAATCGGCTGAGGTTCCGCTTGAAAAATCTTTCAGTCGTTCCATCAGGCCGACCGACCGTTCTACTTTCTCATGCAGAGTGCCGAGGTCCTTCTGAAACACCACGCCTTTCAGTGATTCTGTAAAATCGATCAAAGACCGTTTTTGATCTTCCTCATAAAAAAAGCGTGCGTCTTCCAGTCGGGCTTTCAACACCCGCTGGTTGCCGGGGATAATGGACGACCCTTCCACCACCGGCATGTTGCTGACCGTCACAAAATAGGGAAGCAGTTTGCTTTCGGTTTCCCAGACAGGAAAATATTTTTGATGATACTTCATGGTGATTTCAAGAAGCTCCACCGGAAGCTTGAGGTACCCAGCATCAAATTGACCGCGCAGAGGTACTGGCAGTTCCACCAGATGCGCCACGGTGTGCAAAAGTTCTGCATCGTCCTTGATAAATCCACCGACCTCTTCAGCCAGCACCGTCAGTTCTTTGCGGATGATCTCTATACGCTCCAATGGATCGACCGTGACCAAATGTTGTGCCAGTTGATCGCGGTAATCTTTAAAATCCCGGACGGTGAATTTGCCGGGCTTTAAAAACCGGTGACCAAAGGAGGTGTTGTCCGCGATCACTCCCTCGACTTCATAGCTGAGAGGTTGACCTTCGAACACGGCGACGATCCAGTGAATGGGGCGGGCAAAAGGATGGCGGTTTCTACCCCAGCGCATTTTTTTCGGGAAAGGAATGTTGCGCGTCCATTCGGGCAAAAAATCATTGAGCAGTTCGCACGTGGGCTGTCCCTTTTTCTCGATGCGGGCGCATAAAACTTTTCCCTTTGGGGTGTCTTCCTGGCTCAATTGGGAAACGTCCAGACCCTTGCCTCGGGCAAACCCGAGGGCGGCTTTGGTCGGGTTGCCATCTGCATCGAAAGCGGCTTTGACGTTGGGGCCCTTGTGTATCTCCACCACATCGTCCTGCATGGAATTGAGTTCCGGGATGCACAGCGTCAGGCGGCGCGGTGTGCCACAGGTCAGAGGTTCGCTTGCGGTGATATGATTTTTTTTGAGCCAGACGACCAGGCTCTCGGTCATCGAGGCTAATGCCGGGGCGATGTAACCTGCCGGAAGTTCTTCCGTTCCGATTTCAATGAGTAGTTCTGCCATCCGGGCCATGGGGTTGTGGAGGGAAATCCTGGTTGACAGTCGCGCCTCGGCAAAGCCCGAAAGAAGGGCGAGCCAGCGCAATAATGGCAAGGCTTCCATCCTGATTAAAGGATGCAGGCTGTTTATCAAACCCGCCAAAGAAAGTCAATTCTACCCTATTCCTCTGAATCACAAGGACAAATCTTAAAAATGAGGTTCATTTTTTCAGGTTTACCTTTATCCTAGGGGGCGACAATGGGCTGTGGGGGTGTTGTGCCCTCCCAAGGTTGTCAGGAAAGGGAATAGGGGAATACTTGTGACCATGTTATTGGGTCTGATGGTTCTGGTTATTGGCGGAATCGGCCTGATGTTTATTTTGAAAAAGCCGGGGGATGAGAACCCGGTGCCCGGAACGTCCGTTAAGGAACGTGAAGGTTCCAGTTCCCGTTTTGGACTAGCCAAAACGGAATCTAAAAAACCTGCGGGCAACTCCAGGCAATCCGGCATAGTCAGGAAAATGGAAAATGTCCGGAAAGAAAAAGGTGACTCCAAACTAAAATCATTGGCGCAACATCAAATTGATGCTCCGCCGGAAGATTTTTTCGGGCGTAAGAGTGAGATTATGAATACCGTCAGCAAATTCAAGGATGGCGGTCATTTCAACGGGTTTTGTGGGCCGCGCGGGATTGGAAAAACCGCCACCGCCCTGAAGGTGATTGACAAAATCACGCCGCTCTTTCCTGAAGCGCAGATATATTTTAATTTTGACATGGCGGACACTCCAGACTCGGCAACTCAGGAAGCTATGGAGCATGTTATCAATTCACTGGCACCTGGTTCCAAAACGCCGTCCAACCCGGAAGCGTTGATCTTTCAGTACCGAAAAACGTTGCATGGAAAAAATGTATTGCTCTTTTTTGACAATGTACGATCAGCTACAGAAGTGATGAAACTCATGCCTCCTTCAAAAAGTATCGGTCTGTTTATCGCATCCGAAGAGAAACTGAAAGTGGAGCATTTGAGCTGGGAGACCCTGGAACCTTTACCTGAAGAAGATTTGAAAGATCTGATCAACCTGTGGGCCAGCCGAATTGGTTTCTGGGGGGCGGAAATCGGTCGCTATTCAGCGTTCAATCCGCTGGCGGCAAGCCTGAGTGGTCGATTTCTGAATGAGTTCAGTGTTTTTGATCCGGAACAATTTGCGACTAAACTGCGCGATGTTTTTAAAGAAGTAGTGAAGACCGTTCCTGATCGCAATCAGGCGGGCGTTGATACCGTTCTGACCATGCTGTTCATGATTATTCCGGATCCGGCTAAAAACTTGTTGTCCAAACTATTGATATTCCCTGGAAGTTTTTACGGCGATGCGGAAGCCTTCATTTGCGAAGACAAGGAAAACGTGAAGCTGGAAGTGCTGGTCCGGCTCGGGTTCGTGGAATTCAATGAGCATACGGACCGGTACCAGATCCCACCCACGTTGCAATTCTGGATGAAAACCCGGATCAATAAGACTCACCTCGGTCAGGTAGATCTTAGACGCGCCACCTATTACATGACCCGATTGCAATTTTTGAGCGACCTGTTTCATTCCAACAACGCATCTAAAAAGGACCAGGCCCTGCAATTGTTCGATCTGGACTGGAAAAATATTAAAGAGGGCCAATCCTGGGCGCAAGCTCATTGCCTGAAAGATAACGAGGTCGCTAAAATTTGTCAGGGTTATGCGGAACTGGGTTATCCCCTGCTCCAACTGCGGCAATCGGCAAAGAACCGTTTGAGCTGGTTGGAGGGCGGTCTGCTGGCTTCAAAAAACCTGCAGGATGAAGAAGGAGAACTGAACTGCCTGTTGTTTCTGGGTCAGGAGAACAACTCGGTCAGGGAATGGACCCAAGCTGTGGATTTACTGGAAAAAGCACTGGCTCTTGCCAAAAAGCAGGACCACCCCAAAGCCGAGTTGGAAATTTTACACGGGTTAGGCAAGGCTTTTCTGGGGCAGGAAAAGTGGAGCAAGGCACTTGAGCATTTTCAGAATGAAGCCACTGCCGCAGAAAAAATTGGGCAGACAGCGACGATGCTCGGGGCGCAGGAAGAAATTGCCAAAACGCATGTGCTGTCCAAGGACCCCAAACAGGCGATGGTCTGGCTGGAGCGAGCGTTGGACACGGCTAAAAAACTGAAGGATCCCAGCGCGCAGACCCGACTGATCGCCTCTCTGGGCCAGGCGCAATTGCAATCAGGTGATTCGACAGCGGCTATAGAAACATTGCAGAATGCGTTGAAGAACCAGGCCAAATCATCCGGCGACCCCAAATCAATGGCGGGTTTGAATCACAACCTGGGCGATGCTTTTCTCGCGATAGAGGAACCGGCGAAGGCGGCCTCCAGCTACCAGTCAGCCTCCCAGCTCTATCAAAAAGTACGAGACTCCATGGGCCACGCCCACTCCTCTGGCCTGCATGGTGCCTGCCTGATGTTGGCCGGTGATTTAGACCAGGGCCTGAAACTGACCAACAAGGCTCGCTCCATTCTCCGCAAAATCAAGGCGACTGAAGAAGAACTCCGCATACTGGATTTGATGTGCGCTTCCTATTTACAATCAGACCATTGGGAAGGAGCTTTGAAAACGGGCCAAAGCCAGCGTCAACTGGCCAAGAAAAATAAAAAATCAGAATTCGAAGCGCGGGCCTTAAAGGCAATGGGAGAGGCCATGGAAAACAAAAAAAATCCGGCAGAAGCCGTGTCTTTTTACAAAAATGCGTACCAGTTGTTCGGCTCCAGCCATCCAGCAGAAACCAACGCTCTGAAAGTAAAAATACGCGCCCTGGAAAAATCTCTCCCCAAACCCCCATCTTCCAATAAGACAGAAAGCTGACCCCCCTTGCGGGTGCTGGCGCACGGCTAACGTAAAACATAAAATCCCCGCATGTCATTCTGACTCCTCGCCGGAGAGGCGACCAAAACCACCGTATGTCATTCTGAGCCGCAGGCGAAGAATCTCGCCTTGGAATTTGACTTTAGCTTTTTCACTGTCACCCTGAGCTTCGTCGAAGGGCGGCAGTGACACAAGGTGGGTGCTGGCGCGGAGCCTGCCGAAGGGGCCAGCACAGAGAGCAGGGTGATTCACCACTTGTAGTTAAGAAAGGGGCCTGTTGCCGGAATAAAACAGAGTTGATGTTTATCTTATATGTGTAGCGTTTGTGTTTTGATAAATCCTTCCTTATTTTGGAGTCCTTCTGATGATGAAGCGAGAGTCTGCGCCGCAGGGTT
>JAJDBF010000057.1 GCA_029261535.1 Nitrospinaceae bacterium | reverse complement strand
GTCACTGACAAACAACTGAAAATCATCATGGACCGACTCAATCACAGACCAAGAAAAACGCTTGGGTATAAGACACCACATGAACTATTCTGCAAAAAGAAACCACCACTAACCGTTGCACTTCAAACTTGAATCCACCTCATAAAATTTATTTTTGAGCCAGACCTTGGGGTCGAATAACCTATGATGGGTTTCTTTCAGGAGACGGGGAATATCAAGGTTTTCCGGACAGCGCGGCAGACAGTCGCCGCAGTGTGTGCACTGGGAAGCAAACTCACCGGGGAACCAATGTCCCTGCCTTTCGAGCATGTTGTAACGGTACTTGCCGAAGTCGCGCATATTATAAGCCACCAGCATATTGCGAAATCGCAGGACTTCCGGAATGTTAATATTTTCCGGACAAGACAGACACTCCGTGCAATAGGTGCAACGACTGGACAACTGTTGAAGAGGCAAATCCATGCGCTCTTTTGTTTTTTGATCAACCTCGCTGAAATAATTGTCACCGGAAAGCATGCGGAGATTGGATTCAAAATGCTCCGCTGAATGCATGCCCAGAGTGAGGGTGGTGACCTCAGGATGGCTCAGGCAAAACCTGCCGTTGAATTGAATGGCAGACAGAGGTGCGCACAGGTCCGCGACCTTTTTGGAGGGATTCCACAACTGCCCGCCCTTGTCATTGGGCGAGATGATGAGGATGCCCATGTCTTTGGAGCTTGCCAGTTGAACCGCAGGCAGGTTGTGCTGGAAAAAATAATAGTAGTGAAGGTTGACGAAGCTGAACAAGTCAGTGTTGATGGCTTTCAATAAAATATTCAGAGGGGCGTGGGTGGAAAATCCGACATGGCGCACCACCCCTTGCTCGCGCAACTTCAGAAGCGTCTCCACCGGCCCACCGGTTTTGCATGCCGCCATCAGACGTTCTTCGTTATTGATTCCGTGCCAGCCATAAAAATCAATATGATCGAGCCTGAGAGTCTGCAATTGTTCATCGACCAGCCGCAGGGTGTCGTCCGCCGTCATGGGAGCCCCCTTGGTCATCATTTTGAACTGGGTCCGCGGGACTTTTAATTCGTCCAGCACCTGCCCGAACAGGTGTTCGCTTTTCATGTAACCGTGTGCAGTTTCAATGTGGTTGATGCCGAGCTCCAACGCCCGCCGCACCGTTTCCATCGCATTGTCTAACGATGCCTGCGGCAAATGATCGCGTGGCGGATTCCAGCCGTGGACGAATCGCATGCCGCCAAGCGTCAGGACGGAAATCGATTCTTCCGTTTTGCCGAATCGACGATATTCCATTGGTGGTCGCGGTGTGCCATCAGCGGACAGTTGAATGGCGGAAGCAGGGTCCATAGCCACCCATGCTAGGCAATTAACCGGTCATTGGTCAACGTCAAACAGGGAGGCTACGTCCGGCATAAGGATTTGACAGGAACTCGTGCAGATTCTACCCTGCGTCCATGTGGAAAATGCTGAAAAAAATTTTGAGCGGGGAAAGCGGGGAGGAAGCCTCGAAGAATGCCTCGAAAGACACCTCGCTGAAAAATTCTATCGCAACCGGGAGCCCCGTCCCGCTGGTGCAACCGCCCACCCCCCGGAAGACAGACCTGAATGCCTGTTATGACGTATTGGGTTTGGAGCCGGGCACCGGCCTCAACCACATTCGCCGCGCCTGGAAACAGAAGCTCAAAGAAGTTCACATGGGCCACTATGCTGATGACATGGAAACCAAACAACGCGCCCGCGAACGCACCCAACAGTTGAACGAAGCCTACCGCGCCCTCCAGCAAAAATTATCCTGAGTGCTCCGCGCACGGCGAACAGACCCTGTGGGTGCTCGCCGCACGGGCGACAAAAAACCTTCTGCGATGCGCTCCTGGGATTTAAAAACGTTCCGCGTTGCCTGACCACCTTGCGGGTGCTCCGCGCACGGCGAACATTAAAACATTTTACGATGCGCTCACTAGCTGTTGAGAGTGCAATATCGGTCAGCCATCTGGCCCCACCGCAAGGTAGTCCTCTGCCGACGGCGAACAGAACGAAAACCACCGCATGTCATTCTGAACGACGTCCTTCGACAGGCTCAGGATAAACTCCGCAGAGTGAAGAATCTCGCCCTGGCTTTTAGCCTTTTCGTTGTCACCCTGAGCCTGTCGAAGGGCGGCAACGAGATTCAAGTTTTCTTCGCAGAAGAAGGACTGGAAACCAGGAGGAATTGTAACGCTGGGTCTAAATTGAAACCGGTTTTAAGAAACCAGCTCAATTTTAAATTCAGTCTCGGAGGCCCATTCGATTTTAAGATAATCCGGCAGTTTCGTTTTGGAATCGAGCAGGGCTGTATTCAACTGGTCGGGCGTGAGGTTGAAGGCCAGGGTCATGTCGGCACCGTGCAAGCAAGCCCCGGTGAGAACTGCCTGATCGAAATCGGCCCCACGCAAGATCGTTTGTTTCAAATCAGCCCCAGACAGGTCCGTCCCGCGCAGGAACGCACGATTGAGTTCGGAGCCTGAAAGGTCGGCTCCTTCCATTTTGGCGTTTCGAAAATCGCCGCTACAAATATTGCAGGCCGACAAGTTGGCGGAGATCAGGCTGGCTCCGCTAAAGTTGGCTTTTTTCAGGTGAGATTGCGAAAGGTCGGCACCATCGAGCATGGCTTTGTTGAGGAGTGATTTCCCGAGATTGGTTTTGGTCAACTCGGCGTTAGAGAGGTCCGCTCCCATCAAAGAGGCCTCCACCATATAAGCACGACGCAGTTTTGCGTTACTCAGCAAAGTGCCTTCAGCCTTGGTTTTCGACCAGTTGGTTTCAGAAAAATCCGCTCCGGAACAATCAGCCCCGGACAGTTGCGCTTTTTCAAAATTGATTCGTACCCCACATACGTTATTAAAATGGGCCGACTCGCAGTTGGATTTGTTGAACTGAGCGCCGTTTAAAAAGGCCCCGGTGAAATCTGCACGCTTCAGGTTGGAGCCGGTCAACTCCGCTTCTTTCAGGCTACCCTCACTGAGGTTGATACCGGCAAGATTTTTCTTGACCAGTTTAACGCCGTCGAGCGTTTTTCTGGATTGTTCAAGACGTTTTATTCCGTCCGGCTTTTCACCTGCCATACCCGCCCCCTTAAGGGATAAAGAAAATAAGGAAGCCAATTATAGAGGATTTTTGGTGGGGAGCTCACATTTTTTGGCGGATCAGTTTCAGGGTCGCAGAACAGGCCAACGGTATCGTAGTGCCCCTCCTGTTTTAAGGAGCTGTTGCCTGCTGGATTGAGTGTGAGGGGAGAGGAAAAAATCAGCTGAGGAACGTATCCACAGTAAGACTGTATTGTCCCAGGGTCTCGTCCTGAACTTTATTAAAGGTTTCTTCGGTTAAACCCACGCGGGCCATCGAACCGGGCTCAATGGAGGGTTTACCGGGTTCCCCGCTGTTGCCGAGTTCAAGATGATAGGTAACGCAGTCTGCCAGGTGAATGATGGTGGCGACATTCTGGTAGTTTGTGGCTTTTGATGGGTGATGAACAAATGGAATTGCTTCATAGAAGACTTCGGGTAACCCCCATTCCTTGAGGAGATAGCCACCCATCTCCGCATGATGGAATCCGAGCACTTCTTTTTCAACCTCCGATAAATATCGTTTATCAGCCTGCGCCTCGGAAAGGATCAACCGGGCCTGAATGGGGATTTCCTTATAGAATACGAGGCTACCAATATCATGCAGGATGCCCACCAGGTAATAGCGTTCCGGATTGGGTTCGTCGAGGTTGCGTGCAATCAACCGTGCACATAGCCCGCAGGCGATGCTATGACGCCAAAACTGATCCATCAGGACCAACTCCTTTGGAATACCTTTGAATTTTTCGATCACCATCGAAACCAGTGCCAGATCGATGATCTGCTCCAGGCCGATGATGGTCATGGCGTGGGTGATGCTTTCGACTTTTGATTCCAGGCCGAAGAAAGGGCTGTTGGAAATTTTGAGCAGACGAGCGGCAAGGCCGGTATCCGCCTGGATAATTTCGGCGTAATCCTGAAAGGTGGAATCGGGGTTCGCCAGAGCCATTTGTAACTTATGATAGATGGCCGGGGCGACGGCCAAATTTTCACTGATAAGATCTTTAATTTGAATTTTAGAAGACATCAACACCCATTAGTGAGTAATAATTAATTGTCCATTTAGGTATAAAGGGTGAGCGTGATTTTGTCCATAATTTTTACAAGTGTATGCTGGTCGTTAACCCTTCGTAGAGTTTTGATTAATCACAACCTGGCACTCTGGCAGAGGACTGACCACCATGAACTAACAAAAATTATTAGCGTATCGCTGTGTTTAGAGGGCGGGGTTGGTTTGGCTCCCCCTTCTCCGAAGGTGGAATATTGAACAAACTCAAGACCACAATCCAGGGCGAGATTCTTCACCTTCGGTTCAGAATGACAAATTGGCATCGTTAAGTAGTGCCAACAGATTTCAGTCTACCCCTCCGCCGACCGCAAGGTCCGGCGAGCACCACCCATGTTCAAGAACCGCTATTCGCGTTCTTGAAAGCGGTGGGGCAGATGGCCAATCGTTGGGATGAGCAGAAATATTTTCTGAGCGCATCGCAAAATGTTTTCTGTTGCCCGTGCGGCGAGCACACTTCACAAACTCGCGCAAAAGACCTAGACTGTTTGCAACCATCTGAAGGGGATCCAATGAATAAATTATTTGCCGGGTTGGCAGGGGTCGGTCTCGGCCTGCTCGGTCTTTTCTGGACGGGTCACTTAACTCCGGCACCCCTTTTAAAAATTTCGCCCGGCGTGGAGATCGAATTGCCCGCCACCGAACCGTGGCAGGAGAACATGGCGCGCGGTCAGTTGCAGGATTTGTATATCAATTGCAAAACCTTCTGGGAACAGGAAGGCGTGGGTCAAGCTTGCACCCTTGAGGCGGTGTCGCAATCGCCTTACTATTTCAGCCAGACCCCGAGTGACCGTCCCGAAGACGAAGGTTTCGCGCCGGTAACAATGCTGTCTGGAAATCGCGATAACTTTTCAGCGCAATCCAGTCACGAAAACAGTCCGGTGATGTGGACGATCAATGATGAAGGCAAGTTCAAATGTTCGCTGGGGGCGCACCGGGCTTGTGTGGCCATCACGCATTTAACACGCGAAGAGATACTGGCGGAAGTCCGCGAGTTTTATGGCGAGGTCCCGGATGATGTGGAATATATTGAAATCAAATAATCCCTTAGTGAATAAACTCAGGCCTATCGGCCTCTTGAATATGAAGTTTTCTTTTGGAGGGGACATGCCTATCCTGTGGCAAGATAAATTAAATGTTGGAATTTCTTTTGTCGATTCACAACACCAATACCTGGTCAGTCTGATTAATACCATTGAAGCGGCTGGTAATTGTTCTTTGGAGCGGGACCTGTTTCTAACCCATTTATCCCAGCTCGAAGCGTATACCCATTTTCACTTTGACCAGGAAGAAAAATTCCAGCTTGAAAATAAATACCCTCATTACGAGTCCAATAAAAATGAGCACATCAATCTAATTAAGCAATTAGCGGAAATAATTGAAACCATAAAAAAGGAAACCGGGGAGTCGGTAAGACAAAAACAGGTCGGCAAGGTGTTCGACTTCTTAAGGGATTGGTTGATCGATCACGTTATCGGCGAAGACATGAAAATGAAGGGTGCTTTCCCTGATAAAAGCTTTTAAACATGTCTTCCTCGGACGGCGGACGGGATTCAAGAACGCGAGTAGCGTTCTTGAACAGAGGTGACTAGCTGTTCTTGAACAAGTGCGCTCTGAAAATATTTCTGCTCTTAAAGGATTCGCCCGTCAGCCCCCACGCCAGGAGACCTTTGCATAACCCAAAAAACAAAAGCAAAGGCGAGATTCTTCACTCTGCGGAGTTTATCCTGAGCCTGTCGAAGGAAAGGGGGACTACCACTTTTCAGTCCCCAAAAAAGTACTTATGCAAAGGTCACCCACGCTAGTGGGTTAGCCGTTCCATTTTTTGAAGACGAGGCAGACGTTACTGCCGCCGAAGCCGCTACTGTTGCTGATAACGGTTTGCGGGGCCTGACCAAGGGTTTCCTTGGGCAGGGTGATGTACTCGCACAGCGGGTCGGGTTCCGAGATATGGGCCGCACCGGGGATGAATCCCTCTTTGATCGCAAGAGAACAGAACACAGCTTCCATGACACCGGCCATGGAAAGACCGTGCCCGGTGAGAGCCTTGGTACTGCTCACCGCCGGACGCTTGCTGGCATCGGTGCCGAATACATTCACCAGCGACAACGCTTCCGAACGATCGCCGGGCGGTGTGCTGGTGGCATGGGCGTTGACGTAATCAACATCTTCCGGATTCACCCTGGCGGCTTTGAGCGCATTGGTTATTGCGAGTGTCAGTCCACTGCCTTCCGGATGCGGCATCGCAATGTTGTAGCCATCGGAGGCCTGCCCCCAATTGATCAACTCGGCATAAATATTGGCACCACGTTTGATCGCTTCATCTTTATTTTCGAGGAGCAAAGCCACGCCGCCGCCAGTACCGACAAACCCATCGCGCTTGACATCGAACGGACGCGATGCTGAATTGGGATCGGGGTTACGCGACAGGGCTCGCATGCCGTTGAACGGCAGGTAGGTTTCGGCGGTGAGGTCTTCCCCGCCCACGACAAAAATACGTTTGTGTCGGCCCAGATAAATTTCGTCGAAACCGTAACCGATGGCGTGACTGCTGGAAGCGCAGGCGGAGACAAATCCGCAGTTGCCGCCACGAATGCCAAAGTAGGCACCGAGGTTAAAGTTGAGTGTGCCGGAAACAGAGGCGACCACGCTCATCGGGTTGATGCGCATGCCTTTGCTCGCCACCAGGCTTTCCAGATTATTGCGCATCATAAAAGTCGACCCGGCGGAGGACGCAAACAGTCCGGTCTCGGTGGACGCGACCTCTTCCTCTTTCAAGCCGGAGTCCTCCACCGCCTGCAACATCGCGCACAGACAATGCAGACCGTGCGGCGACATTGACTTCAGGTAATCCACATCGACATCGAATCGTTCGGGATATTTCCAATCCACCCAGTTGGGTGAATCGGTGACGAATTCCTTGATGGAACCGACGACTTTGACGGGAATACGCGGGTTGTCCATGAACGTGATATTCTCGAACCCGTGACGTAATTCGCGCAGACTTTCTGTGACCTGGGCCTTGTTATTTCCGATACTGGTGATGAGGCCCAAACCGGTAATAACAACCTGATTTGGCATAAAACCTGAGTGGTGGAGGCGGGAAGTTAGTCGTCTCCCTTTTCGAGACGCTCTTTAATGTAAACAGAAATTTCATCCAGAGTGGTGACCTTCGCCATGTCCTCATCGGCGACGGAAACATCGAACAACTCTTCAACCTGAAAAACCATTTCGGTCATTCCAAGGGAGTCGATGCCGACGGTTTGCAGATCAACCTCGCCACCCACAACCTTCATGTAATTCTCGTTTGCGGAGGGCAAGTAGAAACCCAGCATCCCGCCTATCAGAACTTTAAGAGCCTCAATTTCGCCGCTATCGCGAAACTTAAAATAGGCCTCTTCCGTTCCATCGGGGAATCCTTTGAGCAGTTTTTTGGCACGCTCGCGATCTTCTTCTGTGAGTGGGGGCAGAGACAAGGAATGACCTTTCAAATGACAGATTGGAGAAAATATCAAGACCCAGAGAACTTCCGGGAAATTATACTACTTTTTTTTGAAATTTCGAGGTCCATGCCTCTGATTTTTCCAGGAAGTGCCTTCATTGTTAGCAAACTGTGCTCGAAAGAGTCCCAGGTTTCCCTTTCAAGCCTGAAAAAAAAGCCCGTCCCTTAAAACTACGCTTTATTTTCTCCGGTCCGATTGACTCCAGCCTCTGCCGGGGTTTAAATAGTCTCTTTCATCACTTGAAGGGAACCCCCGTTGAAACTCGTCCGACAAAACAAGCACCGTTTATATAGAAGCCCTCTTATCTTTTGGGCCTTACTGCTGGTTTGTTATTCGGGGTTGAGCCTGGTCGGATGTGACTCCCCGGAGGACGCGGTCAACGACCCTGCCAATCCTGCGACAGCAACCGATCCCGCTTCTCTGGTAAAAAGTGCCGAAGCGAAGCAGACCATCGGTGCCTTTGATTCAGCCATTGCGGAATTGAACCGGGCTATTACTGCAGACCCAGGTTTTGTCCCGGCGTATTTTTTGATGGGAAAGGTTTACAACGAAGCGGGCCAACGGGAGCAAGCCGTCACCGCGTTCCAGAAAACGCTTGAACTCGACCCCAAACATTTTCCAGCCCGTATGGCACTGGCCTCCGTCTTCAACAAGATGGGCCGCGACTCCCTGGCCCTCACGGAATATCTGGCGGCAGTCGAAGTGCGTCCGCAAGACCCGGAAGTGTATTTCAAAATTGCGCTGGAATACTGGTACATGCAACAACTGGA
Source organism: Nitrospinaceae bacterium (assembly GCA_029261535.1). Taxonomy (GTDB): domain Bacteria; phylum Nitrospinota; class Nitrospinia; order Nitrospinales; family Nitrospinaceae; genus Nitronauta. The sequence goes on along the minus strand of JAJDBF010000057.1, from coordinate 24,627 downwards.
AAACTGCGCTGAGGCCTATCGCAAGGTGATCGAATTAAAATCAGATCATCTGCAAGCGCACCTGAACCTCGCAAGTGTCTACGAAGCTATGAAGGACTGGGACCCGGCACTTCGTGAAATCGGCTTGTCCATTCAACTGGCTCAATCGACCGGCAATACACAAGCGGTGTCTATCGCCGAAAACAAGCTCAAATTTTTTAAGGGACGGGCGAACATGACCGAGGCAGATATCCTAGAAAAAACCTCGCCCCCGTTCAATTGAGCGTTGACGGAAAAAATCACGTTTGCATGGTATCCCAAAATTTATAGTCCTGGCTGGAGGGACAACGAAAACCCCCGCATGTTATTCTGAGCCAAAGGCGAAGAATCTCGCCCTGGACCTGTCTTTTTGAGTTATGCAAAGGTCTTATTATCAAGGCCACACTTCGACAGGCTCTGTGCGACAAATTGGAATTCCTTGCGTCGAGAGTTTTTCAGCAACCTGCTAACGGATATTGGATGCCGGCAAACTGACAGTGAAGACCGCGCCCTGATCAGGCACTCCCTCGGCATGGATAGTACCGCCATGGCATTGCACTATTTTTCTGACAATCGCCAATCCAAGCCCCGATCCTCCTTTCACGGACGAACCGTTCAGTTTTGACAAAGGTTCAAAAATTTTATCGGCATATTTCATATCAAATCCCAAACCGTTGTCCTGCAGATAAATGTCATACCCTCCATCAGGTCGACAGTGACTGGTTATCCTAACCGCCCCTGGTTGTCCTTCTTTTTTAAATTTTACCGCGTTGACCAGCAGGTTCTGAAACAACTGAGTCATGTATATGGAATGCGCCTCCACCGTGGGCAGGTCCCCCGCCATTACCGTGACCTGATTACTCTTAAGAAGGGTGTCCAGATTTTCAAGGACATTAGTCAGGGTCAGGTTCAGGTCCGTAATTTCAAACTGAATCCCGTTGGAGTTGATTTGCGATAATTCCAGAAAGCTGTCGATAAGTTTTTCCATCCTTTCTGCGGCTCCCAAAACGCGGGTCAGTCTGTCATGACGTTCTTCAGGCCGGGTTTCATCACGAGCCTGCCCTCCAAAATATTTTATTTTTCGGAGAGGTTCCTTTAAATCATGCGACACAAAATTGACAAAATCTTCAAGGCTATCGTTTTTTTCCTTCAACAACTGAGTCGTGTCGATCAAATTACTTTGGATCATTTCAAGATCGAGGTTTCTTTGCACCACCTGGTTTTTCCTGTAGACCAGCTTCAACTGCGCCTCCACCATATCCCGGAACTGTCTTAATAGTTCTTTGAGAACCTCATCAAAGTGATTTTCTTTATTATCCAATATGCAAAGCGTACCAAACACTTTTCCGTCAGGGAGCAGGAGCGGCAATCCCATATAGGCTATCAGCCCAGTCCCTAAAATGGGGCTATCCTTCCATTTGGGATCAGTTGTGGCATTGGGAAGATACAATTCCTTGTTGCTTCGGGCAATTTCTCCACAAAAACTATTTTTCTCCTCAACACGAGCCCCTTCTTCTATCGGATTCTCCGCAGAATTTGAGGAAACCAGAACCTCCACATAAGGCTTGTTATACCGGGTGAGGAGAACAGTGGAAACCTTCATCAATTTTGCCAACAAATTGACAGGGGCTTTCCATTTCTCAATTTCCAAACCATCAAGACTCATTAGTTAGCCAATCCGGACAAATTTAAAGAGGTCGCTATTGTATAAAAGCTGACTTTTAAAAACAGCTAAAAAATTACCATGCAGGGGACTGCGTTGACCTGATTCAGAGTTTCTGGAGAAAAAAGCACACCTCCTGGCCTTGCCGTCATGAGCCCTCAACTGATCGACAATACGCCTTTAAGTCCTTGAAACTCATTGTTTTAAGTGTATCATAGAGTGCCCGACCCTGAATGATTACTATCAGGAGGTCGTGATTCCGACAGAGTTTTAAGTAGCGGGTGCCCATCATTAAAAAGGGAAACTGAAGCCAGGATGAATACGATCAACTAACAAGAGGTGCTCCACCACATTATGGCTATTCGTGAAAAATTAAAGCTGGGTGACGTTCTCATCAAGGCGGGGGCCATCACAGAAGAACAATTGATGGAAGCTCTTTCGGAGCAGAAGAGAACCGGGACACAGCTCGGAAAAATTTTGCTTCAGAAGCATTACCTGACCGAAGACGATCTGCTGGAGAGCCTGTCGAAACAACTGGGCGTTGCCATTATCGATCTGCAGGATGTGAACGCCAGTCAGGATGCCCTTGCCAAAGTAAAAGAAAACGTCGCCAAGCGGCACAAGGTGTTGCCGATATCAATTAAAAATGGACGCCTGCAATTGGCGATGGCCAATCCCCTGAACCTGTTTGCCATCGATCAGGTGACGATTCAGGCGGGCATGGAAATCGACGTGATGATCTCGTCGGAAGCGGATATCGACAAGGGCATCCAGGAATATTATGGTGTCGCCGCCTCGATTCAGGCCGCCGTCAAAAGCCTCGGGCTGGTTGACCAAAAGCGCGAGCAAGCACGCTCCACCGTTACTGCCGGTCCCACTGTGACTCAGGGACCCGATGCCGATGCCCCGGTGGCCCGTCTGGTAGAAGTGATCATCAAGCAGGCACTGGACGACAACGCGAGTGATATTCACATCGAGCCGGGTGAAAGTTCCCTGCGCATTCGTTACCGCATCGATGGCGTTTTGTTTGAAGCCACCAACCCGCCAAAAAGTGTGGAGTCGGCTTTGATCTCCAGGGTCAAGGTGATGGCGAACATGGACATCGCCGAAACACGGGCCCCGCAAGACGGCGGGTTTTCCATAAAAATTGGCAGTAAGGAAATCGAAATGCGGGTCTCGGCCTGCCCGACCATCTGGGGCGAAAACGTGGTCCTCAGAATCCTCGACCGGAGCAAGCTCCTGTTCAAGCTGGACGACCTTGGGCTGATGAACCGGGGCCGCGAAAAATTTCAGGCGATGCTGAAAAATCCTTACGGCGTCATCCTCGTCACCGGGCCGACAGGGAGCGGCAAGACGACCACTCTCTATGCCGCGCTGGCCCAACTCAACAAGCCCAATGTTAATATCAAAACGATTGAAGATCCGGTGGAGTATCGTCTGGACGGCATTCGCCAGACCCAGGTCAATCCCAAAGCCAATATTACCTTTACAACCGGCTTGCGGTCCCTGATGCGTCAGGATCCCGACATCATGATGGTCGGTGAAATCCGCGATAAGGAAACTTCCGAAATTGCGATTCAGGCGGCCCTCACCGGTCACCTGGTGTTCAGCACCCTGCACACCAACGATGCCCCGGGAGCGTTGTCCCGTCTGGGAGATCTTGGCATAGAACCTTTTCTATTGGCATCCTCACTCACCGGTGTATTGGCGCAACGGTTGGTCCGCAAAATCTGTAAACACTGCAAGGAAAGTTATGAGGCCAGCCCGGATGATCTGGCCGACCTCTATCCCGGTGAGCAGAGAGATGAACCGTTGACTCTATACCGGGGACAGGGTTGCAGAGCTTGTCGAAAAAGCGGATACAGCGGTCGCCTGGGAATTTTTGAAGTGTTGATGGTGACAGACGACATGCGGGAACTGATATTAGAAAAAGCACCGCCGGGAGCCCTCCGGCAAAGGGCAATTGAATCGCAAGAAATGGAAACCCTGCGGATGGATGGACTGAGCAAGGTGCTGTCCGGTATCACCTCTCTCGAAGAACTCGACCGGGTGACCTTTGCCGACTAAAACGTAACTGGCGGTTCCCGGACAGGCCGGATCATCCGCTGACAGGCCCTCAACATGAACAACAAGCCAGGAACAATTCAAAAAGGGATTCGATTTCTTTTCACCAGGCGTCTTACTCCCAGTCTGCTGGTGATTCTTCCGGTCGTTTTCGGATTGACCGCCTTCGCCTCCGGCTTCATTGCTCTCATCATTGTCGAACATTTTCTCACCAGCGATCACCTCACGCCATCGACCGTGCGTGAAGTCATGAGTTTGATCCGTATCGAAGTCCTGACATTTTCTGTGCTGGGAATTGCGGTCGGATTGGGAGTTGCCTACGCGATTCTGAAACCACTCAAGCACATGGTGCTGGATGCACAGCAAGCGGCAAAGGGAGAATGGGAAGGTTCCCCGAAGGATATTCCCGGTCTCGAAGATTTGGGGGAGGTCGGCAATGAGTTTCGCATCGCTCTGTCGTCACTCCGGCAAAATCTGGTGGATAGCATGGCCTGGGGCTGGGTGCTGATGGCCAAATCAGGACACATCGCATCGCTCAATCCCGGTGCAGAATTGATCCTGGGATTGAAAGCCAGGGACCTGATTGGCAAACCCTTTGAAGCCCTGGCGCAATCGGTGCAGATGGAAGAAGGGATCGTGCCATTGATGACCCGCACCCTGGAGGGCCAGCCGGTTACCGAGGGACGCAAGCTGAACATTGTGACAGCCGAAGGACGACCGGTGACCTTGTCGTTCACCACCACCCTGCTCAAGGATTTTAACGAAGAAACTCTGGGAGTCGCGATCACGTTCAAGGACCTGACCCGCTCTCAGGAAATCACAGAGCAGATGCAACGCACCGATAAACTGGCGGCGATGGGAACGCTCGCGGCTTGTCTGGCACACGAAGTACGCAATCCCTTAGGGGCCATCAAGGGACTGGCGCAACTACTCGACGAGGCGTTTGAAAATGGTGCTTCGGAACGCACCTACACGCAGACCATGATAAAGGAAATTGACAGATTGAACAGTGTGGTGACTCATCTTCTGGATTTTTCCCAGCCGGATGGGTTCACCGCTGAACCCTGTTCTATCCCGGATATAGTAGCGCAGGCACTGACCCTCGCCAGCTTGAGTGCTCATAATAAAGAAGTTCCACTGGAAAAAAATATAGATGAGGACCTGCCGCTTATCCTTGGAGAAAAACGCCAGTTGGTGCAGGTCCTGCTCAACCTCCTGCAAAATGCCGCGCAGGCGGTGGATGCCTCCGGAAAAATTGACATCAGTGCTTCCACAATCCAGACGGAATCTGGGAGTCGTGTGCTCCTGTGTGTGTCCAACAGTGGGCCGCCGCTGGAACCTGAAATTACCGCGCGCATTTTTGATCCATTCTTCACAACAAAAAAAGACGGTACCGGTTTGGGCCTTGCGATCACCAGCCAGATCGTCAATATCCATCAAGGCCGGTTGTATGTAAAAAGTGAAAACGGGATGAACGCATTTTGCGTGGAACTGCCGCTGGCACCCGCTGTGGTAGAGCCGGGCTTATCCCTTTCCCCCTCCTCCTGACGGAGCGTGAACCGCAATGGTGGCACCGCGAATTTTAATAGTGGACGATGAAGACAGCATGCGATTTTTTCTGTCCGAAGCGATGAAAAAAGAAGGCTACCCTTGTGCCACCGCCGCCAGTGGTGAGGAAGCTCTTGAGTTGTTGAACGAACCTGGCTGGGGCATCGCCCTGGTGGATTACAACATGCCCGGGATGAACGGTCTTGAAACTTTTCGCAAGATAAGAGACAAGCGGCGTGATGTTGTGGTGATTTTGATGACCGCCTTTGCCACGCGCGAGCTGGCTCTCGGCGCGATCGATGAAGGTGTGTTCGATTTTTTCTCGAAACCTTTTGAAATCGCCGAAATGCGTATCGTGATTCGACGCGCAATCGAACGTTGGCAGTTGCACGATGAAATTCTCGACCTCAAATCTGACCTTGGAGAAAAGTGGAAAAAGAATCCCATCCTCGGAGAGAGTCAGGCGATCAAGGATATTAACGAGCGTATTCACAAGGTTGCGGAAAGCGCGGTTTCCGTTTTAATCCTTGGCGAATCCGGAACGGGAAAGGAACTCATCGCACAGGCCCTTCACAGCAACAGCCCGAGAAAAGAGGGGCCGTTTGTGAAAGTCAATTGCGCCGCCGTTCCGCATGATTTGCTAGAGGCTGAATTTTTTGGACACGAAAAGGGCGCGTTCACCGGAGCGCATAAATTGAAGCGCGGAAAATTTGAACTGGCCGAAGGCGGCACATTATTTCTCGATGAAATCGGCGACATGCCCGCCACCACACAAATGAAAATACTAAGGGCTCTGCAGGAAAGGGAGATCGAACGGGTGGGCGGAGAAGAGACCATTAAAGTGGACACACGCATCATTGCCGCGACCAACAAGGACCTGCAAGGTGCCGTTGACCGGGAGGAGTTTCGCGCGGATTTATTTTACAGGCTGAACGTGGTCTCAATCCAGGTGCCTCCCCTGCGCGAGCGGAGTGAAGATATCCCGCTGTTGGTGCAACACTTTCTTGCGCTCTATAATAAAAGTTTTGGCAAGCACATCAAAAAAATTTCCGCCAAGGGCATGACCCTTCTGCGACGCTATTCCTGGCCCGGAAATATCAGGGAACTGGAAAATGTTATTCAGCGTGGCATGGTCCTTTCTTACGACGATGTCCTGACCGACCAGGACCTCCTCGAAGTTTATCCGGCACTGGGCGAACAGGCGAAATCACAGGTCCGGGAAAAAACTGGCAAATTACAGGACGCACTGGAAGACCTGATCTCGGTCGAAGAAAAAAAACTGATTCACCATGCCCTGCTTCAGGAAAAATGGAAACGGCAGGAAACAGCAGACCGCTTGGGCATCAGCCGTAAAAGTCTGCACAATAAAATGAAAAAATATGGTCTCATGAACTGACCCACTAGCGTGGGGGCTAACGGGCACCACCTTGCGGTGGGGCTGACTGGCTGACCATTGGGATGAGCAGAAATATTATCTGAGCGCACCGCAGAATGTTTCCCGTCCGCTGACCGCAAGGTCCGCCGACTGCAAGGTCCGCCAGGAGCGCAAGGTGGTGGCACTGAAATTGCTGTATCAAAACTTATAGACTCGTAACAAGGGAACGACCAGTACCATGGCAAACTTTCAATACAAGGCACGCGACAAAATGGGAAGCCTGGTTTCGGGAGAAATGGAAGCTCTCAACCGGGAAATGGTCGGGCAGGAACTGGGGCGGCAAGGTCAGTTTCCTGTTTCCATTCAGGAGGTGAAGGTCAGGCAAGGCGGTAGTGGGTTCAACATCAATCTTGATCAATATTTTTCCAGTATCAAAATCGACGATATGGTGCTGTTCAGTCGGCAGATGGCGACCTTGTTCGGTGCCGGCATCCCGCTTCTCAGCATTCTCGGCTCCCTGTCTGAGCAAATTGAAAATGTAAAATTCAGGATGGTGCTGGAGGAAATGCGTAAGGGCATTCAGGATGGATTGGCACTCTCTGAAACGATGACCCGTCACCCTGACGTATTCTCTGAGCTTTATATCAGCATGATCCGCGCCGGCGAAGAAGGCGGGATCATGGATGAAATCCTGCATCGCGTTGCCGATTTGCTGGAAAAACAGGCCAAGAATGAAGCCAAGGTTAAATCAGCCCTGCGTTACCCCAAGTTCGTGATCATGGCGATGGCGGCCGCCATTTCGATTCTCATGATTTATGTCGTGCCCGTGTTCGTCAAAATATTTGAAAAGGTCAATCTGGAGTTGCCTCTGGCGACTCGAATGTTGATCGGTTTCAATAATTTTTTTCACAACTACTGGTATTTGGGCGTGGCTGGCCTGATTTTTGCTTTTTTCACGTTCAAGAACTTTCTGGCAACCCGGCAGGGGCGTTATCAATGGGATCGTCTCGTCCTGAAATTGCCCTTGATTGGCCCGATTGTCCTGCGTGCCGCCATGGCGAAATTCGCCCGTGTGTTCGGTAACCTGCAACGCGCCGGTGTTCCTATTCTGGATGCTTTATTAGTGTCCTCCCGCGTGGTGGACAACGCGGTCATTGCTGGAGTGATTGCCGACCTGCGCGGTAGTGTAGAAGAAGGGTTGGGCCTTGCGGCCCCGTTAAGGGCCAGCGGATGGATTCCTGCGATGGTCATCCAGATGGTGTCAGCAGGTGAGGATTCCGGAATGCTGGATGAAATGCTGGTCAAGGTGGCCGACTATTACGATGAAGAAGTGGACCGCGCTGTGTCCAGCCTTTCCGCGAGTATCGAACCTATTTTAATCGTCTGTATTGGGGGCATGGTGTTGTTCATCGCCCTGGCGATTTTCATGCCGATGTGGGACATGTCCCAGATGGCCAGGAGATGATGATGATTCCCAACGAGAAAAACAGTTCCGAGCAATCCCCGGTCTTCCCGGTCACACGTTTAACAGATAGGGGAGGTTTCACCTATATCGAGCTCATCATGGTGATTGTGATGATCGGATTCTTATCCTCCATCATCGCCTTGAAGTTTGTTGAAGTGGCCGAAACCACGGAAATCACCGCCGAAGGTGCTACCATTGACCTGCTTCGCGCCAACATGATCAACACCATTGGCGAGCAGTTGATTAATGGGCAGTCAGCGACGTTTCCGATCAATCCGTTCGATAACCTGACCAAGGTACCGCAAGGCTATGACAGGTTTCGCACCACCAAGCCCACCGGGAATTCGTCGGACGATGACATGTGGATTTTTGTGCGCGGCGATCAGGCCAATGCTGGTGGGCAGATCACGCCGCAACAGGCCGGCACCACCCTGCCGACTTTTCGCCTTGATGGGTTTATTTATCACCAGAGGCGCGACTCCACCGTTGTGCGATGGGCTTACGATTCGTCTACCGGGGTTATCAGCAAACGGCTGGTAGAAAAGGAAAGCGACCTCAAACGTCAGCGCGATTTCAATGCGCAGACACGGGGAGACACGACCAAAGACCAGCAACTGCAAAAAACACGTTGAGGACGGTAACAGGTAACAATTGAGGGGCTAAAAAGTGGGCATCGCAACCTGTTCAAGAACGCTATTCGCGTTCTCGAATGTGACACATAAAATCAACGAACTGTCATTCTGAACGAAGTGAAGCATCTCGCCTTTGCTTTTGATTTTTGGGTTATGCAAAGGTCTCCTTGCAATTTGCGCATTAGGTCTAGTTAAATACTTTGTATGACCGCTAAAGAAATAATCGGGGTTTCAATAGCCCTGCATAAATGATGACAACTGCGGAGAAATTTTAAATGGAAATTGCCATTGAAGTGCTGATGGACACCGGTCGGATTCTGGCACTGGTACTGGTTGGTTTCGCGCTTTGTATTTCCACGATGATACTGTTTAAGCCCCATTGGGCAAGCGCACTCAACCGAAAGTTCAATACCCTCTACAGCAACGAAAAAACTGTAGACAAACTCAATCAACGGGTATCAACCACGGAAGTGGTATTGAAAAACCGTCTGCTGGTCGGCTCGCTGTTTTTTGCCGGATCGGCCTTTGTCTTCTGGTACTCGTTGGCCGCGTTTGACCCGCAGAAATTTATCGATTATGTCATTCAGCCAGGCACACGCTCCGGGATCATTTTCAGCGAAATCGTCATGGAGAGCCTACAGTGGCTGTTCGTCATTGTCAGCCTGATCGGGGTCCTGACGGCGATCACTATTTTGTTCCGACCCAACACCTTCAAAGCTTTCAGCGACAAACTGGACCACCTGTTTTCCACCGATGATACTGTGAAACATTTGGAGGAACTGCACAGCTCTCTCGACTCCTGGGTCATCAGGCACCATGTGCTGGTGGGGGGCCTGATGTTTGCCGGGTCAGTTTTTCTGACCGTTGTCTGTATCAATGAGTTTCTGGGATAGAAAATCACTGTGAGGGACACTTGCCAAACACTTGCTGTAAATATAAAAAAATCAATGGATTATCGATTTTTCTTGAGGCACGAAGGACCCAAACCGGGTAAACTATTGCACAAAAGTAATTTTTCCTAGTGATGGAAAACTCCATCGCCAGGATGAAAGAAAAATTTTCATTGAAAAAAGCGGCTCAACCGTAAATTTTGTCAGGAGTTTGGGTCAGGAAAAGGTTCGGCATTGAAATTGCTGATACTTACTAGAAGATACAACGTGCACGGAGTTCAACAGGGCCAGCCTTTGGCTTCCGTGGTGAAACTTAAATAAGAGCATCTCTAACAATTGATTCTAGCCACGAGCGTTCCTTAGGTAAAACAAGGGGAAGCGAGTTGCCGGGACAGAAAATATTGAATAACTAGAGTTCCCATAAATTTTCAGGAGGAAGCCATGCTTCGCAGGAAGAAAAATGAAAAAGGTTTTACCCTCATTGAACTCATTCTGGTCATCGTCATTCTCGGCATCCTCTCGGCTGTTGCCTTGCCCCGGTTTATCGACTTGAAGGGTGATGCACAAAAGGCTCGCAACCAGGGAGCCCTGGCGGCTTTCAGCGGAGCGATCACCATGCTTCATGGTCAATTTTTGATCAATGGCGCATCCAGTGACTACGATAATGTATCCGTTGTGGCCAATACGGATTTTGATGGCGGTGCCGACTCGATTTCTGGAGCGGCTGCCATTCTTGTGACCTGGGACGACGGGATCACCCACTCCTTCGCTTACGTTGATAATGTCGGCAATACTGCCGGGACTATTTCCTGCACCGGAGATTGTAGTTAATTTGATCTTCTCCTTTACAGCAGTTAAATTATCAAGATGTTGAATCCCATCAAAAGCCCTGCCGGTAAAAGGCAGGGCTTTTTTTTTGGCATATCAGTAGCTGAAGGCATCACCAGCTTTCTGATATTTTTCTTTCTCGCCCTGTTTTATTTCCAGCCTCTGCTGAATCCGCAATTGACTCTGGTCGGTCCCGACCTCGCCTTGTTTTTCATTCCGTTTCGCCAGATGTGGGTGGACATGATGCTCCAGGGGCATTTTCCTCTTTGGGAACCCTTCACCTCTTCAGGCAACCCCTTGTTTGCCACCCTTCAGGGAGCGGTTCTTTATCCCCTCAGTTTTTTATTTTGGTTTCTTGATTTTTTTCAGGCCTTTAATCTCAATATAATTTTGCACTATAGCCTCGCCGGTTTTTTTATGTACTGGTTACTGCGGGCAACGGACTGCAGTCGTACAGGTTCTGCTTTTGGTGCCCTCGTGTTTATGTTTGGGGGATATCTTTTTTCCCTGCGCTTTTATCTGTCTACCTTGTTTCCGGTGGTCTGGTCGCCCCTGCTTATCCTGTGTTTTTTCGGCGGTTGGATGCGAAAAGATCCCCGGCTGGCCATCGCTTCTGCGATCATCGCGGCATTCATGCTTTTCGCCGGTGGTGTCGAAACCTGTTACCAGATTTTTGCCTGGCTGATTTTATTTTCCCTGTTTCCCAAAATTCTTTTCCCGGAATCCTGCCTGCCCACTTTAAAGAACAGGCTGATTTACCTCGGCCTGTTTTTAGCTGTCTTCATCGGCTTGTCTGCCATCCAGTTATTCCCAACCCAGGAGTTGGTTGAACATTCGCTCCGTTCAGGAAAATTCCGGATAGAGTACGCCTCTCAATGGAGCCTGAGTACGCGGGACTGGCTCTCACTCATCCTGCTGGACCCTTATGGATACATCGCTTTCCCCCGGTCTCCGGAAGATGGGCAAGCCTGGATGCAATCTCAATATATGGGCGTCATTCCACTCACCCTTGCCGCTGTTTATTTATTCAAGGGAGGAGTCAGAGCCTGGACCCTGTTGCTGGTCATAACTATTTCGTGCGCACTGGCCCTTGGAGCTGGCTCGCCTTTATATGAATTATTTTTTGAGTACCTGCCTTGGTTTGGCAGTTTTCGCTATCCGGTAAAATTCATTCTCCCCCTGGTCCTCGTGCTGGCCATCGCTTCCGCCTGGGGTTGGGACCGGTTTAATAAACTGCCACCTTCAACCCGAATGAAAGGGGGCCTGCTCGGAATTTCCACCCTGTGCATGATGGGCTTTGGCATGATCGATTTCTTTTTTACTGATCTGACACAATGGATGTCCGGCGCGGGTTTCTTCCGACCAAACTTCAACAACCCCGAAATCAACCTAGGGAATATTGAAAGGTTGCTGGGATTCGCCGCGTTATTTTTCCTGTTTCTTTTTTTTCATTTAAAATACGCCGGTGGAAAAAAATTCTGGGCGGGGGCAGCTCTGTTTGTTTTTTTTCTGGATATTTTTTTCAGCAATCAGGGAAATTATGAAGTTATAAAAAATCAACACTATATTAAATCTCCCCCTGTCACACGCTTTCTCATGGCAGACCAGAGTCTGTTCCGGGTCTACGTCGAACACCAATCTGAAAACATTCCTGAAGGGGACCCTAAAAAACGACTTTTTGGGGGAGTTAAAATGTACAGCACTCGCTTTCCAGTGGAATTCAGAAACCAGAATCGGGTTCAGCAACTCGGAGGCTGGAATGTCATCGGGAAAAAACAATCCGTAACATTCAGAAAGGTTTTTTACTTATTGCCCAATAAAGAACGGTTGCACATTCTCCGCATGGCCAATGTGAAATACATTGTGCATGCCGGGGCGGAGCCTTTGGCGGACCTGCCTCTCGCATTTATTGAGTCTCCTGCTTACCGCGAGGCTCTCGAAAAAAATGTGGAGTTCCCGCCGCCGCTCCTCAGCGTCTATGAAAACCCCGGCTATCTGGGGCGGGCGTTTCTTAGCGGCAATTGCATGGCCATCCCGGACGGCCCTGTGCTCAACAGCGTCCTGCTAATAAAAAAATGGGACCCGGAACAATTTGTATTCCTGCCAGAGTCGCCGCCGGACCTGCCATGCGTCGCCGTCAATGACCGGGACAGTTCTTCATTCATGGTCCCTGATGCTTCTTTTGAAAAAGGTGAAGGCGCAGTCCGGATCACTCAAGGAAAATCAGCCGAGGGGGAAAACAATCTCGCACCAGGGGAGTACCGCTTGCAGGTCGATTCCGCACGCAAACAGTTTTTGGTGCTCAGCGACAGTTTTTATCCCGGATGGGAGGCATCGGTCGATGGTCAGCAAGTGACAATCCATCGCGCCAACCAGGCGTTCCGCGCCATCGTCATGCCTGCAGGCAAGCACGAGGTCGAGTTCCGCTATCGGCCAAAAAGTTTTCTTTATGGGGCGTGGATTTCGGGAGTCACTTTGATCGCGGGGATTATTTTTGTCTCGGTCTCGACTAGAAGAAGGCGTGAGGCTGAGGGACGGAAGATTCGGGAGTAATTCCCATTGCTTCCGGGTTACGGCCCTGCTTCGACAGGCTCAACGTAAAAAACTTTTGCGATATGCCTTGAAACCATTGCTACTCCTACACGGTTTACAAGTCGCCCCCACGCGAGTGGGTTAAGCGGAGGGTTTCTTGTCCGTTTTTTTCAGCAGGGAAAACATGAGTTCAACACGTTCGCGGTTGACACCGAGATCGCTTTCTCCAATGCGGGAAGCGGAGCGCACATGCAGAGTGCCGGTTTTGGCTTCAAAATAAAATTCGACATCGTCAACGAAACCGAACACCTGGCTTTCGAATTCTGCGTAAATATAATGTTCCTTTTCCTGAATGATCTGCGTCCGTTCCTGCGATTTCACCGCTCGCCGGACGCGCCCCATGACCTCCGCAGAATGTGCCGAAAACATTAGCGGCTGAATAAAATGCTTGCGGTCTTCCCCTGAATGGGTAGAAACGCAGTTGGGGGAAAGTGGGCAAGACGCAAGCCGCCCCTTATTCACTCCAAGACCTTTGGGACGTTCGCCCGAGCAGGCAGACAGTGTCACCGCCAGCAACAACCCGCAAGCGGGGACCATTGCTCGCGAAAAACGAAGACGAAAATCCTTAAAACCGGCTCGCTTCGGCTGGGTAGCAGTTTGCACGATTGACATTCTCATAGCCTTCCCTTAGATTAATCCAAACCCTGATACCTTGTTAACATAAGTCCTGAAAAAACATCATGCCACTTGAGACCGAATACAAAAATCCGATAGTTATTCTGACCATCGCGGCCTCGGACCAGCAACTCGATTACGTTCGCTACATTAAATGTGTCGGGCTCATCATGATCGCCATCTTCATAGCATTTTTTTCCGGGTCCGAGAGCTTGCTTCTTTCACTTTCGGTCGCGATGTTCATCGTTGCCCTGATCATCCTGATTTTAAACAAACCTGCCATCACCCTGGACAGTATCAAAAAAAATATCCGGGTCGATGGAAAACGTGACGGTAGCCAGACCGCCCAGTTTGCTCCGAACATGGTGGATAAAATCCGGGTGCGGGCGCGCACCGCCAAAGCCTCACGCTGGTCCAGGAAACCTGCGCCAACCCGAAAGGGAAAACCTGGCAAACGGCATGTGGACACCTGGTACTATTCCCAACTGTTCATCAAAAATCCCAAGGGCCAACGACAAGGTTCAAAAGCCGTCATCGTCGAAAGTTTTGAACTGGAGGACATCGTCGAAGCTCATTATATAGCACAACTGCTCTCTGCCTTCACCGACGCAAAGGCCTTCGATGTCCAGGGCAAAGTGCTACCCTCCACTGTCAGCCACATCCCAACCAAATACCTCAAGCAAACCGACTAGGCACCTTGCGGTGCGGCCAACGAGCAACTTAACTAGCAACAACACTGGGATTTTAATATATCTTCTCTCGCACCCACTCGCGTGGGGGCTGGATGGCTGACCTTTCAAGAGCAAATAATAATTTCTGAGCGCATCGCGAAATGTTTTCTGTTTTACGCTAGCCGTGCGCAAGCACCACCTTGCGGTGGGGCTAAGTGGCTGACCTTTCAAAAGCAAACAATAATTTCTGAGCGCATAACGAAATGTTTTCTGTTGCACGTTGGCCGTGCGCCAGCACCCGTGCGCGAAGGACTACCAGTCGATGGCGTGGGCACCGTAGGACAGGCAGAGGTCGCGGGTATCGTGGTGGCAGGTCAGCAGGATCACCTGCCGCGTTGCTGAAAACTCTTTGAGCAGTTCGAGTACGCGCGGTTTACGGTTGTCATCGAAGTTGACGAACACGTCGTCCATGATGATCGGCAGGGGTTCGGCGCGACTTTCGTATTCATCGATCAGTCCCAACCGGAGCGACAGGTACAATTGTTCACGCGTGCCGCGACTCATCTCGACCACTCCCAGCAGGCGGTTCTCACTGTCCTGAATAGAGAGCTCGTCTTCTTCCATCCGCTTCACTATTTTCAGGTACTTTCCTTCGGTGATGCGTTTGAACCTGTCTTCTGCCGCAAGAATCACATCGGGTTGCCGCGTCTTTTCATAGTGTTCCTTGGCTCGGGTGAGAAGCACCTCGGCCAGCGTGCGTTTGGCCCACTCGCGTGCGTTTCGGTTGAGTCCGGCGCGAAGGGATTCCTGCTGACTCTGTTTTTCCAACAGCGTTTCCTCCGAAACCAGTCGCTCCGCTTCGCCTTCGAGTTTTCCCATGGACTCGCGCAAGTCCTGACAGGTCGCCCGGTTTTCCTGTAAACGATGTTCGACTTGATCGAATTCGTTTTCCAGTTCATTGGGCGGAGTACAACCCAGCGACTCGACAAACAGTTTATATTCTCCGCCAACGCCAACCCGCTCCTGAATCCGACGCTGAGCGTCCTTATGCTTTTCTTCAAGCACCGTCTGCCGGGAAAATAATTCAAATCGCTCGGCAAATTCCGTATCGCTTGCCACCCCGGCATCATTGAGAAGTACCGTCTTCGCCTCGGTTGCCACTGCGGACTGCTCCTTAAGCCGGGCGATACGACTGGCCTGCTCTTCGATGCGTGCTGACAGTTGACGGTGTTCGTCCTCACGTTCGCGCACCTGATCCCATATCTTGCAAATGAGTGACAGGTTGGCGATCAGATCGGGTCCTTTGGAAAATCCCGGAACCAGCGGCGCGATCGCAAGAACATTCCCAGTCGCCTCATCGAGCGTTTTCTGCATCTCCTCAATCCTGCGACCGAGGTCATCACGGTCGGAGATACGATTCTGGATTTCCCGTATACGTCCCCAGATCAGTTCGATTTTGTTCGGCGCAAGGTGCCGCGCCAATCCCTTCGCGCCAGCCCAGTCGCGCCAGCGTTCGTGTTCCCTGTCGCGGGCATCGGTGGCTTGTTGGCATTGCCGCTCCAGATTGGCTTCCGTCCGATCTTCAGTTTGAAAATCATCGGCCTTCTTTTTTATATTGAAGAACATCAAACCGGACAAGACGCAAACCAGCACGCCACCCAGTGCCATCCCGATGGAACCCAGTAGAGCACTGCTGATGAGCAATCCTACGCCGACAGCGGCGAAACCATAAACGAACAGGTTCAGCCACGCCGGAATTTTGCTCCGCCCTGAATCGGCGGAGGCCTGTTGTTGCCGGTGAAAATCGAGTCGGGAATTTGCATCGCGCGTCTTCTGCCCCAAAGTCTGAAGTGATTGCGCAAACTCTTCTGCCTCGGCAAGCTCCGTGCCGGTGAGTGTGAAATGTTTTAACTTGTCTTCGTCCCAATCCGAGTCGAAGGTGTTGATGTCGGCCTGCACCTGATCTTCGGCCCGATCGTAGTCGTTTCTACAGGCGATGAGGTCTTCACCGGCAGATTTGACCTGTTCGATTTTCTGGCGCATCCACTCCACTTCATGGGGTTTTTCAAGAAAGTCTTGCGGGATGTCGAGACTGCCCAGTCGCGTTTGCAAAAGTTTCATGAGGCCACTCTCTTCCGTAACCTGCCTGGAAATCGCGCCAAGTTCCTCCAGCAATTTTTCATGCAGTTGCCTGGTATTTTCCCCAAACGAAATTTCAGGCCCCAGTGCTTCCAGTCCTTTGCGCGCTTCTTCCAGGTCGAGAAAAACTGGATGCATTTCCAAGCGCAGTTCGAGATCGCGTTTCAGTTTTTCATCGACGGCCAATTTTTCTTCCATCAGGGTACAACGAATTTCAAGAGCACTCCGCTCTTCCACACAACGGTCGTAGGCAGGCAGGTTTTCTTTCAAGCGGTGGATGTCCTGCGACAACGCCTCGTATTCCTTATAGAGAGCATTAATTTTAGGTTTGTTTCCCCGCGCCCGAAACAACTCTTCCTTCTCTGTTTCAAAACTCTCCATCACTTTGGTCAGGGACACACGGTTGAGGCCAATGCCTGCACCATAAATCCGGTTCTTGACTTCATCGGCACCGAGGGAATCCAAATCCTGCAACTCGTCGAGGGTGAAGGCGTAGACATTAGTGTAAAGGTCCTTCGAAGCGTGACCGAGCAGTTGCTTCAACGCCGATTCCCCATCCAGCAATTCGTTTTCCAGAGTGACGCTGACCGGGCCGCCGTGGGTGCCTTTCTTGCGGGCGATGACTGCGCTTTTGCCGTCGGAGGTTTGCACGACGAGTCGTCCGCCATAATTTTTTTCGTCGGACTTATAGGCGTTGCCCTGGCGCGGCGTGTGAAAACCGAACAGCATGCGCCGGACAAATTCCATGACAGTTGATTTGCCGTATTCATTGGGGCCGTACAACACGTTGATGCCAGGGGCCAGCCCCGTCAGTTTCAAATTCTGTGTGGCACCGAAGCTGTCGATGTGAATCTCGCGCAGTTGCATGGGTCAGCTCGCCTCATCCGACAAGAGCAGACGGTCGAGGGTCATATCGCGCGCCTCTTCCAGCAGTTCTCTGATATCTTCCGGCGTGAGCGGGTCGAGCGATGTTTTGCCTTTCCATTGAGAGAACAACGAGGCTACTTCATTTGCAAGGGTGTCGGGCGATGCGGTGAGGGTCTCATCGTAAAGGGACATCAGGTCGGCAAAAAAATCCTGCCCCTCGCGCAAAGCGTCAAGATCATGCAGGCTCCGGGTCTGATCAACCAGCTCCACCCAAAGATCGCGGGTCCCAAAACTTTCGGACAGTTCGGACTCAAGATCGGTGAGGGCACCCTCCTGTTGCCAGTCGGCTCTTAAAGCGGTGCGCCCACTGAGGAACACCCGGCAGACCGCGCTCCGGTTACCCACGTCATCTGCAAAACTCTGAAACCCCTCGCGTACCGTCTGCATCATTTTTTCAAGGCTGGGAATGCCGGTGAGGTCTGCGTTCAAGGTGAAAAACCTGACCGCGTCGGTGGCAATAAATTTTATCTCCGGCGGAATTTTTTCGCGCAGGGTGACAAGACAACACCCCTTGGGCTCGGCTTCCTTGAAATGGCGCGCCTGCGAATTGCCGCAATACACTACCGCCGGGTTGGCTGTCGACAACAGTTCACGTTTGTGGATATGCCCGAGGGCCCAGTAATCCATGCCGGACATTTTGAGATCATCAAGCGTACACGGCGCGTAACTGTCGTGGTCGGTGTTACTGCCAACGTTGGTGTGTAGGAGGCCGATGCTGAATCCGTCGCGTGGTGTGACTTTAAAACGAAGGGCGAGGTTTTCGGTGACATCGCGCCGGGGAAAACTGATGCCATAAATCTGCGCCAGAGCGCGACCATCCTTAATCACCGGAAAACTTTCCACCCGCTCTCCGGAAAAGACTCTCACGCCTTCAGGAAAACTCAAGGAACGCGACCAGGAATCGAGCGGATCGTGATTGCCATGGACGATGAAGGACGGGATACCGGCAGAAGACAGGCGGCTCAGCCCCTCACGAAATTTGAACTGGGCTCTCAAACTGCGATCCGCGCCGTCGAAAATATCGCCGGAAATGAGGACAGCATCGACCCGCTCATCAAGTGCCAGCGTTACAATATTGAGCCAGGCACTGGAGGTAGCTTCCCTGAGTTGGATCCCCAGAGCGGTGTCCGATTGCATAACACCCTTGAACGGACTGTCGATGTGGAGGTCGGAACAATGAATGAAACGAAACTCATTCATAAAAAATTATCCGTGAGTTTGTTTAAGAGCACCCACTGGCGTGGGGGCTAACGGGCTGACCCTGCAAGAGCAGACAATAGTTTCTGAGCGCACTCGTTCAAGAACTGCTATTCGCGTTCTTGAATCCTGTTGCCCGTGCGTCGAGCACCGCTAGCCGAAGCGGGAGGTTGCGTCTTCCGGGGTGGATTCGATTTTGTGTATCGCAAGATCCGAACCTTTTTGCTCATCCTCTTTTTCCAGGCGCAAGCCCACCATTGCATCCAATGCCTTGTAGACGATAAACCCTGCACTGAGAGCCAGCACGATGGCAAGCACGGAGCCAATCAATTGAGATACGAAGGAAACGCCTCCCAATCCACCGAGGCTTTGCTGACCGAAAATACCGGCGGCAATGCCACCCCAGGTTCCGGAGATGCCGTGCAGAGGCCAGACACCGAGCACGTCGTCGATTTTCAATTTTTCCTGCTCCCAAGTGAAGCCTTTCACGAAAATCACGGCGGCTATCGAGCCGATAACAAACGCCCCGATGGGATGCACTAAATCAGAACCGGCGCAGATAGCGACCAGCCCGGCCAAGGCACCGTTGTGCACGAAACCTGGATCGTTATCTGAAACGAGGAGTGCGGTGATGATACCGCCCACCATGGCGAACAGCGAGTTCATGGCGACCAGCCCGGAGATGCCGGTCAGGGTGGCGGCGGACATGACATTGAATCCAAACCAGCCCACGCACAGCATCCAGCTACCGAGCGCGAGGAAGGGAATGTTGCTGACGGGAATGGGGCGACTTCTGCCTTGAGAATCCCAGCGACCAATTCTCGGGCCGAGAATGACCACGCCAACGAGGGCCAGCCAACCGCCCATAGAATGGACAACGACAGAGCCGGCGAAATCGTGAAACGGTGCGCCGGTCAGGTTCGCCAGCCAGGAGCCATCTTGCCCGAGGAAAGTGATTTGTCCCCAGACCATCCCTTCAAACAGGGAGTAGACCACGCCCACAAAAATGGCGGCGGCGAACACCTGCGGCCAAAACTTCGCCCGTTCGGCGATGCCGCCTGATATGATGGCGGGAATGGCCGCGGCAAAGGTCAACAGAAAAAAGAAATGCACCAGGTCGTATCCCTGATTGTCACCGATCAGGGATTCGGCTGAGCCGTAAAAATAAACACCGTAGGCGATGGCGTAGCCAACGACAAAATAGACCACGGTGCTAAACGAAAAATCGGCAATGATTTTTACCAGGGCGTTGACCTGATTTTTTTTCCTTACAGTGCCGACCTCCAGAAACGCAAATCCGCCGTGCATGGCGAAAACCATCACTGCGCCCAACAGCATGAAAAGAACATCTCCACTGTGTTCCAGCGCAACGTTGTCAAGATTCATTATCGGACCTCCTTTTTCTCCTCGGGACGTCACGCCAGAGTATAATGGAACTGGCAAGCCCCCCCAAGCATTTTTCCACTGATTTTGTGCCAAGGGCACAAAAATCAAAACATTATAGACCACTTTATGGCTGAAATCATACAAGACCTGACGCTTCTTTTACTGGTCTCACTTCCTATTAATTTGCTGTTCCATAAAATCAAATGGCCCTCCATCATGGGCTATCTGGTGGCGGGAGTGTTGATCGGGCCGCATGCCCTGGGTTTGATTTCCGACCCGGAGTCGGTGGAGCATCTGGCGGAAATCGGGGTGATTCTGCTGATGTTCCTCATTGGCCTGGATTTTTCATTGAGCCACATCCTGAAAAATGTCGGCCAGATTTTTTCAGCAGGCACTCTGCAATTGGGACTCACTACGCTGGTAGTGGCTCTGATCAGCTCGGCTTTCGGCACCTCCCTCCAAACCGGCCTGATCTTCGGAATCCTGGTGGGATTGAGTAGTACCGCCATTGTGCTGAAAATGATCACCGACCGGGCGGAGATCGACACGGCACATGGTCGGGTGGGCATCGGCGTTCTTTTGTTTCAGGATATTTGCGTCCTGCCGTTGATGCTGATGGTGCCTTTGCTCGGGAGCGCGGTTCCTCTGTCCGGCCTCGACCTGACTTGGGCGCTGGTGAAATCCGCGCTGGCGGTGGGAGGTGTTTTTCTGGCCTCGCGCCTGCTCGTCCCTAAACTTCTTCACGGCGTGGCCCGTTTTGGAAATAAGGAACACCTCACCCTGTTCGTGATTCTGCTGATCCTCGGCACCGCGTGGGTGGCGCATCATCTGGGGTTGACGCTCGCCATGGGTGCGTTCATCGCTGGCATGATCCTGTCCGAATCCGATTATCAACACCAGATTTCCCTCGATATCCTGCCGGTCAAAGATTACTTCAGTAGTATCTTTTTTATTTCCGTGGGCATGCTACTCAACGTGCAAATTTTCTGGCAGTCTGCCGGGATTTATCTTGGCATCACGGCGGGAATGATCCTCTTGAAGGGAAGTCTGGCAGGAATCGCCATGCTGATTGCGCGATACCCCTTGCGGGTGGCCCTGCTGGCCGGGGTTTATCTGGCTCAGGCGGGCGAGTTCTCTCTGGTGCTGGCCGGTCTCTCGGTACAAACCGGTGTGCTCACTGGCAATCAATATCAGGATTTTCTGATCGTCGCCTTGCTCAGTATGCTGGCGGCACCACCGCTCCTGCAATGGGCCAATCCTCTGCTCCGCCAATGGGTGGGAACACCTGAGCATATTCCGACACCGTCCCTTTCCGAAATGGAAAAGCTGACGAACCATGTGATCATCGCGGGCTATGGCATGATCGGTCAACATCTGGCACGCGTCCTCAACGAAATTCGTATCCCTCTTCTGGTAGTGGAACGCGACGGCGAAAAACTGAAAAATGCCATGATGCATCAGGCGCCGGTGCTTTACGGCGACTCCTCTCACCGCGACACTCTGCAACAGGCGAAAATCGAGGAGGCACGCATGCTGGTGGTGTCACTGCCCGACCTAAAAACCATGGAACAGGTGGTGCGATTGGCAAGACTGCTCAACCCAAAAATTTACATCCTGGTGCGAACCACCTCCGACGCTCATGTCGAGCCGCTGACCCAGGCGGGAGCGAGCCTTGTGATCCCGGAAGAATTTGAAACGTCGATCGAAATTTTTACGCGCGTGCTGAGGGAGTTTCGCATTCCCAACAACGTCATCGAACAACAGGTGGAACTGGTGCGGATGGAAGGCTACAGTATGTTCCGCGGGTTGTCCCTCAACGCCGAAAGCCTCAATAAATTTTCTACCTACCTGACAGCATCACTCACCGAATCGGTTGCCCTGTCTGCCGGAGACTGGGCCACAGGAAAAAATATTCGCGACCTCAACCTGCGTGAACAAACCGGAGCGCGATTGATCGCGGTGGTACGCTCCGGTGAAGTGCACGCCAATCCGGAAGCGACCTTTGAATTAAAGACAGGAGATTTGCTGGTGCTGTTCGGTCGCCACGCCATGCTCGACAAAGCCGTCACCCGCGTCCACCAAGGGTCCTCCGGACCTAGCGGTCAGCCAACATGCAACTAAAAATATTTAGCGATGCGCTCAGAAAATGTTTTTGCTCAAAGCAGTTACAGCCCCTTAGCCCCCACGCCTTCAAGATCACGAATAGCGAGTCTTGAACAGGGTGGGTCCTCCGGACCTTGCAGTCGACCAACAAAAAGCACCTTGCGGTCGACAGACGGCGAACGGGAAACATAAAATCTACGAACTGTCATTCTGAGTCCTTCGACAGGCTCAGGATAAACTCCGAATCTCGCCTTTGATTTTGATTTTTGGGTTATGCAAAGCTCTCCTTTAAAAGAGGGGTCCATGAAAGCCCCCGCCAGCCCGAATCAGATAAAACAAATTTTTATAAATAAAATGGTTGCCCCCCCCCCAATAAAATTCCGTTACAATATATCCGAATGGCAATTTTAGTTTTGTGGTTTTGAATCGTCCTCATGCCCTAGGAGGCCTTTGCATAACCTTGCAATCCTTCCCCTCCTTATCAAGGAGGGGAACCAGGGGAGGTTGTATAAATGACCCCTCCCGCACCCTCCCCTTTCAAGGGGAGGGAAAATTAAACACGGTTTATTGATTGACCACAGAGTTCGTTTCGAATCCTGTTTTTGATTTTTGAGTTATGCAAAGCTCTCATTCCCAAGGAGGTGTCATGTTTGCTCGGTCCCGCACGGTTTCAATGTTATCGCTGGCGTTCCTCACGCTACTGTTTTCTGCCTGCACCTCCGGTGTTACCGGTGCGGCTTCGCTTGGGAACACGGCCCGGCAGGTGCAGTCGGTAGCGGTGACGGCTTTCCCGCAGTGCACTAACGATGGTGCCCTGATCGACTACGATAACACGGCGGGTATTTCGTATGTAGAGGATAGTTGCGTTGTGCGCAACGGGTTGGTGTTCCGTGCACGCAGAACTTTTGTCACCAATGGAAACCCGAGCTGGGCTCCGTATGTTGTGAACAACCAGGGCCGACTGGCGGTGTTGTGGGAATGGCTTGGTGAGGTGCCGACGGCACCTGTGACGGCGGTTGATATCACCATCACCGCACCACCGAATGCAGGGATGGTTGAGCGGACGGCGCAAAATATTATTTTCAGTTATGAAGACGGACTCGGTGTCACCCAAAGCTGGATTGAGATCACGGTCAACGGCAATGCGGTTCCGGTTGTTTGCAATGTAGGCGACTCTTCAACTTCGTGCCTTCCGGCAGACCCGCTACCGGCAGGCGAGTACACGGTGGGGGTGACCGTCACCGCGCCGAGTGGCGTGAGCGATAGTGAGCAGGTGATGGACAGCGTGATCGATTTACCACCGGATCCCGGCGAGGCCGGTAAGGCGACACTGCTCGGCATCGATTCCGATAACGACGGTGTGCGCGATGATATTCAACGCTACATCGCACTGACCTACCCCGCCTCAGCCAAAACCCGCGCGGCTTTGCGGCAGTACGCTAAAGCGACCAATGATGCGCTCGAAGAGTCGGATGATAAAAGAAAGTCAATCAATAACTCTTACAAGATGGATCGCTCTCAGGAATGCCTTTATTTTATTTTTAGAGAAAAAGAGGGCTCGGCCCGTCCAGCCTATAAAATCCGAAGGAAGCTTGATGCTCGTATTTTAAATACTGCTGAACGGACTTCAATATTTTTAGATTTTGATGGTCAACTGGGCGGGGAAGTGTTTACAACCACTCCCGGCAAGCTCATATACCGCTCTTGTGAGTTTGATTCTGATGCGCTTCCCAATTGACTTATAAAAATATTCTTCAATTTCGTCCGGAGATTTCTGATATGAAACGTATTTTATACATTTTTCTTTGTGCCATGGTTCTGTTTTTGTCCAGCTTCCAACCCGTGTTTGCTCAGGAAGAGGAACCGATCATCTGCGATGGAAAAGATACGGTTATCTTTTACGTCAACGGGATTATGACTACTCGAAAGGAAGCGCGACTAAATTTAAAAGATTTGGAGGAAGGTTTAGAAGGGAAAATCTCCTCAGGCCAATTAACTCAAGCTGAATTTGATGCGATGGAGTTTGACATTGCCTACAACCCGTCCGCCGGGTTG
Organism: Nitrospinaceae bacterium; assembly: GCA_029261535.1. GTDB lineage: Bacteria > Nitrospinota > Nitrospinia > Nitrospinales > Nitrospinaceae > Nitronauta. The sequence continues at coordinate 459 of JAJDBF010000057.1, read as the reverse complement.
ATGCGTGATCTTGCGGAGTCGCTGGTCAACAAGCTGGAAGAAAGTGCCGAGACGGTGTGGACGTTAGCCTGGGAGATTTTGCTCTCGGTGCCGACGGCCCTCACACTGATCAACGAAGACATAAAAAATGATATTTTGCAGAAGGCGACCGCCGCGACTTTGGGCCTTGTGATCAATGACGGCGACCTGAGAAACCACCTCGCCAAATACCGAAATTCCCACCTGCAGGGCAAGAAGGTGATCCTGCTGAGCCATTCGCAGGGCAATTTTTTTGCTAACGCCGCCTGGGCTGTTCTCAAAGATGAATCGCAACAGGAGGGCAGTACGCTCGATATCCTGGGTTTTGGTGTGGTGGCGGTAGCCACTCCTGCAAGCATCATAAGAGGTGGAACCCGGCACACAACGTTTAACCAGGATCAGGTGATCAACGCGGTGCGGGTGGCAACCCTGCCGCCGGGG
>JAJDBF010000056.1 GCA_029261535.1 Nitrospinaceae bacterium | reverse complement strand
GTCACTGACAAACAACTGAAAATCATCATGGACCGACTCAATCACAGACCAAGAAAAACGCTTGGGTATAAGACACCACATGAACTATTCTGCAAAAAGAAACCACCACTAACCGTTGCACTTCAAACTTGAATCCACCTTATAGCTTTCGATTTGAAGGGTAACGATATTTCCAGGACCACTTGTGAATTTCCATGACCACCAGGATGGACAAGGAGCAACCGAATGCGAGCATCCAGGTAGAGAAATCCACCGGTTCCGTGCGCAAAAATTTCTGGGCCAAGGGAAGGAACATTGACAACACATGGATTAGAAAAGCACCAATGACTCCGTAAATCAGAATGGGGCTTCGAAATATAGAAATGGAAAATGCAGATTTGGTTTCAGACCGGCAATTGGCGATGTGAACGTTTTCAAACAACACCATGAGAAGGAGCAAGGCGTTGCGTGCTGAGGATTCACTCCATCCTGATCGAAGAAGATAATGGAAAAAGAAAAAACCTGCGAATCCCATTACCAGTGCGGCAATAACGGTGCGTTCGATCATTAGCCGATTGAAGATGGGTTCGTTAGGTTTTCGGGGTTGTCGATTCAGGACATCCCCTTCACTGGGCTCAAATGCCAGGGCCACATCCTGAATTCCGTTGGTGACCAGGTTCAACCACAGCAACTGCACAGGTAGCAAGGGCAACGGCATCCCTAATACTATGGCAAGGGTAAGCAACACGATTTCTGCGGCACCCGTAGACACAAGAAGGTAAATTACCTTGCGGACATTGTCGTAAATGATCCGTCCTTCCTCAATGCCGCTGACAATGGTTGCGAAATTGTCGTCGCTGATGACTAGTTCTGCCGCGCCGCGGGCTACATCGGTTCCCGATTTTCCCATGGCAACACCAATGTTGGCGGCGCGAAGAGCCGGAGCGTCGTTGACACCATCGCCAGTAACAGCGACAAAGTGTCCAGACTTTCGCAAGGCTTGCACCAGTTTAAGTTTTTGATCGGGCGCAACCCGAGCAAACACGCGGGCATTTTGAACAAATCTCTGCAACTCCTCTTCCGATTTTTCTAATAGCTCTGTTCCAGTGACGACCTGTTCTGGATGAGTTGCGAGACCAAGTTCACTGGCAATTGCCAAGGCAGTTATTGGATGGTCTCCTGTCACCATGGAGACCGTGATCCCCGAGGCACCGCATGCAATCACTGCTTCGCGTGCACCTGGTCGCAGGGGATCAATCATGCCGACGAACCCCAGAAACTCCAAATCTCCAGGTTCTGATGGGACCTGTAAAGAATCCAATTCTTCATCTATCCTGCCTTGGGCAAGAGCTAACACACGGTAGCCTTTTCGAGCTAAGTCCTCCGCTGTGTTGTGAAATTGCTCCCTCGATTTTCCATCTTTGGGAATATCGCACATCGCCAGGACGCGTTCGGGAGCACCCTTGATGAATACTTTTGTCTCTCCATTGAATTGATGAAAGGAAGCTGAAAATTGATATTCCGGCTCGAAAGGAATCTGATTGACCTGTGGGAATTGTTTCAAAGCGGTATTTTGGTCCCAGCCCAACTTGTTTCCCATAGAAAGCAGAGCAATATCCGTAGGGTCTCCGCACCAAACCCAGGTCTCCCCACTGCGGTGTAAATCTGCTTCATTACACAGAACAGCAGTTCGGACCAGCCCCTCCAAAAGCGAATGTTGGACGGCCTTTACGGGTTGGTCCTGAAAAAGGACCTGACCCTCTGGGGCAAACCCTTCTCCGGTAATTTTAAAAACTTCCCCCTTAGCCAGATGAATTTCCCGGACGGTGAGCTCGTTGCAAGTCAAAGTACCGGTTTTGTCACTGGCGATTAAGGTGCAACTTCCCAGACCTTCCACGGCGGCCAGCCGACGTATAATGACCCCCCGTGCCGCCATGCGTGTTGTACCGATAGCTAACGCCACAGTCAGTGCTATAGGCAACCCCTCGGGAATTGCAGATACAGCCATGGCCACGCCAAACATGAACATTTCATGGATACTGTGCCCATGTGTAAGAATGCCAATCAAGGCCAACACGAACGAGGCTACGAGAACCGCTATGGCGACCACATAACTGAACCGTTCCATCCGTACCAACAGCGGTGGTTTCCCCGAGCTTACTGACAATACGTCCATGGCGAGCTGGCCAATGGTTGTTTTCATTCCTGTGGCCACAACCATACCCTTCCCACGTCCACGGATTACTGTTGAACCCGCATGAGCCATATTACGGCGATCAGCAAGCGGCGTTTGAAGACTCCCAGTCCATGCCGGGTCTTTAAGCACTGCCAGAGATTCCCCCGTTAATAGAGATTCATCAACTTCCAAACCGTGGGTCATAAGCAATCGAATATCTGCAGGAACCCGGTTCCCCGATTCCAGCCAAATCACATCACCTGGGGCGACCTGTTCAGCATCGATTTCCAGGAGTTCTCCGTCACGCTCAACTGTCGTGTGAAATTGGAGAAGTTTTTGCAGAGCCTGGGCACTTTCCTCGGCACGCCATTCCTGAAATCCACCGATGATTGCGTTTAAAAGCAGGACCATGCCGATGAAAATCGCATCCGTAAAGTCCCCGATAGAAGTTGAAACTACAGCGGCTACAACTAAAATATAAATGAGAGGGCTTTTAAATTGCCGACCTAAAACCTGCCACCAGGCAGGCTTGGGTTGGCGTGGAAGGCTGTTAAGGCCGTGGGTTTTGAGACGTTTGGCGGCCTCTGCCTGGGTCAAACCATTTTCGGTGATGGAGAGTTCGGCTAAAAGAGTTGGGATTTCTTTTATATGCCAATCACTATTACTGACTTTAGCTGTATCCATAAAGGGGTCCCTCATTAGCAGGCTCCGTGTCAATGGACAAAGATGTCCCCTACCGCGAAAAGTGATTTCTTTTCGAAGTTAAATTTCTTTTGAACAGGCCGGAGCTTTACGTTACGCATCCTGGTTTTCGTTTCGGTGGATGTCGTCCCTTAACGGGTACGCATCAGTCACCCATCTGGTTCAAGGCTTAGGCAAAGTACTTTTTAAAGAACCTCTGAAAATAATTTCAGGCCGCGAGTCCTCCTCGCTTCGGAAGGTGGACGAGTTGCCTCAAAGTAAACTATAAGACTATCGGAGGTCCTCGTAAAAAGTTTTTTGCCGCCCCTGGCGCATTCGCCCCAGAAAACCCTGGGTTCCCTGCCATGCTCAGGTCATGCAACGTTTACCACGTTGCTTTAACAAATTGATGGCTTGCCATGGTTACATGACATCCAGACCCTTGTTGATTCATGGCACGGGCGTAACCGACCACCTTGCGGGTGCTTGCGCACGGCGAACGAAAAAGAAAACCATCGCCTGTCATTCTGAACGAAGTGAAGAATCTCGCCTTTGCTTTTGATTTCAGCTTTTTCACTGACTTGAAGTGAAAAATCCAACTCGGGGTTTTTTATTTTGAGTTGCGCAAATATTTATTATTGAACAAGAGTAGATTTTTTTGCGCAACAATATTCGCCCTCGGAAACCCCTAAGTCTCTATTTTTCAAGCAGTCTCCCTCCAATTTTTCTTTACATTAACTTCGAATGTCGTTAGCCTTATACAAATACAATCTAATCAAAAAAACTAATTCCGCCTGGTTTTTTTAAGGTGCACCGGAAAATTCTCTGGAGACAAGGAATCAACGCTTTCTCTTTAAGAGTCATTTATCCAGTGTTGAATTTATTAAAGAGAAATTCGTAGCAGTAATAGGCCTCAAATATAAAATTCAATCCAATCCAGATTCGCCTAATGACTATAACGATGAGGGAGCAAAATGAACCAAAAAAATTCGTTGGTTAAAGACTCATTTTGGCAATGGAACATAAAGAAACAACTGATCGTCTGGTTTTTAGTGGTGGGAATTGTACAACTATCGATATTTTCCTGGTTTGCCATTGATAAGTCCTACGAAGCACTGCTCCAATTAAATGAAAATCGACTGGTCTCCATAAGGGAGGAGAAAAAACTGCAAATCGAACGCTATTTTCAGCAAATCAAGGATCAGGTTGCCACGTTCTCCAATAATCGTATGGTCATCGATGCCATGCAGGAGTTTAGTGGTGCATTTTTTGCCGTGGAAGGCGAATTAGCAGGTGTTTATGGTGAAGCGGAAAAAAACAAGTTGATGCAACGCTATCAATATCAGCAGAAAAATACTACAGGTGCTTCCAGCAACGCGGTCTCTGCATGGTTTCCAAAAAAGAACGTCAGCCAGCTATTACAATCTTTATACATTTCAGGGAATCCTCATCCTATAGGAGCCAAGGAGAATCTGGACGGTGCTTCTGATGCCAGCACCTACACCCAACTACACAAAAAGTATCATTCTATTGTCAGGGAGTATTTAAACAAGTTTGGTTATTACGACATTTTTTTGGTGGAACCGGACTCCGGGCACATTGTTTATTCTGTATTCAAGGAAGTGGATTATGCCACCAGTCTTATTGATGGTCCCTACGCCAACAGCGGAATCGGCCGTGCTTTTAAAGCGGCTATGAAGGCAGAACAAGGGGCTGTGGTCCTGGATGATTTTGTACCTTATGAACCTTCGTACAACGCGGCGGCCGCATTTTTTGCCTCCCCGATTTATGAAGGTTCCAAAAAAGTGGGTGTTCTCATTTTTCAGGCACCCATCGACAAAATTGACGCGGTGATGACCAGCGATAGGGACTGGAAAAATGTCGGGTTGGGAGAATCCGGGGAAGTGTATCTTGTGGGATCGGATTTTAAAATGAGGAGTAACACCAGGTTTCTGATTGAAAACCCTGAGGGTTATTTCAAGTTGCTTAATACCTTGGGAGAGGACGCTCAGGTTATCGAAAAACAAAAAGCACTGAAGACCTCTATCGGCATCAGCGAAGTCAATACCCCCGGTTCCACCCAGGCGATTGCGGGAAAATCCGGGTTTAAGATATTCCAGGATTACAAGGGAGTTTCTGTTCTCAGTGCATTTTCGCCAGTCAATATTGAGGGCCTGAAATGGGGCATACTGGCTGAAATTGACGAGGCGGAAGCGTTGATGGCACAAAAAGAAATGCAAGATATTTTCCTTACAATAATGGGGATTTTATTATTTCTGCTTATTGGGGTTGCAATTTTTGTCTCAAATCTGTTTGCGAGACCGATCAGTGGAATGGTCCGAAAAGTTCAAGAAATTGCGAAGGGGAACTTGAAACAAACACCTTTTAAAATCACCAAATCCGATGAAATTGCTCAACTGATGAATGCGTTCAATGAAATGCTTGTCAACTTGAATTTGTTTGTCGATCAGGCAAAAGACCTGGAGAAAGGCAATTTAAATACCACGAAAATGTTTGATCGCATTGATCAAGGCATGGATATTGATTCCGCCGCAAATTTTGTAGAGGACAAATATCAAGTGACCCATGGTGAATTGGCGGATGCGTTCGACAACCTTACAAAGGAATCCAGAAAACTCACCGCTCAGGCAATTTCTCTTGCCAATGATGATCTTGAAAATTCCGTTTTGAAAGAGCAAATTTCTGGTGAATTGGGTGAAGCTTTTTCAAAGCTGGTAGAGAAAATGAACTGGTTGTCCCGGCAAGCCGGGTATATTTCAAATAATGACTTAAAGAATGAGGCCTTGCAGGACAGTGCCACAGGGGGGCTTGGAGGTTCTTTTGCCACGATGGTGAAAAACTTGCGCATATCGGTCACCGAAATGGCCAAGGTCAATTCTATGATGGAAAGCGCGCCAGTCAACATTATGTGTACTGACAGGGATTTAGTCATTCAATATTTAAATCCTGCATCGATAAAAACTCTGAAAACGTTGGAACAATTTTTACCCGTCAAGGCCGATGCGATGATGGGTCAAAGTATCGATATATTTCATAAAAACCCTGCCCACCAGAGAAAAATTCTTTCGGACCCCAGAAACCTGCCGCATCGAGCGCAAATTAAGGTAGGGTCGGAGATACTGGACTTGATGGTGAATGCCATTTACGATGAAGAAAATAACTATATTGGTCCCATGGTCACCTGGGAGGTGATCACCAAGAAGCTCCAGATGGAAAAAGACGAAAAGGAAATGAATGCCAGTATGACAAAAGTAATTGACTCAGTAACAGAAAAAGCTCAATTCCTTGCGAGTGCCTCGGAAGAGTTTACCGCAACCAGTCAACAAATGGCTGGCAATGCCGAGGAGACCTATGCCCAGGCAAATGTTGTTTC
>JAJDBF010000055.1 GCA_029261535.1 Nitrospinaceae bacterium | reverse complement strand
GTCACTGACAAACAACTGAAAATCATCATGGACCGACTCAATCACAGACCAAGAAAAACGCTTGGGTATAAGACACCACATGAACTATTCTGCAAAAAGAAACCACCACTAACCGTTGCACTTCAAACTTGAATCCACCTTTATTAAAAAAACTCCCAGACCTGTTTATCGCTTGGTATAACTTGTCTAATTCCTCTGTCGGAAGATTGGAGTATTTCCGGTAAGGGGTGATGGCAAAACCGTTTTTCTTTATAGATTTAACATACTCGATTTGCTTGGGATCATCATCCACGAGAAACTCACCTTTTAGACGTCTGATGTCTTTGAGCAGACCTTTATTTTCGGGATCGTAGTCCTCTCGGAAAACACATTTCTCAAAAAAAGGCCTCAGGTTATGATCTTTCAAAATCATCAAAGCCCGGCTTCGTGTGGAACTGGTCCATAAGCATAACGTATGCCCATCATGAGATAGGCGATTTAGTAGATTGAGGATGCCAGGTCGAAGCCCGGATCCAAATTCATCCACCAATGTGTTATCCATGTCAAACACGATTTTCATTTCCAGGCTATGCCTTTTATATTGTAAAGGGATCGGGTCCTTCATTGACTATAGGTTTGAAATCATAAAATTTCGCATCATCACCATCAAACAATAAGGGATATTTACTTGTCCAGCGACCGGTTTCCGCGTAGTAGTCGAGGGGTCTATAACAAGATGGATATGGCCGACCGGCACAGTGGGTGCAAACAAAAACTTCCCTTCGCTACCGGTGACGATGCTAACCGTCACCGGCGGTGTCGATTCATCTTTTATCGTTATGGTTACATTCGGAATCTGTATTTAGCCCAACAAAGAAAAATTACTGGCGGCTGGTGATTTCTATCAAGTGAAATCCAAACGAGGTTTTCACTGGCCCGTGCACCTTGTTCACTTCCTCCTTGAACACCACTTCATCAAATTCCGGCACCATCTGACCGGGACGAAATTCTCCCAGGTCGCCACCGCTTGAGCCGGACGGGCATTTTGAATGCGACTTGGCGACTTCGGCGAAATCCGATCCGTTTTCAATTTCATTTTTTAGTTCAATGCACTTGTCTTCCGTTTCTACCAGAATATGTCGAGCCGATGCTGATGTCATGACATCCCTCCTTTGGATTGAGTTGATTTTTTTTGCAGACAATATTTCATCCATTTCTGCAAATGAATGGGCTTTTGTTTTTACTGATTTTTATTTTTAAGCGCTCACGGTAGTGACTGGTATTCTGAAAATCAGTTTTTAAAGAAAAAATAAGTTTTGCCTTCATCAATCCGTTTCTTCAAAAAATTGCGCGCCATCTTGCGGGCGATAGAACGAACTTTTGGGGTCGTCATGATCAAACCGATCACATCGGTGACGATACCGGGAGTAATAAGAAATTTACTGCCAATCACCACAACCGCACCGTCAATCACCTCTTCCGGGGCCTGCTCACGCGAACGCAGATGCCACTGCATTTTTTCCAGCCAGTCCTCGTGGTAACTCCGCCCCAGAATAATCCCGACCAACATGGTGAACATGACAATTGAAATGGTGTTGGTCGCGCTAATGTACTTGGCGGTAATGAACAGGGAACCAATTTCAACACAAGCCAGAATGATAAATCCCAAAATGGTACCCGCCATGGTGCTCCTTCAAACCAAAAATGAATAATGCTGAATTGTAGTACACCGCACCTGAAAAATCAAAACTGACCGCCCACGTTCCCTGTGGAGGGGGGGGGCTCCTCCCCCTTTGCAAAATGAGCTTTGCATAACTCAAAAAGCAAAGTCCAGGGCGAGATTCTTCACTTCGTTCAGAATGACAGTTCGTTGATTTTATGTGTCACATTCAAGAACGCGAATAGCGGTTCTTGAACAGGAGAGCTTATCCTTAGCCTGTCGAAGTGCGACCTCCGCTTTTCAGCCCCCCAAACAGCACTTATGCAAAGCTCTCCTCTTAAAGAGCGAGTTTTTGCAGAAATCCTGCTATTTCCCCAAGCCCCAGGTCATCAACAAACTGCTCAAGGTTTTGTTTGTCGGCGTTGTCTTTATGATGAAACCCTAAAAATTGTTCTTTAAAATTCTCTCGGTCAGCCCCTTTGGAAAAATCAAATTTTTGAAAAAGAGAACCGCCCTTGTTGCCCCCTACCCCTTTAACGGAATGACAATACACACAGTTGTCTTTGAATTTTTTCAAACCTTGCGCGGTAGCGGGATAGTCCTCGACCACACGGTTCAGCGGCGCATAATAGTGCTCCAACTTCACAAACCTTAATTCCCGAATATTCGCCGTCATGAAACGTTCCTGAAACGGCGCATCCACCCCATCCGGTACCAGAATCAACAATGGGTTCAACCAGTGCGGCGGTTCCACACCCGGCGCCAGATAAATTTTAGTCGCCAGCTCCAAACGATAGCGCCCAATATCCTCAATTGAAATCAACCCTTGATAATCGTCGAAACAATTGAGAAGCACCGCATCGGCTGACCCTGACGGAAATTGTTTCAGCAGTGCATCAAATGAAATTGATCGGAACCGGCTGTTCGAATACTGCATGGCCCGGTCAAAATAGTGACTGCTCATCTGCCTCGAGCCAAGGGCTTCCAACTCATCAAGAGATCTCTTGCTCACCCGCCCCGATTCCGCCCAGCTCAGTGTGTAGGTTTTGTCGGAAGCCGAAGCCGCACTCTCCCCGTTAAACCCGGCGCATCCCGCCAAACCACTTGCAATAAGCAGGATCCCCCCTGCTATTCCGTGCAATTTCACCGCCTTGACCTCATACAGTGGGTGGAAAAATATGATAAAGTGCAGTGTTCTAATGGACTTCTCAATGCTTAAGCTTCCAACCCCCTAATAATTGCTACGGCCCCAAGGCCGTGAAGGCCCAATATACCATGACCACAACGACCGTCCCTGAACCCGGTACCACCCCAACCGCCAATCCGTTTCGCGCCTATTCGATTTCCTGGAACCTCACCAAACGCTGTAACTTGAATTGCGACCACTGTTACCTCGATGCAGATTTTCGCGGCGGATTCAAATCCGATGAACTGACTACCGAGGAATGTTATCGCGTGATCGACCAGATCGCCGAGGTCAACCCGAGCGCGTTTCTGATTTTGACCGGCGGCGAACCGCTTCTGCGCCCGGACATCTACGATATCGTGCGCTATGCCGCCGAGAGGAAGTTCATGGTCGTGCTCGGCACCAATGGCACCCTCATCAATCATGAAAATGCGAAGAAGATAAAAGAAGCCGGTGCGCACGGGGTCGGTATCAGCATCGACTCCATGGAACCTGCCAAGCACAATCAGTTCCGCGGCGCCGACCGTTCATGGGAACAGTCTATGGCGGCGTTCGATATTCTCAATGAGGTGGGCGTCGACTTTCTAATCCAGATGTCGGTTTCGGATATGAACTACAAGGAAATTCCTGCGGTGGTGGAATTTTCGGAACGCATCGGCGCGGTGGCTTTCAATCTGTATTTTCTCGTCTGCACCGGACGCGGTCAGGGTAACACCGACATCACCAACGAAGCTTACGAAGAAGCCCTCAAACTGCTTTATCAGGAGCAGATGAAATACAAAGGCCGACTGATGATCAACTCCAAGTGCGCACCGCAATACAAACGCGTGGTCTACGAAAACGATCCGGAGTCTGTGTACCAACGCACCTATTCCGGCGGTTGCCCGGCTGGCACGCATTACAGCAGGATCAGTCCGGAAGGCGACCTCACCCCCTGCCCGTTCATCGCGGAGTCGGTTGGTAATCTGAAAACCGAAACCTTCAAGGACCTGTGGTACAACGCGCCTTTGATGAAACAACTGCGCGACCGTACGTCCCTCGAAGACAGATGCGGTGACTGCGAATTTTCGGCAATGTGTTCAGGCTGTCGTGCGCGCGCCTTTGCCGAGACCGGCAACTACATGGCGCAAGACCCGTCCTGCGACTACGAACCCGGCAACGCCGGTGGCAAAACCATCGAGCTAAAAGTTGAAGACACGCTCGGACTGGAAGTTGAGTATCGTCAGAAATGGACGGAAGAAGCCAAGGCGCGATTGGATCGCATCCCGTCATTTGCACGCGGGATGGTGGTGTCCGGCATCGAAAAGTTTGCCGCCGAACGTGGAGTGGCACTCATCGACGAGCAGGTCGTGAAAAAATCACGCGAAGAGATGATTGAAAAACGCGGCGCAATGTTTCCCTTCCTGAAGAAATTCATCAATTCGGAGAAGGAGTGAGAGTTTCCCTACCTGCGGCGGCCTTCGGGGCGCCCTGCTACTACTCCCCTCTGATAACCACGCTACCGGCCAGCTTGTCGTGCCAGCCCTGTTTTTTTTCATCGAAGCCGATCCAGATAAACCCCAGGAGTAAAGGCAGGATAGACACTAAATAAGCGAAGTAGCGGCCAACGGCTTGGCCCACCGATAGCCCTTCAAGAGTTTCTTTATCCACCACTTTTAATTTCATAATCATCTTTCCCGGCGTGCCCATAAATTTCAGCCAGAACCAGATCGTCCCCACCAATGGCAGGATAAAGTTAATGACAATGTCCAGCAAACTTCCGGTCCCTTGAAAATCACTGCCAAAAATAAATGCAACTGGTATACCAACGACCACAAACATGATGATCACATCAATTAATACCGCGACCGCTCGAATCCAGAATCCTGCATAATTAGCTTCTTGCATATCAAGCACCTCCCAAAATACTGCCGACTCTTAATATTGTGATCAATTAAAAAATAACAACTCTCTCGCTAATACAATCTAATCCCCGGCTTCGCTTCCCCCGTAGTGGAAGAGACCTTTGCCTACCCCAAAAAAAAACAAAGGCGAGATTCTTCACTTCGTTCAGAATGACATGCTGTGGTTTTTGTTGCCTCTCCGGCGAGGAGTCAGAATGACAGTGCATTGGTTCCTTTTGTCACCCTGAGCCGATAGCCTGTCCTGAGCTTGTCGAAGGAAAGGGGGGCTTCCACTTTTCAATCTTTCAAAAAGCACTGTTACAAAGCTCTCTTCCCCGAAGGGGGAATTTAAAAAATCTATTTTTTCCCGTATAAACTTCCCATGCGAAAACCCTGACTATTGATGCCGCCACCGTCATCCGGTTTGGCGAGGTCATTGGCCACTTCGTCCCGGTAATTTTTCACCTTACGGTACAGCGGATGCGTGATATCCAGTTTTAAATTGGACAAGGCGGCGGTGATTTTCTGATCACCGTTCATCACCACTTCGCACACCACTTCGCCGGACTCCGCATCGCGGAACACTTCGGTCGCCATCAGGGGCGTTTTTTTATTCACCATCTGCCCCAACTCTCTCAGCATCTCCATCACCGGTCCGTTACCGTAAACACGGAGCGGCAAATGTTTTTTTAGCTCGACCAACAGATTTTGTGCGCTCATAACCCTTAATCTCCCAATATTTTTTCTGGCGGTATCCGCGTGAGCCTCAAAAAGGTGCCTTCAACAGACCTTCCAAGTTCACTTGTCACTGTATTTCCTACACAGGAAAACCGCTTAACCTTTTGTTTTCAAAAACCGTTAAGTAGTTGACGACCATACTATCACAGGCCGCCAAATGGGTCATCCATCGGCCTCACAGCGCATTTTTTCGGTTGGCGGACGCGCCCCGGAAATTGGTATAATGTACTTAATTTATTAGCCTTAAAGTATTTGCCCGAGGAAAAAGTGCAACAAAAGCTCACCATAGTAAACGCCTTCCTGGCTCTCGCGAGTATTGCACTGACGGCCTTTGCCGTCATCATCTGGGTTGAGCCCAGTCACCCGTCGCGGGTCGACCCGCGCACGGTTCATCCCGAGAAGCGTCAAATGGAAGAGGCCAGGGTGACCCGCCCGTATTTAAGCCGGGCGGACATCAACCCAATTGCTTCGGCAAATTTGTTTCGCAAGCAGAGGGTTGAATATAAAAAACCGCCGCGTCCGGCGACCAAAACCACAAAAATCGTTGCCCCAACAATTCAAACGCCGAAAGTGCCACCACCCAGTGTCAGCCTGAAAGGCACCTTTGTTTCAGCCGGAATTCGCATCGCTTTTCTTGAAGGTAAATACTCGATCCTGGGAGCGGGCAATAAAATGCAGGAGAAAAAAGTCAGGCGCAAAGGCTATCATCTGGGCGATAGTCTTGGGAGCTTCAAAATAAAAAAGATCGAGAAGTCGCGAGTCTCTCTGGCAAATGATGCCCAGGGCAGTTCCATGACCCTGCGCCTGGCGAAGCAAACACCTGCTGATCAGATTCAGCGCAAGGGCACACATCTGTTTCACAAAAGCAAGAAAGGGCGCGGGACCAGCAAAATAGATGTCGAGAAAACAAAAAAGGCCTCGCCGCGTCCAAGAGTGATCAGCCCAGGGAACAACAGGCGCACCAAAGTCGTTCCCAGCCCGGCATCTTCAAGACGAGTCAGATCGAGTAAAAACCGGAGGGGTCAGGCACCACCAAACATCACCATTCCGCCGAATATCAAACTTCCACCTAATATTACCTTGCCGCCGAACGTGAAATTACCATCGATCCAGCGGAGTCAGACCCGTTCCACAATTACGCCTCCCAGAATATCCGGGGCGATCACCCCTCCGACTGTTCGCAACCTGGTTCCGCATATTTCCGGAGTGCGCAGATGAGAGACTCGACATGACGGCACTTAAAAAAATTGATCCGGTTGAAAAAATCCTGCTGGAGCATAATCAGATCACCCCGCAGGCGATTGAGGAAATCCGGAAGAATAATTTACAGAACGGTAAATTTCTGGGTCGAGCACTGGTGGAGCACGGCTATCTTCATGTGCAGGCCTTGCTCGAAACTCTGAGTAAAGAACTGGGATATCCTTTCTTCACGAAAGAGCAGTACCCAAGGGATCAATTGCCTGTTCAAGGTTTGCAGTTTCCCGAAGGCTACCTGAAAGAAAAAAACATTTTCCCGCTGGCTGTCGACGATGACACCCTGACTCTTGCCGTATTTGATCCTTTTGACTGGTCCACTTTTGAGGACCTGAAGATATCCACCGGCAAAGAGATCAAGCTGACCTTGAGTGCGCCAGAAGATATTCAGGAAGCCGTGGAAAATTATTACGGCCTCGGCGGTTCCGCCATGGACCGTATGGTCGGCGATATCTCGGAAGATGATACGGACCTCGACCAGGATTGGGAAAATACCGAACATATTCGCGACATGGCTTCGGAAGCACCGGTCATCAAACTGGTCAACCACATCATCAATCAGGCGATCGAAACCGAGGCGAGCGATATCCACCTTGAACCTTTCATGGAAGAACTGGCCCTGCGTTATCGTATCGATGGCATGTTGTACGATTATGAAGCCCCGCCAAAACGGCTACAGTCGGCCATCAGCACACGCATCAAAATCATGGCGAAGCTTGATATTTCCGAACGACGTCTGCCACAGGATGGAAAAATCCGGGTCAAAACCCAGGGCAAGGATATCGACATTCGCGTGTCCACCCTGCCGACGATTTATGGCGAGAGCGTGGTCATGCGTATCCTCGACCGGAGCAACATCGTTGTTGATCTCGAGCAACTGGGTTTCCCAAAAAAAGAACTCGACCTGTTTCAGCAGTTGATCAAAAAACCTTACGGAATGATCCTCGTCACCGGGCCCACCGGTAGCGGTAAGACCACCACATTGTATGCGGGGCTATCCAAAATCAACACGCCGGACAAAAAAATTGTCACCATTGAAGACCCGGTAGAGTACCAGTTGAAAGGGGTCAACCAGATTCACGTCAAACCACAAATCGGCCTGACTTTTGCGAACGGATTGCGGTCCATTGTACGGCAAGATCCTGACGTCCTCATGATCGGTGAAATCCGCGATCCCGAAACAGCGGATATCGCAATTCAAGCGGCACTCACCGGACATCTGGTTTTCAGCACAGTCCATACCAACGATGCGGCGGGAGCCATTACGCGTTTGCAGGACATGGGAGTCGAAAGCTTTCTGATTTCCTCAGCCCTATTGGGTGTACTGGCTCAGCGGCTGGTGCGGGTGATCTGCACCGAATGCAAGGAACCTTATGAACTCGATGAAGAAACTAAAATAGAACTCGGCATCAAGAAAGACCGGTCGGTGTCGGCTTACCGGGGAACCGGTTGCAAAAATTGCAATTCGACTGGATACAAGGGACGGATGGGAATTTACGAATTGCTGATCATTGACGACAGCGTCCGCAAACTCATCCTGACTAAATCCGGTGCCCAGACGATACGCGATGCGGGCCGCAAACTGGGCATGAACGTTTTGCGCGAAGACGGCTTGCGAAAGGTCATCCGCGGGTTGACCACGGTTGAAGAAATCATGCGAGTCACCCAAGCAGATCAGGTTTAACCTCTCACACTTTTACAAATTATGACTGTCTTTTTTTATCAGGCAACCGATCAAGCGGGAAAGATCGTTGAAGGCGATCTGGAAGCACCGGACCTGCGCATTGCCATCGAAAAGGTGCGCAAGCTTCGCTACTTCCCGATCAAAATCACGCCGGACAGCCCTGGGAAAAATAGTAGTCAGTTCAAAATTCCCGGACTTGATTGGTTGCAGGGCATCCCCAAGCGGGAGATATTGAATTTCACCCAGCAACTGTCGACGTTGATTTCATCCGGCCTCACCCTGGACCGCAGTCTTTCGATCACCGTCAATCTCACGCAGAACGACAAGGCGCGGGAGGTGTTTGCCGATGTCCAGAAACGGGTCCACGCCGGGAGTACATTCTCCGAGGCACTGACCATTTACCCGTCGGTATTCCAGAAACTGTTTATCAGCATGATCCGCGCCGGAGAAGCTGGCGGCGTACTCAATATCGTACTCGAACGATTGGCGGAATTCCTCGAGGCCTCGCAGGACATGAAAAACAAAATCATCACCTCGCTGGCTTATCCGATTTTTCTGATGGTGATGGGCGGGGGTGCCATCGTCGTCCTGATGACAGTCGTCGTGCCAAAATTTGAAACCATCTTTGAGGGGATGGAGCACCGCTTGCCACTGATCACTATTATCCTGATGCAGTTTAGTAAATTCGCCACGCAATACTGGTGGCTGTTTCTACTGGGACTGGTCGCCATGGTATTCGGTTTTTTAAAATATATTTCCAGCCAGGAAGGCAAACCTAAATGGGACGCCTTCCTGCTTCGGCTTCCGTTATTCGGCGACCTCATCCGGAAAATCGAGGTGTCCCGTTTTTCGCGGACCATGTCCACCCTGCAAAAAAGCGGGGTTCCGGTCCTGCAGGCATTGGCCATTGTGAGCAGTATCATCAATAACCATGTGATATCAAAATCGGTGCAGGCTCTGCATTCAGCAGTGAAGGGAGGGCAAGGCATGTCCCGCCCCTTACAAAAATCCGGAGTGTTCCCGCCGCTGGCGGTGCACATGATCGTCGTCGGAGAAGAAACCGGAGCTCTGGATGAAATGCTCACCAAGGTCGCCAATATTTTTGACAAGGAAGTGGACAACGCTCTCAAGCGAGCCATCAGCCTGATTGGACCAATATTAATTCTCATGCTCGCTGTGGGTATCCTCTTTATCGTTGGCAGTGTTCTTGGAGGAATATTAAGCCTCAACGATCTCGCTTTCTAACTGAAGGAACAAATTTCAAATGAATGTTTCCAGCGCAGAGCCAAATAAAAAAACACACAAAAGTTTCGGGTTCAACGAGGCCGGCTTCAGTCTGCTCGAACTGATCGTGGTGATCACCATGATTGCCATTATGGTTTCACTGGTGGCCCCAAAGTTTCTCGGGTATGTCGATCAGGCCAAACAAACGGACGCTCAGGCGCAGATCGAATTGTTCGGTCAGGCACTGGATTTATACCGGCTGGAAAAAGGCAAGTACCCGTCTTCCTCCGATGGCCTGGCGGCGATCAAATCTCATTTAAAAAAAGAACTGCCGAAGGACCCCTGGGGCAATGAATACCATTACGAATTTCCCGGACAGCACGGGGAATATGATCTTATTTCCTACGGCGCAGACAATGCCGAAGGCGGAGAAGGCAATGACACAGATATCGTGTCCTGGAAAGGTCTCGACAAAGACGAATCCTGACCGGCCCCGGACAAACACGTTTAATGATATCTCTCTCAAACATTTATCCGGCTCAAGGCTCAGACATGTCTCTGGCTAATCAAAATTTCAGACGCACTCCAATAGCCGGTGAATCAGGGTTCACACTGCTGGAACTGATTCTTGTATTATCGCTGATGGCGGTCATCGCAGGCCTTGTCCTCCCTGCATTTTCCGGCATTGTACAGCGAATGGAATTACGGTCTTCCATCAAAGAGATCACCACCGCCCTGCGCTATGCGCGGAGCAAGGCCGTATCGGCCAAAGTCCCGGTCATTTTTCAAGCTGAGTTTGAAAAGAGCAGGTACTGGCTGGAGGAACCACAAACCGGAACAATCTCCGAGGTCAGGTCGCTTGCAAAAGGAATTATCTTCCGCGAGTTTTTCGACGGGGAAGACACTCTAACCGATGGCCTGATCTCCATTGTCTATTTTCCACGAGGCAATACATCAGGCGGCGCGTTCCGGCTGTCTGCTCCCAAAGAAGACGATGAACGAGAGTGGTTTGAAATTGAAATCGATCAGGTCACCGGCAAATCAAAAATTACCAACAATCCCTTCGACCGGGAAAATGACAATGCTTAACAAACGAAAACCAAAACTTATTGAGAGTGGGCAGACCCAATCAGCCCTTACAAGAGAAGACGGGTTCACCCTGATTGAAATCATCGCGTCATTGATGATCCTTGCAACCGGGTTTCTCACCGTATTGCAACTGTTCCAGGGAGGTGTCCATCTTGCTTCCGCCTCCGACCGTTACATTCGCGGGGTCAATCTTGCCAGCAATAAGTTCGCCGAACTGGAACTGACCAATTTTCAAACGGAAGATTTCACCGGGGGATTTAAACAGGATACCGATTACCGCTGGGAATATGAAATCGCCCCGTTCGCATCTCCACTGAACGATCCCGGAGTTGGCATTCAGTTGAATCAGGTCACGCTGAATGTCATCTGGGACGAAGGCAAAGAAGAAAGGCGAGTGCAGTTGACTTCGCTTTGGGGAGAAGGCACCACCACCCGGCTGGCACCGGACACGGTATTGCTTGGCAATGTTTCGGCACTCAGCGCAGGCGGAGGCTCGCCTAACGCCCCAACTTCAACCAGTGCAGATGGCGCAGGGGGAGTATCAGCCACCACCACGGGGTCTGGCGGTCAGGCGGTTTCCCAGGGGGTCGGCACCACTCTGATGCCACCGGGAGCATCCATCCCGGCTCAAGATCCTAATTTCCGATTTGATGTGAGCGGAATGCCTGTTGGAGAACCTCCGAAACCAGGCAGGGCACTCCTGGGTGTCGGTAATTAATCAGGGCAACCATTAATTATGAAACTCGAACAACGAAATAATGAAGCCGGATTCACGCTACTGGAGTTGATCCTTTCCCTCGCCATTGTTGCGGTGATTGCCGCATTGTCCGTAGTGAGTGTGCGTCTTGCCGTTTCTTCCCAGAAAGCCGGTGGCGACAAAGCCGAGCAATACCAGCGTCTGCGATTTATTGGGGAACAGTTGAATGAAAAGATTCATTCGGCTCACCCGTTTTTCCTGATGGGAAATGAAAGTCCTCTGTTCTCCCGCATCGATCCGGAACGGCTCAAGGGAAAACGTATCCTGGCATTCGATGGCGAGCCCTCTGCAGTCAAATTTATCACCACTGCTGGCCGTTTGAACGATATTGGAATCGAGACCTCCGAATTTCACGAAGTCAGATTCTTTAAGGGAAAAAATCCAAAAACCGGCGAGATTGGGGTCATTCTGGTTGAGAAACCCCTGTCTTTCGACACGGCCCTTAAGGACACGCCCAAGAGCATGGAAGAAGCCACTTTTATTACGCTTGCGCAAAATGTCAAAACGCTAAAGTTCCGCTATTTGCAGGTCACCGCCATCGAGGAAAGTGGCGATCAACCAGGTCAGAAATCAATCAAGTATATTTCCGAATGGGTCGATACGGTAAAAACGGAACCTATTGAATTTACAGGAAAAAACCGCAAGTCCCTGTTCAAGTTTCAGGTTGGAGCAGAAGGACGAATGAGTCTGCCACGGGCCATCGAAGTGTCTCTTGAACTGGGTGACTCTGTAGACGGTGAGCAGGAAGAGGATGAGGATGAGGATCAGTCGACCGTGCTTCCGAAGGTGATCATCCCCACTCAAACCGGACTGGTTTATGAGCGCAATCTGATCCCGCAAGCTGAACAAGAGGGTTAACCGCGATGCCCGAATCGCTGAAAAATGAAAAAGGCCTGGCCTTCATCCTGGTGATGTGGGTGTTGGTATTGCTGATCGCCCTGGGCACGGAATTCGCCTTTTCCATGCGCACGGAAGTCAACACCACCCGCAACTTCAAAGAAGACCGGGAAGCCTACTACCTGGCCAAGGGCGGTATCCAACTGGCCATGACCGAACTTCTGCAAAAAGCACGCTACCACTCCATCACCCAAGAAAAAGGATTCATCATCGGCCAACCTCCGGCAACGCCGGAAGAAGAACAGGATGAAGGGCAAGCAACCGGGCAAGATAGCGAGGAAGAAGTGCCTGAGGATGCCGTTTACGAAACTGCAAGAGAGGACATCCCTCTTGGAGCGGGCTTGATCACTTACAGCATCGAAGACGAAAACGGCAAGCTCAATCTCAATCGGGTATCGCGGGAAATCCTCATCAAAGCTCTGGAGTTGAACGGCATGGAGCAGGGGTCCGAACGAGACAGTATTGCCGATTCCATTTTGGACTGGGTCGATGCCGATGATAATCATCGGTTGAATGGTGCAGAAAATGATTATTACCTGTCAAAGTTTCCTCCCTACCACGCCAAAAATGGGCCTCTGGACAGCCTCGATGAACTGCTCAAGGTGAAAGGGATGACCCCGGAACTGCTCTATGGAGACCCGGAATACGATGAAGGTGAAAATGCAGAAGACAAGGAAGAACTGAAGCCCGGACTGGTCCGCCTGTTCACGGTTTACAACACGCCGTTCTTTAATCCCAACACGGCCTCTCTGGAAGTTCTCAAGGCTTCGTTTCCGGAAGACAAGGTGCAGGACATCCTGAATGCAAAACAGGAAAAAGGTTATTACGGTTTCACCCTTTCAAGCCATTTCCGGATAACCGCTACCGGTAGCTTTGAAAACAGTTCGACGCGCCACAGCATCGTTGCCGTGATCGAAAAAGTGGGCACCAACGAAAAAGCTAAAATGCTCATTCGTTACTGGAAAGATAACGAATTTACTCAATAATTTTTTCCCGATAAAAAAACAATGGCACCTTTTTATTTTGAAAAATCACTTGGAATCGATATCCGCGATGACTCCGTGAGTCTTTGTCTGGTGGGCAAGAAGCTTCGGGGCACCGAGGTCATCGGCTCAAATGTGTTTGAGTGCGCTGGTCTGGAACCCGGTGCTTCCGAGGAAACTCTGGAACAGTTCACTCGGCAAACAAGACAATTTCTCAAGGACCACGGAGGCGCACCGGAGCAGATCATCG
>JAJDBF010000054.1 GCA_029261535.1 Nitrospinaceae bacterium | reverse complement strand
GTCACGCAGAATTCTACATTTTTACCTTTGCTCAAATCTTCCATGATCGGCGCAGGTGCATCGCCTTTAAGGGAAACAACACCACTGATGCTACCACCGCCAGCAACGCTTCCGGCTTTGTACTTCTTTTTCTTGGCCAGGCTGTCGGAAGCACCCATGAACAGGGCCAAAGCCGCAACCAGACAAATTGCAGTAAACTTTCTCATTACTTTTTTTCCTCCTAAAGATTAAAAAAACAAAGGATCACAAATCTCAATTTATTGAGATAGGAACGCGAGTCAAACTGCAGGGGCGGCTAATAATAGCAAAACTGGCTGGCGGTGTAAAGAAAAGGGCCCCGGTCAAATGACCGGAGCCCCTCCCTTACCTATAACTTGTTATCGATCAAATACTTACCGCATCGATAACCGGTCGTCTTGTGGCACCCGAGCGGACTTCCCGGTAGGAGTCGCGCCGCCCAGAGGCAAGACGGATCGATCGCCTTTCGGCAAAACCTTGAAATACCCCCACTGCCCAGCCTGCTGATAGGGCGTGCGAGCATTCAACCACAGGTAGGTACCAGGAACATTATACGTTCCGCCGGCACCCGTGCGCAGATGGGCCACAAGAGACTCGCCTGCACCGAACTGATGAACATCGATCATATCAGACCCTTCCTGATCCATATGCCGACGCCATTGATGTCCGTCGAGGTTGAACATTTGGTTCTGCTCATTATGGACACCGAAAAAGGTGATCATCACCTGATCTCCAGCATGAGCTTTCAAGGTCGGCGTTGCCGGCATGCTATCAGCGGCGACACAAGGCGTGAAGATGTTACCCAGTTCACAACCTTCGTCTTCGCGATAGAGCCATGGCTCTAGCCGATAATTCACGCCTGTGAGCCCTGCAACATTCTGCAGGTAAGGCATGAAGGACGTTCCAAGAATGTTGTCCTCGTCCTGAAAGTACAAGGCAAAACTACGATAGTTATCGTATTGCTGATTTTCAGGATAGGACTTGTCGACAATGACATCGGCTTTCCAGGAATTGCCCATCGTTATATCTTTACCCGTTTCCGGATCACGATAGACAGAACCCCGTGGGCCAATGATGATACCGCCGAACAAACCGTTGCGGACATTACGCGTCAGATCGCCGAAATCCCAGATCAACGCACCGTTAATTTTATAACCGGGGTGCGCATAGAACGTGTAGACCTTCGACTTGCCCGGAGCTACCGTCTGGTCGCCCGGGTTATTCCCAACGTTGATGCCCTGGCTGTCCTTTGGATCGAACGCCATGTTGGTTGCATGAAAAGAGGCACGGCCTTTTTTCATGCGGTTGGTCAGCTTGACTTTCACACAATCGCCGATGTTGACGTGAAGGGTCAGCGGATGCGGGTGAATATCACCACCCGCAACCTTCTTCACTTCGCTTTCAAGTGCGAAAATTTTACCTTCCGGGTTGGCCAGGATCAGCTTCCGCTCAAAGTCCACTTCGATCACGTCTTCCGTGTTCGGGTTGAACTTAAGAGCTTTGTCGATGGCAACCACACTGAACTCTTTCAAAGGAGCACCCTTTTCGCAAGGCGAAGTTTTTGCCTTGAGAATACCGCGAGTGCCTTCGAGAGGTTTCAGGTCTTTCTGTGGTTTGTCAAAAACACGGAAGATAGTCCACGATCCTTCTGACAGATGCGAGGACCGGCCGTTATACACCAGATAATCACCCGGCATTTGCTGATAGCCACCTGCCGTGGTGGCCAGGTCGTAACGTTCTGCAATACCAACGTGGATGGTGTTGGTCACACGTGAATCGCCATCATACCGCTCAGGGCGATAGCCATGACCGGAGACAACAAACGTGTGGGTTTCATTCTGCATACCGTGCAACAGACGGAACACCACGTTATCTCCCAGGTACGCCCTCAACATCGGGGTGTCCGGGTCGCGATGGACCGTACTGCTGAACATTACCGAAGGATCGGGATTAACTTTCAGCCGTGAAGCCAGAGAGGCCGCACGGAAGTTAAAGCCGCCACCGGTGGTGTGAGTTCCGCCATTGAGATAGGGGAACGCCACTTCCAGCATGTCGAGTGGCATCTGAAAGGAAATAGACTGACCCGCAGAAATCGCATTTTCACGCGACAAGCCGGGCGGGTTCCCTTCAGTCACCAACTGTGCCGTATGAGGAACCGTATCGTGAAGCTGGACAACCAGTTCACGGAAACTACCGTTCCGTCCATAAGCGACGGGCTCCGTGCCATGAATATCGGCAACGGGGCCACTGCGGATCAACTCGCCAGTCGTGGGATCGTGATACGTGGAACCCCACGGCTCTACGATGGTCGACCCGATACCGCCATGCGGCCAGGTGGTGGCACCAAATGCATGGTCGTGCCAGAACACCAGACCCACGTCAGCATCCACCCACCACCGATAACGAACGAACTCCGTCGATACGATCTGACCTGCCTTATGAGCATGAGTCATCCCTTCAGAAAAGGTGATCGTGTACTTGTAGTCCTTCGCCGTATTGGCCGCAGGTTCGATTTTTTCAATCCAGCGTGCATCCTTACCGTTGGGGACTTCGATCCCGACGATAATGTCAGTGCCTTCATGGAACATGGTGGCATGGTGCGCCAGCTCAACCTTTACCGACTTGTCACCAGGTTTGGTATCAGCCAATACCTTGGCGTTCATCGGAACCGGCATGCCAACGTGATGGCCGTCCTTTTCCTTTTTGGTGAACTGCGTGTAAGAGCGCATGGACTGATCGTAAGAAAAACCCGTGATAACGCCGTCTGATGCCTGATTGTCGAACTGGAAGAAATGCGGATGGATGTTCACCTTTGACATCTGGAAGTTGGTGAAATCATCATCATCCCATTCACTGGTCAACAGAACGTCAACGCAGTCATACACGTTGGCGCGAATGACCAGCGGGAAAGCCTTTTTAGGATCGGCCTTCACTGCAGCCATGTCTTCATCGATGACATAAATCAAACCGTATTTATCAATAACCGGTTTGGTGTCACCATAAGCCCCGGACAATTCGATCGGGGTGTTGATGAAGTGCAGGTTGTACTGCTTGCGTCCGGCACCCGGAGGGCACAGGCTCCAACGACCATGTTCACCCGGTTTCGCGGGCGCACTGCTTTCTACATTTGAACCAGAACGACCACTACCGGATTCTGTCTTGGTGATGATGTTCGGGTCGGTTTCCAGATGAAACGGCTCCAGCCAGGGAGCACCACCATGATGCCGCGCAAACGGAACGCGTTTGCCAAAATGCGGTGTCAGGTGAGGCCACGCCAGTTTTCCGTTAACCGGATGGAACTGTAACGGATGCCGCTTCCACGGATGCCGTGATTTGTACTTTGGGTTTTTGATGGTGGATTCACGTTCGGACATGGCCTTGTTGCCATCCCATATCCAGTCGATGACCGTGCCATCGTACGCCTTGATCTGTGCGACTTCGTCATCCGTATGACCCGGAAGACCCGCCGGAGGCAACATGTACTTGACCCAATCGTGGATGTTCACCACCGGAACTTCTTTGGTCCAGTCGCTCGCGCCATCGCTGGTGATCTGGAAACGCTTACCGTACCAGTTCATTTTCTTGCCAACCAGATCGGTCGAGTGCACACCCTTGGGGATGTAACCTTTACGATCGGGAAGCTCAACCAGCGGACGCATGGCATCGGTACTGCCGAACGGATAATCACCGTCCTGAATCGTGTTGTACACACGCCAGTAACCCCACATACCTGCGACATAATGATGCGCCACGTGACAATGGAATAAAAAGTCACCCGCCAGCTTCTGACAAAGACCGGAACCACACTCGGTTTCCAGATCAATAGCTTCGGCAGGGCCGATTACCTGAACGTCCACCCGGTCAGTCGTGGTGCGAACCACAGGGTATTTGACCGGACCATCGTAGGCCGCAGTCAACAGGTTTTCGATTCCCGGCTCACGCTTCGGGGAACGGGTCCAGCGGATCGTGCCACCATGCGGATGGTGGGAATGGAACACTTCACCACCACCATGGATCAGGCGGAACTTTGCAGGGTCACCCATGTAAGACCGTGGAATGGTCGTGGGCGCATCTGCGAAGGTGTACGAGCTGTAACCTAAAGACTCATCTTCAAAATGGAATATTTTTTCCTGAGTCGCCAGGTTGTTGATGCCGAACGGCTCGGAGCGATAATTCAACGCGCGGGCAGACGGGCGATAAGCGTCAGTCTGTGGATCACGCTGGGGAATCATCTCACCGTGACGATTGAGCGGACGAAAGGATTCGTCTCCCACCTCATGATAGAACAGAACGAACTCACGAAAGTCCTTGGCATCATCGTGCGCAATCATGACTTCCCAACCGCTTTTCAGCTCACCACCGGTGAACGGATCGAGGTATTTGGAGCCGCGAGGCTCTACCATGAAGGCACCGATCAAACCGAGAGAAGACGGGTCACGACCAGCGTGGCTCATGATCAGATGTCCGCCTTCCTGTTCATCAATCGGAATGTACCACTCGAAGTTCTGGGTTTCACCGGCAGGAATGATCGCGCCCGGTGTAGCCGCTGTATCCGGCAGTCCAGAATCGCTGATGATCATGGCGGAACCGTTGACCTGGAATCCGACCGGTTCATCTTCTACTTCGTTGGTGATTTTGAAACGAATGCAGTCGCCCTGATTACCGCGGATGGCGAGAGGCTGAATCGCATCGCCTTGAAGACCGGTCGATACAGCACCTGGATCAAGCGCCTCATCGCGGGCCTCGGTATTTCTTTTTTCTTCCGCGCGAACCTTGGCGATGTCTTCAGTGAGGACAAACATGTAGCCGGGGTAGAAGTCACCCCACTGGTTCAATGTGATTTCCACATTGATCGCAGTGATGTCGTAGGACTTGGTTTCAACTCCGGCAGGGCAATGGCCTCCCTGCTCGACTTTGGCCGCCGCCTCGGCGGTCGGTCCTAACAGGAAACCATTTTGCAATTGGTGGGAAGCCCAGGAATTATGAAAGCCACCGCCAGCGGAAGCTGGTGCGGCGTGTTCTTTCATCTTTCCTTTCAGGCGATCCATCAGAGACAAGAAAGTCTTGTCCAGTTGTTCCTGATCGCCTTCCTTTCCTTCCATCATTTCTTCGTACTTCACCTGGTTTTCAAGCTTCTCCAACCAGACCGGACGCT
The DNA here is from genome assembly GCA_029261535.1 of Nitrospinaceae bacterium. GTDB lineage: Bacteria > Nitrospinota > Nitrospinia > Nitrospinales > Nitrospinaceae > Nitronauta. Next base: position 15,564 of record JAJDBF010000054.1, on the reverse strand, counting down.
CCACCGCAGAATTGTGGTGGTGTCCGCTTTCGGGACCGGTTCCCGGCGCAAAGGCCAGGGCGGACCCGGCACTCACACCGAGAAATAGCAGGCTTGCTACCAATGCCCGCGACAAAATGTTACTGCTTTCAGCCATGTTTGAACCTCCTGGGATTTTTTAGGCTAATGCAATTTTTAAAACAACGCTCCTTACGGCTTGGCCGGACCCTCTGGAGACAGAGGCCCCACGGCATTCTGCAAAGTTAATCTTATTGTTTCCTTCATCCTCACAATGAGAAGAAACAGAGGTTGGCTTTCAGACTTGGATTCCAAAACAGAATCGAGATCCTTCTTTTGAGAAATCCTGCGTCCGTTGACAGCGGTGATAACATCTCCCCTTTGCAAGCCCCCCAACTGGGCGGCTCCATCAGGTTGTACCTCAGTCACAACCAACCCATTAATGTTTGCAAGATTGAACAACTTCCGAATGTCCTCGTCCAATCCTTGCACCGTGAAACCCAAGGGCCGAGGTTTTTCCGGATTCAATTTTGCAATCTGCACCGGACCCTCGAAACGCTTGGCCAAAAGAACGGTTAAGGTTTTCACCTTGCCGTCCCTTAAAATATCGACACTAACTGTTTGACCGGGGGTGATGCTCCCAATAAGACGAATCATCTTACTCGGCGAATCCACCCTGGATCCGGCAATTTTCAGAATAATGTCTCCAACTTTTATTCCCGCCTTTGCGGCGGGTTGTCCATCGAATACGGAATTGACAACAACGCCCTTTACCTTTTTATATTTCGACTTTCTTTTGAGTTCATCGGAGATGAAATCAATGCCCACTCCCATCCAACCCCGCTTCACTTCACCGTTTTCGATGAGTTGCCGGGTAACAAACTTGACCGTATTGGACGGGATGGCGAAACCAATTCCCTGGGCGTAATTGATGATCGCTGTATTGATCCCGATCACTTCCCCCTTAATATTGAACAGCGGCCCACCGCTGTTGCCAGGGTTGATCGAAGCATCGGTTTGAATAAAATCCTCATATTGGGAAATATTGATGTTTTCCCGGTTCAGGCCACTGATAATCCCAAACGTGAAGGTATCATTCAGGCCGTACGGGTTGCCAATGGCAATGGCAAACTGCCCCACCTTCAGCTCTGAGGAATTCCCCAATTTGACCGCCGGTAGAGACTTTTCTGTTTCAATCTTGATCACGGCGAGGTCGGTGTCTTCATCGTACCCCAGCGTGTTGCCTACCAGTTCTTCGCCACCGTACAGGGTGATGGTTACCTTTTCCGCCTTGCGCACCACATGGCTGTTGGTGACAACATACCCCTTCTCGCCATCAATGATGACACCGGCCCCGGCATTGGTGGCCCGCTTCTTCAACTCACCCTGACGCGCAATAGAAGGTGACGGCGGCACATACGGAGAAATATTGACCACGGCCGGCAGAGTCTGCTCTGCCAACGCCACCATCCCGGCTTCCAGACGGGACAAGACTCCGAGTCCTTCAAGAACCCGGCCTGACTCCGCCCAGGCAGAGAAACCCGGCAGTGACAGTACCGCCACGACAAGACAAATTACAATGTTTCGTTGCGCAATCCTCATGGCTCCACAATGCATCCTAATAGCTGGCATAGAAAAAGCCCCGTTTTCAGGAAAAGGTTTCGGCTAATAAAAACCGACTCGCTTGATATTCCAGAAAACCGGTTGAACACCCAATCAGTTCGGCAAGTTAATCAAGGAAGTGATTGGATATTACCGCATCCGAGGCTTGGGAGCCACAGACCCCGCCCTTTTATGAGACAGGCCCTGATAATCTTATTCTGGCCCCTGGTACTTCAATCCGTTTAAGGTCTAGTGCTGAGGCTGGGATAAAAAATCAAGGGAACCAACCAATTAACTTGTTTTTAGCCCACTTGAAAATTTTCAAAAAACCTCAAACAGTTATCCAAAGGCCATTCTATTTAAATAATATATTGAATCTTGTCAAGATAAAAAGACGCTTGTAATGGGTGGAAAAACCTTGTTAAATATGGTATTTACGCGGTTTGGCGAACGTAAGTTCAACCCTTTCAATCCTTTTTTGAAAAAAAATCGGAAAATAAATGGAATATTCTGAAATAGAGAAAAAAATTGCTCCCGATATCCTGGACATCGCCTCCCGTGAGTTTGGCGATAAAGTCAGGCTCGCTTCAAGCTTTGGCCTGGAAGACATGGTATTGATCGACATGGTGTCCAAACTCAAAAATCCCATCACGATCTTCACTCTGGATACCGGGCGCCTGCACGAGGAAACTTACGAAACCATGGAGAAAATCCGTTCCCGCTATGGACTTGAGATTGTCACCTTTTTCCCGGAGCGGGAGGCAACGGAAGCCCTGGTGCGCGAAAAGGGATTCTATTCCTTCCGCGAGAGTGTGGACAACCGCAAGGAATGTTGCCGCATCAGAAAGGTAGAACCCCTGGGACGGGCGTTGCAGAATTTAAAGGCCTGGGTGACCGGCATGCGGCGCGAACAGAATGTCACCCGCACTGAAATTGCGAAAGCCCATCCGGATGAAGGCCATCCGGGTTTGATCAAGATCAATCCACTGGCAGACTGGACCGAGCAGGATGTGCTGGACTATATTGCCGAGCACAAGGTCCCGACCAATCCTCTGCACCAACGGGATTTCCCGAGCATCGGTTGCTCGCCCTGCACCCGCCCCATCCAACCGGGTGAAGATATTCGCGCCGGACGCTGGTGGTGGGAAAATCCTGAACACAAGGAGTGCGGGCTACATCGTCCGCGCTGACCCGGCCCCTGATATGACACAAGCGGTTATTGAAAAAGTACGCGACTTTGCCAAAGGACATTTCGGTGAAGACAGCTCCGGTCATGACTGGTGGCACGTTCATCGCGTCTGCTCGACCGCCATTAACCTGGCGAACAGTGAAGGTGCCGATCAGACCATCGTCGAAATATCCGCTCTCCTGCACGATGTCGCCGACTGGAAACTGTCCGAGGGTGGTGAAGAGGCAGGGATGAAAAAAATCCGCGCGTTACTGGACGGTGAACTTGAAGCCTCCGAGCTAGATCACGTCTGCGAAATTGTTGAGGGCATCTCGTACAAGGGTGCTGGTGTTTCCACACCCATGACCTCCATTGAAGGCAAGGTCGTGCAGGATGCGGATCGCCTGGATGCTATCGGCGCAGTCGGCATTGCCAGGGCCTTTGCCTATGGCGGCAATCGCAATCGCCTGATCCACGACCCGGATATGCCGCCGGTCATGCACGAAAATTTCGAGGCCTACAAAAAAAACAAAGGGGCCTCCATCAATCATTTTTACGAGAAACTGTTACTGCTCAAAGACCGGATGAATACCCATTCCGGACGACAGATGGCGAGCGAGAGGCACCGCTTCATGGAAACTTATCTGGATCAGTTTTTCCGCGAATGGAACGGGGACGTATCGTGATGAGAGCTTTGCATAACTCAAAAATCAAATGCAAAGGCGAGATTCTTCGCGGAGTTTATCCTGAGCCTGTCGAAGGACTCAGAATGACAATTCGTTGATTATATGACACACAGAGCCGATAGCCTGTCCTGAGCTTGTCGAAGGAAAGTGCGACCTCCCTGTTTCTGGAATATAAAACACTTATGCAAAGGTCTCCATTGTGATCGAGCAATGCGCTGAACTTATCGCCAACGCAGAACGCGTCCTGTTTCTCACCAGTGCTGGCATGAGTGCCGATTCCGGCATCCCCACCTTCCGCGACAAGGAAGGTTATTGGGAAAACTTTCCCCCGTTTAAAGAAAAAGGACTGGAAGCGCAGGAACTGGCCAGCCCTTGGGCGTTTCAAAATGTGCTATCGCATGCCTGGGCGTTTTACGAATGGCGCAGGCGCAACGCGCATGAAAATCGCCCGCACTCCGGTTACGACATCATCAACCACTGGATGGACTCCCGCTTTGATGATGCCTTCGTCCACACCACCAACACCGATGGCTATCACATTATTTCAGGAACGCCGCCAGACAAAGTCATGGAAGTGCATGGCTCCATGTGGCGTTTGCAATGCCTTGGTCCCTGCTCACGTGATTTCTGGGACGAGAATTCGGTGCCCTTATGTGATCTCGATTACGACCGCATGGAAGCCTCGAATTATCCGCAATGCCCGCATTGCGATAGCATCGCCCGACCGCACATTCTGATGTTCGGTGATTGGGATTACGTTGGCCACTCAAAGCAGGAAGAGAATTTTTCCCGCTTCACCCGGCAGGCGGTGGACCTGGTCTTTCTGGTTGGCAGTTCCGGCGGGGTGCCCACCAACGATTTCATTGCCCTTCAATACAAAGATAGCGGCGTGCCGGTGATCAACATCAATCTGGACCCATCAGCCAACGCGATTGTGAATACAGAATACCTGCTCACCATGAAGGGCAAAGAGGCTTTTGAGCAGTTGGACTCCGCCCTGCCCTCCTGAAAACCGGCTTCCCCTTGGTGTCGAGACCTTTTTTGCATAACTAAAAAAAAACAAACGCATCACGGAGCCTGTCCTGAGCCTGTCGAAGGGTTCAGAATGACAGTTCGTTGATTTTATGTGTCACCCTGAGCTTGTCGAAGGGCGGCCTCCACTTTTCAGTCCCTCAAAATCCACTTATGCAAAACTCTCCTTGGTATCCCTACTGGGTAAGCACCAGCTTGCCAAAATGTTGATGCTGTTCCATCGCCTCGTGAGCTTTTCCCACATCCAGAAAGGGAAATGTTTGTGCCACCGGGATTTCGATCAGCTTCTCTTCAATCAACGGGTACACCTCGGACCAGACCGCCTGCATCTCTTCGGGGTCGACCAGGTTTTTCAGGACCAGGTAGCTGTGAACCTTTAATTGTCGGGAACGAAAATCTGCGGGAACAGAAAAGCCGTTGCCTCCAAACCCTCCATAAATCACATACGTGCCATTGTCTGCCATCGTGCCGAGCAAAGACTCGACCAAAGCCCCTTGCACCGAATCGAACACATAGTGCACGTTATTGTCACCAAAACAGTTTGCAATTTGCCGACATAGATCGCCCGGTTCCTCTGCCACCACCGCCTCACACCCCATGCCACGGATGAGTTTCGCTTTATTTTTATCCCGTGTCGTGCCGAGTACACGCAGGCCTTTCATGCGCGCCAATTGCAGAGCCGCAATGCCCACCGCACCGGTGCACGCGGTCACCACCACATTGCCCGATTCCGGCAGTGGCGAATGCCGAACCAGCGCATCGTAAGCTGTCAATAAGGCCATCGGTAAAGACGCGGCCTGTGCAAAATCCAGATGCGATGGGATTTTAAGAACCCGGTTTTCATCCACGAGTATTTGACTGGCGTAGGTGCCCTGCTCTGTTTCCGAATAAGCGTTGATATCAAAAACTGCGACCCGATCACCGGGACGGATTGTAGAAACAGAGTTACCCACTTCTTCAACAATTCCAGCACCTTCAGCACCGAGGACGAACTCGTCTGCCAATGGCGTGGCCCAGTTACCTTTGCGCTGAACCACCTCGGACCAGTTAAGCCCCGTTGCCTTCAAATCAATGAGAACCTGAGCTGTCTCCGGTCGCCGGGCTGGTGTTTCAACTATTTGAAACACCTCCGGCCCACCCGTTGTTGTCATCACAATTGCTTTCATCTAAGCTCTCTTTCTTTCAATTTTGGTTTCCCATGGCGATTGAGGCCAGGGGCAAATACGATTTTTATCTCCAGGATATTTGTAGTATTCTTCAGTTACTGTTATCAGTGCTTGGGAACGTCTGGAGAACGGCTCAAGTGTTTTCATGGGGACCTCTAAATAATTTTAGAAACGCCCCTTATTTTGATAAACGGTCCCCATGGAGTCCATCATGCGCAAGGTTCTTTTTACCATTATTTTATGGCTGATCACCACGTCCCCCCTCTATGCCATTGACCTGAATAAAGCTGACTGTAAAAACAAGGAAGACATTTGTAATTTAATGAAAACCCAGAATCATTTTGCCATTCTGGATAAATGCCCCGGTGCCGCCCCCGTATTGATCGAATGCAAGAAAACGTCCTCGGCCCAGTTAAAATCTCTGCCAGAACCAAATTTTATTGCCAATGAGAATGGCACTGTCACCGACACAGCGAATAAACTTGTCTGGATGAAAACAGGTATCAATCAAAAGTTCTCCCTCAAGACGGCGGATGAATACTCCCTGAACTCAGAAGACGCTGGTGTCACGGGTTGGAGAATACCGACTTTGACTGAGCTCACGTCCCTTCTGCAAAACCAGAAGGTACAGCATGCCGGAGGTAAATCCGGATGGATTCATCCTCTGTTCAATGATACCGGCGAGTATTATTACTGGACCGTGACCACCTGTGAAGAAATTTCTGAGATCACGGACAGGTATCAGAAAAAAATCTGCCAGCAGGGCGCGGGTGCCGCCTGGCTGGTCAATTTCAAGGCCGGGGCCATCATCTGGCATTTTGTCGATTCCAAAAAGTTTTACGGCTGGTTCGTCAAGGACGCTGAATAGTTTCAGCACGGCAGTTTTTCTCAACAGCCCTGCTTCCAGACAATATCATTATCCCATCTCTAATCAGGGGTTGATCGCCGGGAAACGCCCGTTTCCCGGTATTTTTTTTGAGTCTTTATGACTTTATGCGAACCTCTCCTGCCCTCGCAAACATCCAAACCAAAGAGCTGACATTAGTTGCTCAAATTTTCTTGATTCCAGGGGTCCCTCATTGCGTAACTTTGGCGATAAATGGTCTTGGTTTTAAGTTGCTGTGAAAGGCCAAAACCACATTTGCAGATTTTTGAGGTCCCCTTTGATTAACTGAACCGGAGGTGGACAATGGAAGAAGTCGGTGACTACATGGCTTCCCCTGTATTCAGAATTGAATCCGACGATTCTGCACAGGATGCCGCGGCATTTATGGAAGGGAACCAAATTGGTTCCCTGATCGTTCAGCAGGTGGGTGAAGATGTCGGAATCGTGACGGAACGCGATTTGACCACAAAAGTGGTTGCCCTTGGAAAAGATGCCAGCGATATCAAAATCAGTGAAATCATGACCAGCCCGGTTCTCACCATGGATCGGTATTTGCCAGTCGAGGAAGCTAATGTTTTCATGCAGAAAAACAAAATTCGACATCTGGCAATCACTGAAGAAGACCGCATTGTCGGCATTCTTTCTGTCCGGGATTTGATCGGTTTCTTTTCCAAGGATTTCAGAATGCAGGAATAAACATTCAACCCGGACAACCTGACAACCACCAGGTTGAGCCAGCATTTTTACACGCCAGCATTTTTGAGGCATTTTTATTGAATTCAATCAACCAGCTAAACTTTAACAATCGCTTCGTCCAACTGGGTGAGGACTATTTTCAGGCCAAGCCACCGGTCCCGGTCAATAGTCCTCGCCTTGTTGCCTTTAACTCTGATGCCGCGAAATTAATCGGGCTGGATGCGGATCACGTCAACGAAAAAGAGCTGGCGGAATTTCTTTCGGGCAATCAGTCTCTGCCCGGCTCCGCCCCCCTCGCCATGGCTTACTCGGGCCATCAGTTTGGGAGCTACAACCCGCAGTTGGGTGATGGTCGCGGATTACTGCTCGGCGAAATAAAAAATGCCCTAGGTGAATTCTGGGACATCTACCTCAAAGGCTCGGGCCAAACTCGATTCTGTCGCGGCTTCGATGGTCGCGCCACGTTCCGTTCTTCCATCCGCGAGTATCTCGGACAGGAAGCCATGCACGGGCTGGGGATTCCCACCACCCGCTCACTCGCCCTAGTCAGCACAGGTGAATTGATTTACCGACAACATCCGGAACCTGCCGGAATCGTCACTCGCCTGGCACGAACCCATATCCGGTTTGGCAATTTTGAATACTTTTTCAAAACCAATCGACCTGAGTTGGTCACGCGCCTTGCAGATCACGTCATTGAACATTATTTCCCGGAACTGGTGCAGGATAAGGACCGCTACCGCTTGATGTACCGGCGAGTGGCAGAGAGCACGGCAGGCATGATCGCCGGCTGGCAGTCGGTCGGGTTCGGACATGGTGTCATGAATACCGACAACACCACCTTGCTCGGAGAAACATTCGACTACGGTCCTTTTGGGTTTATCGACCGGTTCAACCCGCGTTATATCTGCAACGCCTCAGACACGCATGGGCGCTACGCTTTTAATCAGCAACCGGAAATCGGCCGCTGGAACCTGTTTAAATTCGGAGAAACCCTGCAGAACCTGATCCCGATCGATGAACTACAGGTGGAGTTGGACAACTACACCGTCGTTTTCAATCAGAAGTTTCAGGGTAAAATGGCGACCAAGCTGGGACTCACCATAGTGGATGCGGAGTTTGAGGAATTGATGAATAACCTGTTCCGCCTGCTCGCCGCGCATCAACCGGATTACACTAATTTCTTCCGCCGACTGGCGCACCATCGAAGTGGCGGACTCGAAGAACTGCGGGCACCGTTTCATCAGCGTCCGGAGGACCTCGACGATTGGCTGACTCAATACGAACGCCTGCTGGATCGGGAGGATATCAGCCTGGAAGAGCAGTCGGCCCGGATGACACAATCCAATCCCAAATTTATCCTGCGCAATTACCTGGCCCAGAGGGCCATCGACCTTGCCCTGATGGAACAGGATTATTCTGAAATCGAGCGGCTCATGGTTCTATTGAAGAATCCCTTCGCCGACCCCGAAGGCGTAGAGTTTTCAGAGATTGACCCGGACCTGTATTCCGCCGATACGCCAGACGCACAGCTTGGAATGCAAGTCAGTTGCTCCGCCTGACTCAAATTTTGAGTGACTTCGGGAGTTCCCTGACCAAATGAAAGGAATCTGACACAATGATTGCTCTAGAAGGTGAAGTGACCCAAACCTCTGCGCCTCCAAACCAGGCTGAGTTTTTTCGCACCGTCACCATTTGGGTTCAGCAAACAGAAGATGAAATTGAATTCACCTTCCCGCTGGCAGAGTTTAAGAAATATAATTTTCAGGAAGGCGATAAATTGTCGATCAAAATAGACAAACAGTTCGATATCGATAAAATGGCACAGGACCTCTTCAAAAAGGGATCGTAGTCCTTCCCCAAAACCTGGGACCCGCGTGACTTCTGAAAGAAAAACCAGCCTGTCGCAGTTAGGTGAATTCGGTCTGATCGATAGGATAAGCCAGCGTCTGCAAGGTAAATCCGCAGTGATCGTCAAGGGTATCGGCGATGACTGTGCCATCTACCGAGCCTCGAAGGACCGCTACCAGATCATCACTACCGATGCCCTGGTCGACGGAGTCCACTTCCATCTCGCCTCGCATCCGCCGCGCCTGCTGGGGCGCAAATCGCTCGCCGTGAGCCTCAGCGACATCTCAGCGATGGGCGGAACCCCGAGAACGGTTGTGATCTCGCTCGGCATCCCAAAATCACTGCCGCTTACGTTCCTCGACCACTTTTATGAAGGCCTGCACAGCCTGTGCAAAGAATTCAATATTTCCATTGCAGGAGGCGATACGGTCCAATCCCCCAAAGGATTCTGGGTATCTCTTACCGTCATCGGAGAGGTGCGTAAAGACCGGTTTTTTACACGAGCGGGGGCCAAAGCTGGTCATGCCATTCTGGTCACCGGGACCCTGGGAGACTCTGCCCTCGGCTTAAAACTGCTCTCAGACTCAAGCAATAATTTAAAGACCTCAAAGGCAAACCGGCGCACCCTGATCGCAAGACATCAGAACCCAACTCCGCGAATTGCTTTTGCCAAAGCCCTGGCTCGATCTAGCGTTCGGGTGTCCTCCATGATCGATATCAGCGATGGGCTGGAGCAGGATCTCGGTCATATCTGCCAGCAATCCGGCAAGGGGGCAGACCTCGATCCGGACAGCATCCCGACATCCAAAGAACTAAACTATCTGTGTAAAAACAATGATCTAAATCAAACTTCCTTAAGCTTAACTGGAGGCGAGGATTATGAATTGCTGTTTACAACACCTGCTGAAGATGTTAAAAAATTAATGAAGATCACTTTGAAAGTGGGTGTGTCTGTAACTCAGGTTGGAAAAATGACTTCCGACCAGAGCACGCTCCGGCTTCTTAAGGCAAATGAATCCCCACAAATACGAAAAATCACTTCCGGTTTCGACCATTTCCGTTGAACATAATTATATGGGGGCCTCTAATATTCCGATATTTTCTGTTCCGGCAGTTCGCAGACCCTCTAAAACCAAAGGGGTCTTCGTTAGCTGTGCGCCAGCACCTCGCGGTCAAAAGCAATTTTTAGAGGTTCTCATATGTTACGCTTCATGACCTCACTTCGGTCAACGCACTACAGGAATCGACACTTTTGGAGTTCTTTGTAAAACCTTGGACGACTCCATATCATCCCGACTATTTACCCTGACCCTGCTGTTTGGGCTCTCCGCATTTTTTGCGGCCTGTGAAGCCGCGTTTTTTTCGCTGAACCAGGCCCAACTGGCAGAGTTCAAGGAAAAGCGGGGGCGCACAGGCTCCCTGATCAACGCCCTCCTGCTCAAGCCCAAGGAATTACTCATCACCATTTATATCGGCAATGAGTTGGTCAATATCGCCATTTCGGCACTGACCACCTCGCTGGCCCTGCACCTGTTCGGCAGTGCAGGGCTCGCCATTGCCATTGGCGCGGGAACCTTCCTGATCCTCCTTTTTGGTGAAATCGTTCCCAAATCACTTTCTCTGGCTTTCTCGGAGAGATTCGTGTTCATTGCCGCAGGCCCACTCAATTGGTTTTACAAACTGGTCCAGCCAATTCAGCGCCGGTTCACCCGCTACGCAGAAAGCCTGATCAGAATGTTTGGCATCCAGCCCTCAACGACAAGCCATACTGCCATCTCTGATATGGAGTTCAGCTCCATGGTCGCCATGGGCGAGGGTCATGGAGTTATCGAGGCGCAGGAAAGGCGAATGATTCAGAACGTCATTGAATTTGGTGAAAAAACCGTTCAGGAAATCATGACACCGGAAATCGATATGTTCACCCTGGAATGTGATGAGAAGATGGCAGACATCCTGCCCAAGATCGTTGCTAATTTTTACGCCAGGGTCCCCGTTTATGAAAAGGATGGGGAAACCCTTGCCGGTATATTGTTCACCAAAGACCTGAACCGGTTCAAACACCTTCCTGTGGAAAAATTCAGTCTGAAGAATATTCTGCATGCCGCAATATTTGTACCGGAAACCAAAAAGCTGAATGAAATGCTGGAAGAATTCAAAAGGTTGAAGCGTCACATGGCGATCGTGCTGGATGAATACGGCAGGATCACCGGGCTGATAACTCTCGAAGATATCCTGGAAGAACTGGTAGGCGAAATAGACAGTGAGATGCGGCAGGAAGAATTGCCGCTCACTCATATCGGGGAAAACCGCTACCGCTTGCACGGAACCTACCCCATCTCCGAATTCAACAACTACTTTGAATGCGTTCTGCCCAATGGCGAAGTGAACAGCATTGGCGGATTTGTCTTCGGTTTATTTGGACGGGTTCCCCGGTCAGGAGAGTTTGTCCTGCACGAAAACTATCGATTTGTTGTAGAAAAAATGAAAGGCGCACGCATTCTTAAACTGCAACTGACTGTGCTACCCCCCGAACCTAATCCGCAACCGCAACCCAAGCCGGAAGCTTCCTGATGGACCTCACGAGCACATTAATCCTGGTAGCAGTTTTCATCCTGATGGAAGCGTTTTTTTCAGGATGCGAAATCGGGTTGATCTCTATCAACCGTTTCAAGGTTAGGCAGGAAGCTGAGACCGGCAACGAAACAGCTCAGCGCATTCAAAACCTGCTGGCCTCTCCGGAGCGATTTTTTTCCACCACCTCGGTGGGAACCAACATCGCGGTGGTCAGCTCGACTGCGATCTTCACCGCCTATGCGATGACCCTGACGGAGGACTGGGGCGACCTTCTTGCCATGCTGGTTTTATCACCCGTCATTTTATTTCTCGGTGAAATCGTTCCCAAAATAATTTTTCAGGCAAAGGCTGACACCCTGATCCCCCTGGTGATTCGACCCCTCACCTGGTTCACTAGAATTTTTGGACCGGCCACCAATATCTTTGCCGCCATTCACAGCAAACTTCTAGGGTGGCTTTTCAAATCCGGGTCCGTTGGTAGAAAAACCATGGTCAGTCGGGATCAACTGGTGCAAGTAGTCAAACCCGAGTTTGAAAACGCCGAGCTTGACGCTGTCGAAAAAAAAATGATTCGCCGGATTTTCAACCTGGGCAACATCACGGTAGAGCAGTGCATGGTACCGCTGGTGCAAATGTACGGTATCAGTGATTCCACCACTCTGGCCGAGGCCAACACCATTGCCAACGAAACCGGGTTTTCACGCCTGCCCGTGTTCCATGAAAGAATGTTCAATACCATTGGCATCCTCAACACGTTTGACTTGCTGACCGCACCCAATGACAACACCCGGATTACGGGCTTGATCCGACCGGCCTATTACGTCCCTCCCAACAAAAAGGTCGACGACCTGCTAAGAGAGTTACAACAACGCGGTCTGCACATCGCCTGTGTGGTAGATGAATATGGCGGATGCATCGGCATTGTCACGGTGGAGGATCTTGTCGAGGAAATCGTAGGTGACATCGAAGATGAGTTCGATGCGCCAGAGGAAAAAATCGATGCGTACTCCGGCGGTGGTTATATTGTGGAGGCTGAAATGGAAATACAGGCAATCAATGAAACCCTGCAACTGCATCTGCCGGAGGGTGAGTATGAAACTATTGGCGGATTGGTCATCGACAGGTTGGAGCGGATTCCATCAAAGGGGGATCAGATCGACCTTGGAGGCATCCGCTTGACCGTCCGTGAATCCGGCAAGCGCAAGGTCAATACTGTCATTATCACGCGACTGGAAGCGCAGGGCCCTTCCCTGCCTGAAGAAGAACCACCTTCTGAAAAGTCATAAAACCAACCACTGCTAACCTGGAAATTTTGCTTCAGACCACTCCCGGTGGAAAATCAACGAAAACCACAGCATGTCATTCTGACTCCTGGCGGAGGGCTGACGAAAAATCTTCTCCTCGCCGGACCTTGCGGTCGGTGGAGGGACAACAAAAACCACCGCATGTCATTCTGAGCGAAACGCAGTGGAGAGAAGAATCTCGCCTTTGCTTTGGTGTGGTGGCGGACACCCCCTCTTTAAAAGTGGGTCCATGAAAACCCCCTGCCCGAACAAGAAAAAATAAACTTTATAAATAAAATGGTTGCCCCCCCCAATAAAATTCCGTCACAATATATCCGAGTGGTAAATATGGTTTTGTGGTTTTGAATCGTCCCCATACCCAGGGAGGCCATTGCTTAACCCAGGAAAAAACCCAAATGCGAGATGCTTCGTTTCACTCAGCATGACAAAATGGGGTTTTAACTGTCATTCTGAACGACGCGTAGCAGAGTGAAGAATCTCGCCTTTGCTTTTGATTTTTGAGTTATGCAAAGCTCTCCTTGAAAGGAGGGGGAGCAGGTTCAGCACAAGCTCCACGAAGAATATCGCAATGGTTTTTAGGGCACCTCTAAAAATTACTTTTGGCCGCGAGCAGACCTTGATTTTAGAAGGTCTGCGAGTTGCCGGAACAGAACATATCGAATTAATAGAGGTCCTCTTTATTTAGTCCCAACCTCAAGGAGGTGTCATGTTTGCTCGGTCCCGCGCGGTTTCGATGTTATCGGTTACGTTCCTCACTCTGCTGTTTTCGGCTTGCACCTCCGGTGTTACCGGCGCGGCTTCGCTTGGGAACACGGCCCGGCAGGTGCAATCGGTAACGGTGGCGGCTTTCCCGCAGTGCACTAACGATGGTGCCTTGATCGACTACGACAACACGGCGGGTATTTCTTATGTGGAAAACAGTTGTGTCGTGCGCAACGGATTGGTCTTCCGCGCGAAGCGGACTTTTGTCACCAATGGAAACCCGAGTTGGTCTCCGTATGTTGTGAACAATCAGGGCCGACTGGCAGTGTTGTGGGAGTGGCTCGGTGAGGTGGAGACCGCGCCGGTGACGGCGGTTGATATCACCATCACCGCACCACCGAATGCAGGGCTGGTCGAGCGGACGCAGCAGGATATTATTTTCAGTTATGAAGACGGACTCGGTGTTACCCAAAGCTGGATTCAGATCACAGTCAATGGCAATGCGGTGCCGGTTGTTTGCAATGTGGGAGATGCAGAAACTTCGTGCCTTCCAGCAGACCCGCTACCGGCAGGCGAGTACACGGTGGGGGTGACCGTCACCGCGCCGAGTGGCGTGAGCGATAGTGAGCAGGTGATGTACAGCGTGATCGATTTACCACCGGATCCCGGCGAGGCCGGTAAGGCGACACTGCTCGGCATCGATTCCGATAACGACGGCGTGCGCGACGACATCCAGCGTTACATCGCACTGACCTACCCCGACTCTGCCAAGAAAAGAGCGGCACTCAGGCAAGATGCTAAAGCCATGAACGATGCACTTGAAGACGCTGATGATAAAAGGGCATCTATAAACAATGCTTATAAAATGAACCGGGCTCAGGAATGCGGTGATTTTATCTGGGAAAATTTTGGTGGACCAGCAGATCCATTGGAAAAAGAAATACGGTTTATGGAAGTAGTGAATGAGAGGAAGAAACTTCTTGCCCGATTTTTAAATACCCAAGAACGGTCCTCGATTTACCTTGATTTCGACGCTCAATTGGGTGGAGAGGTTTTTTCCACTACACCTCTTGAACTAGAATATCGTTCTTGTGAATTTGATCCTGATGCGCTTCCCAATTGAACAATAAAATATTTTCTTCAATTTTGTCTGGAGATTTCTGATATGAAACGAAGTTTATTTATTCCTGTCTTTGCTTTAATGCTGTCTATATTCATACTCCAACCCGTGGCTGCCCAAGAAGAGGAACCTGTTATCTGTGATGGCAAGGATACCGCAGTTTTTTACGTCAACGGGATTATGACAACAGAGAGGGAGTCTAGAGAAAACTTGAAACGTCTAAAAAGGGCTCTTGCAACAAAAATCGCCACCGGTCAACTCACACAAGCTGAGTTTGATGCGATGGAGTTTGACATCGCCTACAACCCGTCCGCCGGGTTGATGCGCGATCTTGCGGAGTCGCTGGTCAACAAGCTGGAAGAAAGTGCCGAGACGGTGTGGACGTTAGCCTGGGAGATTTTGCTGGCGGTACCGTCGGCCCTCACGCTGATCGACGAAGAGATTAAAAATGATATTTTGCAAAAAGCCACCGCCGCGACTTTGGGCCTTGTGATCAATGACGGCGACCTGAGAAACCATCTCGCCAAATACCGAAACTCCCACCTGCAGGGCAAGAAGGTGATCCTGCTGAGCCATTCGCAAGGCAACTTTTTTGCCAATGCCGCCTGGGATGTTCTCAAAAATGAATCGCAACAGGAAGGCAGTACGCTCGATATCCTGGGTTTTGGTGTGGTGGCGGTAGCCACTCCTGCAAGCATCATAAGAGGTGGAACCCGGCACACAACGTTTAACCAGGATCAGGTGATCAACGCGGTGCGGGTGGCAACCCTGCCGCCGGGG
>JAJDBF010000053.1 GCA_029261535.1 Nitrospinaceae bacterium | reverse complement strand
CCCGCGCTATGGAACCATTCAACATGAAAGCGTGGTGATGGAAGTGCGCCAAGCGCTCGAGACTTGTCATGTGATGGGAGAAGAAGGCGCTCCGGGAGGAACGGTGCGGTATGTTGATTCTTCAGTTGAGCGGTTGCAGATCACGCTTTCAGGCTTGACCGATTCTCGCTATGTGGTAGCCTGCAATGGAAAACGTGTGCCGTTGATTGCAACGGGACGCCAAGGGGAGGCGGTCGGCGGTGTGCGGTATCGGGCCTGGCAGCCGCCCAATAGTTTACATCCCAATATTGGCGTGGACGCTCCACTGACGTTCGATATTTATGACCGGTGGGCTCAACGAGCCGTAGCCGGGTGTACCTACCATGTGGCGCATCAAGGTGGACGAAATTATGATGAATTTCCTGTCAATGCCTATGAAGCAGAAAGCCGGAGGCTAGCCAGATTTAGCCCTTTCGGTCATACCGCCGGGACCTACATTGAACCAGTCGAGACCACTCGTCCAGAATTTCCCTATACCCTCGACCTTCGATGGCCGGTCTAATGTCTGGCAGTAGACCATGGGACAGGTAAGCGCATAATCATGAGTCAGCCGCTTTCATCGGAATCGAACTGATGGAATCCTCGATGCCCTCGTATGTTTCAGAGTCACCCGATTCACCTATTCCTGCCCTCATGAATTACCCTCCACAACCTAATACCTTTGATGAACTCATCGGCCAGGATGGGTCGGTTCGACCCCATTGGCAGGGTTTCCAAAAAGGCTTCTCAGCCTTAGATGACACCGACCGACAAGCCGCACGAGAAACTGCCGAACGTTTGTTAAAAGATGATGGCGTAACCTATCTGGCTGGCCAGGATGGGCAACAGTCAGATAGACCGTGGCAGTTGGACTTGTTCCCCCTGCTGATTAGTCAGGAAGAATGGACACAGTTAGAAGCCGGACTGATTCAACGTGCCCGTCTCCTGAATCATATTTTGAGTGATTTATATGGCCCGCAACAATTGCTAAAAAATGGGACCTTGCCGCCGGCCGTCGTGTTTGGCAATCCGCAGTTTTTGCAGCCATGCCATAACGTGCCAGTCCAGGGCGGGACCTATTTGCACTTCCTTGCTTTTGATGTGGCTCGTGCACCTGATGGGCAATGGTGGGTTCTCAGGGATCGCACGGAGGCTCCGACAGGGGCAGGGTTTGCCCTGGAAAACCGTATCATCGCGTCGCGGGCCTTACCCGATCTCTTTGACGAAACAGGCGTTCAACGACTCTCCTCGTTTTTTCAAACGTTTAGCCAAAACTTTTTAGAATTCTCCCAACGAGATGATCCGTTAGCGGTCGTGCTGTCGCCGGGGCCACAGAATGTGGGGTACTTTGAGCATGCCTACTTGTCACGATATTTGGGCTATCCAGTGGTCGAAGGCTCAGACATGACGGTTCGCGACGACCGGCTTTTTTTGAAAACAGTAGATGGTTTGAAACCGGTCGATTTAGTGCTACGACGTCTCTATTCTGATCTGTGCGATCCACTCGAACTCTCGACAGAATCAGCCCTAGGGATTCCCGGTTTATTGCAATCCATTCGAGCGGGGCACGTCACGATGGGGAATGCTCTGGGCAGTGGACTGGTCGACAGCGAAGTCCTACTGAGCTTCTTGCCAACCCTCAGCCAGTTCTTTTTCAGCGAAGGGCTCCAAATTCCGAGTGTGGCGACGTGGTGGTGCGGTCAAGCTCAAGAACGTGCGTATGTGCTTGAGAATATGAAACGGTTAATGATTCGACAGGTGCTTACACCTCAGCGAAATTTGTCTCAACGTCGGCTTTCGTCATTCGGCCCTGATCTGACCGCTCGGGATGAGCAAGAGCTCAGGCAAGCCATCATTCGGCGTGGGCATGAATACGTCGGTCGAGAAATCGTGTCTCCCTCTACTACCCCGTTCTGGGGCGGCGGCGATCAGTTACGTCCTGTTCCCATGACCCTCCGGCTCTATCTGACTGCGACGAAAGACGGGTATACCGTTATGCCTGGAGGATTAGCACGGGTCTCCGTCCAATCTGATCCACGTGGGCATTGGCATGAGCCCGGGGATTTCAGCAAAGATACCTGGGTCAAGGGTGGCGCTTTTGACCATCACCCTGTGGTGGCTCCAGCCCATCATACCTTGGCCCTACGACGTGGAGGACGAGATCTACCCAGTCGCTCGGCGGATAATCTCTTTTGGTTAGGGCGGTACATCGAACGTGCGGAAGCGGCAATCCGTCTTCTCCGAAGTCTGTTTTTGCGAACAAGTGGTGAAGCCGGATTGAGCGATGAACCCGAAACGCTCTCTCGCTTGGTTTCGTTACTCGTGATGCAAAAACATCTTTCCCCGCGACGGGCTAAACGCGCGGTGAAAGGTGGAGCCGATATGGTCGAGGCCGAGCTCCGGACGATTTTATTTGATCCCGATTCGCCAGATGGCTTGGCCACAATACTTCAAAATGTCCGACGTACAGCAGAGCTCGTTCGGCATCGTTTGTCTCAAGATACGTGGAATATTTTGATCGAACTGACCAGCGTCCCGAAAGACTGGGCACGAACCAAAGGGCAAAGTATGGACGATGCCCTTCGACTCCTGAGTCGGATGATTCAGCATCTTGCGGCGGT
>JAJDBF010000052.1 GCA_029261535.1 Nitrospinaceae bacterium | reverse complement strand
TTGCTCGATTTTGAAATGCATTGTAATCACCTGTTGGGTTAGAGGATTTATGTTGCTTGATGGTAATATAAAATACTCTATCCCAACAGGTTAATCAATATCGCCAATGCTTTTTGCGCCGTTTTTTCACGCTTTCAGGTGGACAGTAATAAATATCTAATCCGATGGCCTTACATCTAAGGGAGCCGAAGGCGGCTTGGCGCGGGCAGATCGCGTTGACGGCGGCGGGAGGCGACGATTACGATGCCGACGGCAACAGCAGACCGGGTGCCGGCTCTGCCGGCGACTGGTGTGCGCCAGAGGCATGGTAATGCGACGCCGGGCGGGCCAGACCAGAACACTTGGCGTGGACAACGAATGCACGGACGACCTTGATCCACCAGTAAGCCGCGATGCGGGAGAAGGGGCCGGAGGGCGGAGGGATGGCGCGGCGGGCCGGATGAGGCGGCGATAGGGGCCGCGTGGTAACGGGGCGGAAGTCTGAGCCTGCGAAGACGGAGCCACGGCCATGCGTGACCCGGCCTGCGGCACCTATACAGGACCACGCGTTATGCGACGACAACGGCGGAAACAAGGGACGAATAGACAGCTGCAGGCGTGGGAATGGAAGGCTCCATGGAACGACTGCAGCTGACCGGACCGCCGCCGGTGACGTGTGAGCGGAGCGAACGGACGCATAACGGCCGGGTCCTGTATAGGTGACGAAGGTAGCGCCGACTCGACCGGAACGACGCGACTGACCGGAGCCCGCCGGAACCGGCGGACGCATGGCGGCGGTGACCGATCGCGAATGGCGCCATGATCAACGCGCCAGCGCCGCGAAGCGGAATCCGTGGCCCTCGCGGCCACGTTTGAGCGCAGGCCGTGCAAGCAGGAAGCGTGATCCCGCTTAGCGGGAACTGGCGGGCTTCCTGCAGCACGGCCGAAGCGATTTCTGGCGGTTGACTCGGATTTCATCAAAATCGCCGGAGTTAACCGCGTCTATTTTGCCTTCCTCTGACCAATGCCACGACGACCGCTCCATTTCGACGAAATAGAAGCCGTTAATTCGGCGATTACTGGTCCAAGGAAGAAAGATCCGGGGAGGCGATGCGTCGGGCCATTGTCCCGCTTCAACAACCGCCGCAAATATCAAATTCAAGGTGTGACTCCGGCCGCCTTCTGCTGCACGACTAGAGCCGCCGCGCTCGCTGCGGGGTTATATGTGCCCGCGATCAACACGACAGCCAAGCCCCACCCACCAGCACTCGACTACGTTTCGTGCCCGATCAAGGCCGTTCGCTCGTTCCCAAACGGCCGCTTCCAGCGGCCGACGACGCAAAAAACTTAAAACTTCACGCCTGACCCTAATGATCGCATCCAGCAAAAAAACTTCGAATTAAAGGCCTGCCCCTAACGAGCCTCTATATCATTTTTCTAAGAATGAAATTTCAATAGGCCTTAAGTGTTTTTCTAAGTTTCTTCGACAGAGCAAATATAACTGCAAAAAAGAAAATACTAAAGGCCCATTTGACGGTGTATTGCATCTAATATATTCTTCATTGACATTAATATCAATATTGTCATCCATAAACCGTTCACAAAACATACCGAATTCACATGTGTGAATATACCATTTATTTATTAATTCAAGAATTTTATCTACATCGGAAACTAGTTTAGATTGAAGTGATTTTCTAAATTTCAAGCACAAAACCAGGTTACGAAAATTATCAAATATTTGATATTTCGGCTTGCCGTCAATCACTACCACAGTCGACATTCTCATGCAATAACTTGATTCCAATTCATTATCAGGTAAACAAATATCTAAATAATAAATGCCGTTACATGGTACCGAAACAGGTAGACCGCTCGAACATTTAACCGGGATAGTTCGAGTAATTTCCTCGATACTCTGCAAGTACTTCTGCAACTTCGAAAAATCGCCTTTCGGTCGTTGAAATGAATTATACCTTACACAGATAGCTCTACTAGAGTCAAGTAAAAATGTTTTTGCATCAGGAAATTTTTCTTCTATTTCCCTCCCTAAAGTTACACAATTTCCTGTCGTCAATACATCGTCAGGAAAGACAGTCATATAAATACTCATATGGGATCAAATTTGAATTATAAAACTCCAAAAAGAGCGATGAGATGTGCCGCATGCAATTGCCTTGCAAACCTCGCAGTATCAATTGCCACTTTTTGCGCAGCCTTCACTGCTAGTGTCAATGCCGCAACATATAAGTAGAACTCCGCTCCCGGGTAATACAGAATAACTCCTGGCTCAATTAAATCAGCATATATCGACGTGGGGGGGATATATGGAAATTCTGGTGGTCCAATAACAATCGGATTATGTACGTTAACTGGCCATCCAATACCTGGCAACCATTGTTCACCTTCAGGAGTCATGGGATCATTGGATAACACATTCGGATCAATTTCATTTAATATGCCTATATACTGATTCATTTGACCAAGAGCGGCAGACGTTCCCCCGAAAACTGGCTTTATTTCATAAATATGTTTAAACCCGAGATCTGCAATGTCTGGCCTAAAATACTGTAAATCAGGTATAGAACCGGCTGGAAGCTGTAAAATGGTGCCAATTGCCCTATTTGTAAATATGTTTGATCTATTTCCGTGATCAATCTTATATAACTGCCCAATTTTCTGGTGAGCAGCTATTCCAACTAAGATTGACATTACTACCAGCGGAACGCCGATTGAACTTAACAATTTCGCAATCGCTGGCGTCTTCAATAACTTTAACGATAAGCGAAAATATTGATGGGCCAAAATAGTTTGGCCAGTAGGATCAGCATTAGTGATCGGATCTCCATGGGCGTATGCGTAGTCGTTAAAGGACTGTGGAATACCTTTATAACCAAAAAATGGGTCAACCCGGCCAAATATCCCTGCTGTCTGATCATAATACCTTGCCCTCAAATACTGCTGCTGTAGACCTGTATCGAACTGCTCGCCGCTGAATACTCCGACGCAAATTCGGCTTTATAAGCGTATTTTTTGCTCGGAACTGCGCCGGGTCTACGCGGATTCGAAAGCCGGGCTGCGCGATTTACACGCTTATTCAATTGAGAAAGATCGCCATCCCGTTACGGGATCATCGTACGAAAATAGCGTACGGCTGAATGAATAAAAATCAATCCTACTCGGTTCTGCTGTATGAGACGAATGACAGTGGTTTAACAACTGAGCGGGGAATGGGCGGGATACAGGGAAAGCGACCGGTAATCGAGGTTTGTTATCGTTCCTTTAGCAGACGATTGACCGTCGATCACTGATCCTTTTCACGCGGGTGATACTTGGCGTGAGTCTTCTTCAGGTCGTTGATGGTCAGCTTGGTGTACGGCTGCAGGGTGTCCAGCGACTCATGCCCCAAAAGCTGCTTGACGTGGTAGAGATTGGCCTCCGC
>JAJDBF010000051.1 GCA_029261535.1 Nitrospinaceae bacterium | reverse complement strand
GCGGAGGCCAATCTCTACCACGTCAAGCAGCTTTTGGGGCATGAGTCGCTGGACACCCTGCAGCCGTACACCAAGCTGACCATCAACGACCTGAAGAAGACTCACGCCAAGTATCACCCGCGTGAAAAGGATCAGTGATCGGCGGTTAATCGTCTGCTAAAGGAACGATAGCAAACCTCGATCACCGGTCGCTTTCCCTGTATCCCGCCCATTCCCCGCTCAGCCATTAAATCGCTGTCACTCGCCCCATACAGCAGAACCGAGTAGGATTGATTTTTCTTTATTCAGCCGTACGCTATTTACGTACGATGATCCCGTAACGGGATGGTGATCTTTCTCAATTGAATAGGCGTGTAAATCGCGCAGTCCAGCCTTCGAACCCGCGTAGACCCGGCGCAGTTCCGAGCAAAAAATACGCTTATAAAGCCGAATTTGCGTCGACGTATTCAGCGGCGAACAGTTCGATACAGGGCTGCAGCAGCAATACCTGAGGGCGAGATATTACGACCAGAATGCGGGTAGATTTAATCGGTTGGATCCTTTTAGGGGAGATAATGTTGATCCTCAGAGTCTTAATAAATACGCATATGTTCATGTAGATCCAGTAAATCATGTTGATCCAAATGGACTGCAGATTCAGATTAGAACTCCCGCTGCGAATCCAGCATTTCCGGTAATCGTACAAAATGCGTTCCAACGGATCATAGGAACAACACTTGTACTTAGTCTAGTAGCAGTTGCGCCTGGTATAACTCGGTTGGCAGCAGCACCAGGACAGATTCCAGAGGGATTTAAGTTCCGACATACACGACGAGCAGGAACAGATCTCCAAGACGCGATTAATTCGGCCGTTGTGTATACGGTCGTCCGAATAGCCGCCACGAATAATGCATTTTTTAATCCTGCGAATAATCAAATCGGAATTAATGAAAATATAAACGTAAATTTGGATGAGGTGGCAGTACGTTGGCCTTTTCTAAGGCGGATACTGCCATATACATCAAGGCAGGCGCGTTTCGATGTCGTACTATGGCACGAGGCGATCGGTCACGGTCACTTAGGGCAGGGGCACCCACAAGTATGGTGGAACAAGTCAAGTATCTGGAGTCGAATTCTTGGGATAGGGCGCTCGGATCCAACTATAAAAATCGAAAACAATGCACGGCGTTCTCTGAATTCCCAGGGATTTCAAGTACAGGATAGAATTCCGGGGTATTTTTGAATGGCTAGTTCAGTTCTCTTCAGGCAGCTATTTTGCGAGTTCTTACATAATTAGAATTGAGGTTCTTATGAGTCGTAATTCGCAAGGTTTACCGTTGTTAATATTATTGCTCCTGGTTGTTTCCGGATGTAGTACGCTTTGTAGTATTTATTCAAATAATAAACAAAATATGTTTCTATTCGAGTGCTACACAAGAGGGGGATATGCTGGCGGACAAAAATTGCAGTTGCGTATAAAAGAAGACCGAAATGTCGGAGAAAGGGCTGTACGCTGGGTGTTTGATCGTTCTGACAGTTTTGCCAAAGAAGCTGTTGTTGGGAATCAAGTTGCTCGCACTGTTCAGGAAGTTCTTAGAGAAGAAAACGTTTTGTCGTGGCAGTCCAATTCTGACAAGGGTATTTTGGATGTTTTGATCTGGGTGATTAAGATTAAGTCAGAGAGTAATGTGCACGAATTCGTGATCTATGAAACCCCTGATGAGGTGGGAACTTCAGCAGTTGCGCCAATACATGTTTTGCTTGATAAACTGAGAAAGACGTTAGCGAAGACTGCACTTTAGGAGGCACCGAAGCTAAGAGTTTTCGACCAATTCCCGCGAATTTTGCCGCGTGGCCACTGCGGAGCCGGGCAGCGAGGATTGTCTCGCATGCGAGACGCCGAGCGGGCTGGGGAAAAGGCGCCCGGAGTCACAAGGCGCCCGGAGTCACAAGGCGCCCGGAGTCACAAGGCGCCCGGAGAAGGCGCCCGGAGTCACAAGGCGCCCGGAGTCACAAGGCGCCCGGAGTCACACCTTGAATTTGATATTTGCGGCGGTTGATGAAGCGAAGGCGCCCGGAGTCACACCTTGAATTTGATAGGCTACATTAGGGTCGTGCTTAAAGTTTTTAGTTTTGGCGTTCAGTGCCGCTGGAAGCGGCAGCTTGGGAACGAGCGAGCGGTGTTGATCGGGCAATGTGGTTTGTCGAGTGCTGGTGGGCGGGGCTTGGCTATCGTGTTGACCGCGGGCACATATGACCCAGCGGCGAGCGGGACGGTTCTAATCGCGTAGCAGAGCGACTGACATCCCACAGGGATGGCGGGAGGTGTGCACCGCGATTTGTGCCGCCAAGCGTCAGGAAGCCTGGAACAACCCTGACCGATTGAATTAACACCTCACAAGACGTGTTGATTGGACGATACGCCGCGATCTGATCCGGAGCCGATGACGAACGCGGGCTGTAGCCCGACGGAGGAATCATCCGGTGCCGCTAGCGGCCGTCCTGCTCAGGCTGCGGGAGTCCGATCCTGTCGAGGACGGGCAGGCTGACAGGAGGTGACGCGGCCGGTGATGACGATACATAAGGACGCGTTATACTTGACCCGGCCCTGGCCCACGCTTGAGCATGCGGGTGTGGGAATGGGGGGCCCATGAAGCAACCGCATGCTCGGGGCAGGAGAGGGTCGTATAGCGGCGGCCCTTATGTATGGGC
>JAJDBF010000050.1 GCA_029261535.1 Nitrospinaceae bacterium | reverse complement strand
CCCAACCCGTGCTCCGCACGGGTTGGGGCCCCTTCGTCCCTACGTCTACCATACCCCATCAACAGGATACCGTCTCACCCTACATAATTAGACACTAAACTATGGGATAGTAGATTGTCCCAGGTACATTGGCACAGAGGGGATTGAGTTCTGCTAGCCTCCGGCAAACTGCTGGTAAAGCTGCGGCCTCCGTCGCACCTTCAGCAATCATAATGCGTCTTGCCAAAAGGCCTTCGCAGAAACGGGTACGAAATTCTTGCCGATAGCGTTTGGGCTTTACGCTGTCGGGTAGGTTGATCGGTGACTGAGCGAGATCGCCGCACTTGCTACGACTTAGAACAATCGTTTCCTCCAAGGAAAATTCCTCCAGGACATAAGGCGAATGAGATGAGAATAAAGTTTGAGATGAGAGTTTCCTGATCTCATGGACGATGCGTTTCTGGGCGTATGGCGGTATCGCGGTTTCCGGCTCTTCCATCGCAAAGATCACGTTTCGTTTGTCCTCAGCGATCTGCGACAACATGGCAAGAACCAACATATTTATCGTGCCCGTGCCCTGCCGATAAAACGGCGCAGCGTGATCCCCATCACCAGTCGCGATAAAGGCGGTGATCACTTTGCGAAGATGTTCGCGCGTAAGATTTGAGACCTTCAGGTGCGGCTCAACGCCCCACTCCTTCGGGACGTATTTCTTCAATGCTGTGTTTATGCTCTCAAGTACACCAGATATGCCAAGTGCCGGGTCACTCGCAACGAGATGTGAAGCCAGTTTATCCAAAGTGGTTTCCCACATCTGTGGTCGGAGCTCTTTTAGCCGAAGTATAATGTCCAGGAGACTTCCACGCTCTAAACTCAGAGCTCTCGATCCAGTCCTAAGAGACCTCAAATAAAGAAATCCGCAAATCCGCTTATCTTTTCTCGAAAATTTCTGTGGATTATCTCTTTCCGTTATGCTCCGTGTAAAATACGTATTGCCCTCGAAATCGTCTTCCTCAGGATCGTAGAATCCAATAAAGCTGACGCGAAGCGCTTCTGAAATTGAGGCGGAATCCACACCGGCGGGATTCGGCTCATCATAGAAGTTCTTACTCTCGTTGTCCCAAAATTCGATGTAGTCGTTGAAGTGCGCCTTCTGTTCATCACTCAGATCCGTAATTATAACGTCAATGCAAATCCTCGGAGCTTCCCCAAGCATATTTTCGCCAGTGGATACCTCACTATCCGCGCCCATATTATCTAGGGGATCGTGATGATCTTCCGGTTCTTGTGGGGTGGTTATCGAATTGGTGTACTTACCCTGAAAAAAATCATGCTCATCAATCGGCGGCTGGCGACTGAGCCGATGTGGGCCGAGAACCAAATCGACTGCCTCAAAGACTGTTGTCTTACCCGAATTATTGTCACCGATTAAAACGCAGTGCTTCGGAAAGAATACCTCGGCTTTCTTTACACCGCGAAAATTTTGCACTTTTAAGGCAGTAATCTGCAAATTATTTTTTCTCCCAGAAAATCTCTTCAAGTCATTATTGCAATAGGCGATTTCTCGCCGGAATATTATTGATAATACAGTGCATTTTACTCAAGACTTACAGCATCAATCGACCTGCTGTTTTGGCGAACGACTCAATAATATTCACGAATGTACCCGTAGGCGCGGTCAAAGAGATCCTGATCCTGATGGAGCTTGTACTTGAATAGAGTCTTCCGCAAGGCCTTCTTCACTTCTCGTTCACCAGCATGTGTATCCTGCCAGCCATCGAAGCGAACGACTCGCACAATCTCGTCGACATCGGAGACGACTCTCTCCACCATTACAGGAGTGTCACCATTCTTGGCCTCTTCGAAGAGTTCGGTCAGGGCGGCTTTGCCGCGGTCCTCATCCTCAATCGGAGGAACTGCATTCTCAGTGGCGACTACATCCCGGGCAAGGTTGAGCAGCTCCTTCAGAAACTCAACGCTTAGCAGAAGACCTTGCTCGTGGCGATTCTTCAGATCTTCCAAGCGTTCCGCCAGCGCCTTGAAACGAGGGTCGTGCTGGTGTTTTCGAAGCCGCTTGGCGACTTTGATCTCAATCTCCTTGGATTTCTTCTTCGGATCCGGAGTCCCGAGTATTGCTTCGAGAAGGTCGGCATCGACAACCAAGGTCTCGAGATCATCGTGCACCGCATCGACATGCACGTTCTCGTGAATCAGCTCGATGGTCTTTGCGCCAAGCCGGTGCCAAAGCAGTCGTCCCGTGGATGACACTGGCTTCACGGATTCGTAGACCTGTACGAGCCAGCGGTAGTCGGTTTCGTACTCACCCAGCATCGGATCGGGTGAGATAGCCTCCCAGAGTCTCGCCATGTAACTGACGTCCGCAGCGAAACGGTCGCGAACATCGTTGTTCGGCAGGCACTCCTGCGCGGCCATCAGCCCTTCGTACCCCGCCAAGGCGCGGTCGACGCCGGGGAAGTACTCGAGGCATTTCTGGATCGCCTCGGGGAGCTTCTCCTTCAACTCGGAGATGTTCGAGACGACGCGCGTGATGCCCTCTTCGTCGAACTGGATTGCCTGGGCCACATCATCGAAGATCCCCAGGTAGTCCACGATCAGGCCGTGTGTCTTCTGCTGGCCATACGGACGGTTCGTACGGCAGATCGCCTGCAGCAGGGTGTGATCCCGCAGCGGCCGGTCGAGATACATCGTCTGTAGGATCGGCGCATCGAAGCCGGTGAGCAGCTTCGATGTAACGATAATGATCTTCAGCGGATCGTTGGAATCGCGGAAGCGGTCGAGGAGCTTCTCCTGCGCATCCCGGTCGCGCCGGTAAGGAGCGTAGCTGTCCTCCCCGCTATTTACCGACATGACAATGTCCGATACCTCAGGCGCGAGGTACTGGTCAAGCGCCTGCTTATAGAGGAAGCAACTCTCGCGGTCGAACGTGACGACCTGAGCGCCGAAACCGTTCGGTGCTACCTTCTCCCCGAAGTGCTGAGCGATATCACCACAGACCGCCTGAACGCGATCAGGGGACTTGAGCAATACAGCCATCTTAGCCGCGTGCTTTCCCAGTTGATCCCGCTCTTCATCGGTCAGATCGGCCGTTAGGGCCTCGAATTCTTCGTCGATCTGGGCCTGGTCCACGTGCAGGTCTACCAGTCGCGGCTCAAAGTGCAGCTCCTTTGTGGCTCCGTCCCGGATCGACTCCTCGAAGCCGTAACGGCTTAAGTAACCGTTGGCGTCCTCCACAGCCCCAAAGGCGTAAAAGGTATTCTTGTCGGCCCGGTTGATCGGCGTGCCGGTCAAGCCGAAGAGAAACGCGTTAGGAAGGGCATCACGCATCTTGCGGCCCAGGTCACCCTCTTGCGTGCGATGCGCCTCGTCTACCAGGACGATGATGTTGTCGCGCTCGTTGAGCACGCCGTCGGCCTCGCCGAATGTAAAAATACGCGTGATTACAATCTTCCTTGTATCTGACGCGAGGAAGTCACCCAGTTCCTTACGCTTATCGATATTGACGAGATTCTCTGCGCCCGACGCGTGGAATGTCGCGCTTATCTGAGCGTCTAGATCGATCCGGTCGAGAACGATCATTACGGTCGGATTCCTGAGCGCCGGGTGAAGCCGCAGCTTGCGGGCGGCAAATAGCATGAGCAGCGACTTTCCCGACCCCTGGAAGTGCCAGATCAGACCCTTCTTCGGGTGGCCCGCCACCACGCGTTCGACCAGCTTGTTCGCGCCCTCCACCTGCTGATAGCGGGCGATGATCTTAATTCGCTGCTTGCCCTTGTACGTCGCGTACGAGGTGAAGTTCGCGAGGAGGTCCAGAATCACGTGCGGCCGCAGCATTGAGGTTACTGCGGTCTCGACCTGCTCCATCGAGGGCAAAGCTTCGTCCTCCTCGCGACGCCATGGACCCCAGAACTCGACGGGCATGCGGATCGAGCCATAGTGGTACGCCTTGCCGTCGGTGGCAACGGAAAAGACATTCGGCACGAACAGTTCGGGCACGTTGCGCTCGTAGTCGTCATGTACCTGCAGCGCCCCATCGAGCCAGCTTTGACTGGAGCGCACCGGAGTCTTTGCCTCGATAATGACCAGCGGAATGCCGTTGATCAGCAGGACCAGGTCCGCTCGCTTTTCCGTCTTGCCGGCGCGGAAGGTATACTGCTGGGTAACGACGTATCGATTTTGCTCGAGGTTGTCGAAGTCGATAAGCTTGATTGTGATGTGCTCGCCGTTTTCGCCGAAGGGCATCGACTTCTCACCGGTCATCCACGCAGTGAATTCCTCATTGGCCTTGACCAGACCATCGCTGCGGACGCCCATGATAATTGCGCGCAGCCGGTAGAGCACATCGTCGACCCGGTCGGGCCGGGCAGCGATGGTCGAGTTCAGGCGAATAAGCGCGTCTTGGAGGTGCGCCTCCATGAGTACTTCCTGCGGCTGGCGTGGGAGATTTTCGTGGGAGAGGTACGTCCAACCAGGTATCGACTTTACTTTGTACGGTGCTGGAGCCTCATGCAACTCTTGCTCATCATTCGTGTCTTTGGATCCCGAGGGGGGGCTAGGGCCAACTGCGGTGTGATGCGTGCTCCTGCCACAGAGAAGGTCGCGGACGAAGGCTTCGACGGTGTTGGCTTCGTTGAAAGTCATGCTGACTCTCCACCCAGGTTGGCAAGTACTCTCTCCGCAGTTACTCGTATGAACTTGGATATCTTTCGGTGCCTATCAGCGAGAGATACCTTAATCGAATAAAGCTGGTCCAGATTAGTTGCGATTTGCTGTTGCTCAATCATATTTGGGCATGGGATCACAATCTCTCGAATATCGCCCTGGCCGATTGTTGTCATCGTTGTTGTTTGGGCTCGTGACAGTAGATGTTGACGGCCATGTGGGGAGAGTGCGTAGTGAGTTAGGAATCTGGCGTCGAGCTTTTGGGGATTTGGCCTCGCCCGCATTAGATGACACTCAAAGACAAGTTCTTCCCCTGCGTCCGGGACCAAGCAGGCATGTCCAATGCCACTAAGAACAAGAGAGCTGCGGTTGAAGATCACATCTCCAGGTTTTGCAGAGAAGGAATCATATTCCCTCTCGCCAACCGGCACACGATCTAGATCGTCAGTTGGCACCTCGAAGTCTAAGTAGACATCGGTCACATTGATCATGCGGGTGCCAGTGCCAAACTGCTCTCGTTTCCGAAATATTCCATTGGAGATATCCTCAGTCAACAACTCGGCGAGAGGGAGTTTCGGAATGCGATCGTTACTGTGCAGTGCCGTGAAAGCAGAAAATGAGAGAGATGGAATTAGTCGTTTCAATGCATCGAGACAGGACAACAAATGCTCGCTTTCTCGGTTTGCCGCCAGCAGCACCTCCGCTATCCGCCGCTGCTCCCCCAGTAGTGGCAGGGCGAACTCTTCTTTCGCGAGGTCTCCCCAGTTGATGGTCGGCGATAGCCCGCCAACCGAGATCTTAACCGCACGCTCCATGAAGATGTCGCTCTGCATGAAGAACGGCAGAAACTCTTTCAGGACGACGTCCGTCTTGGGTCGCAGGACCATTGCGTGTGCGGAGCAAATCCCATCAAAGTCGGCTATAGCGAGCTTTCGTTGATAGGCGCGCCGTTTGCCAAAGATGATGTCGCCAGACTTGAAGATGATCTTGCTGGACTCAACATCGCTTGTTTCGCCCCAGCGGCGAATCTTCAGTGACTCGGGATCAATGTGCTCAAGCCCGACATACCGATCCACGTCCGCCTCAGCGGGGTCAACCTTGTCTTTGACCTGAACGGCCATCTGGTCGAAGCGGAATACTTGTGTCTGCTTGAGCGTCTCAGGCATCGCTCGCCTCCTTGGCTACGACGCTATCAAGCATCTCCACGAGGGAATCCATCTCAGCCCAGAAGGCACGGCCATCGTCTTCGAAGGAAGCCCACGCGGTAGGCAGATCCTGTGCCCCCTTGCCACCGCTCGCCGATGTGATCTTCTCAACGTACTTGGGAATGGAGAGGTCACCACCTTTGGCAAGGACCTCTTCGGTTATCGCGACAAAGGTGAAGCCGGGCTTGTCGGCGAAATCCTGGTACGCTCCAAGGATTTTGGCCTGATGCTCTGGCTTGAGAAAACTCTGGGCCTTCTCGCGGGCGACCTCATTGAGTGCATTAATGAAGAGGACCTTTCCTCTACGTTCGCGCGGTTTCGAGGTGCGGCAGATCAGCACACACGCTTCCATCGGCGAGTTGTAGAACAAGTTCGGTCCAAGCCCGAGTACACACTCCAGCAGGTCCGCCTCGATCAACTTGGTCCTCATCTCGGCTTCTTCGTTTCGAAAGAGCACCCCATGCGGAAACAAGATAGCGCAGCGGCCCGTCTTCGGGGCCATACTCTTCAAGATGTGCTGGAAGAAGGCGTAGTCAGCACGCCCCTGCGGCGGCATGCCGAGGAAATTGCGGCCCCACGGGTCATTCTGCCACGCCTCGCGGTTCCACTTCTTAATGGAGTACGGCGGATTGGCGAGGACCACGTCGAATGTTTTGAGTCGGTCTCCCTCGATCAGGGACGGGTCGTGCAGCGTGTTGCCGCTGCGGATGTCGAAGTCGGATACGCCGTGCAGCACGAGGTTCATGCGGGCAATGGCCGCGGTGATGTTGATGAGCTCCTGTCCGTAGAGACCCATCGTGCGGGTGTCCCCACCGTTACGCTTCACTTCAGCCAGGCAAGAAATGAGCATGCCGCCCGTGCCGCAGGTCGGATCGTAAATTGTCTCGCCGGCCTTGGGTTCGAGCATCTGTGCCATCAGATGCACGAGTGTGCGGTTGGTGTAGAACTCTTGCGCGGTGTGGCCGCTGTCGTCGGCGAACTGCTTGATAAGATACTCGTAGCCGTTGCCGAGCTCGTCCTCGGGCACGTTACCGAGGCTGAGTGTGTGCTTCGAGAAGTGCTCGATGAGATTCTTGAGCGTCTCGTCGGGCATATGCGCCTTGTCTGTCCACGCGGCATTGCCGAAGACGCCCTGCAGCCGCTGTGGATTGGCCGCCTCAATGGCTTGGTAGGCGTTCAGCAGTGTCCGGCCGACATCACGAGAGGCATCACGGCCGTCCTTCCAATGGGCTCCCTTGGGAATTGTGAAGCGGTCGTTGGCGGTCGCTGTCGCATAGCCCTCGTCCTCGGAGTCCTCGAAGGCTTCGCGGTAGTCCTCGTCCCAGACATCCGAGAGCCGTTTAAAGAAGAGCAACGGGAAGATGTACTGCTTGTAATCGCTGGCATCGATGAGCCCGCGCAGGAGCGTCGCCGCACCCCAGAGGTAAGACTCCAGTTCCTTTTGTGAGAGGTGGTTGCTCATTTCAGCCAGCCTCCCGTGGTTAACACCGTGCGCAGGTGGTTCTCAGCTGCACGGGCTTCCGCCAACGCTTTCTTGAACCCAGCGACGGCCTCGGGAAGCGGTGGTATTTCATCGCCGATAGGCGGCAGGACATAACGGGAGATGTTGAGCGTCCAACTTTCATCTCTGATTTCATCGAGGCTCACAACTTTAACGCGGTCCTCAATGTCTTCGAATTCCCGGTACCACGTGACAATTTTTTCTCCGTGTTCGGGATCGAGAAAGTTTTGGGCGCGCCCTTTTCGAAAAAGGCTCTGAGCATCAATGACGAGGACCTTGTTCTTCCGCTCCGCGGGCTTCTTGCGGCGAAGAATCGTGATACAACCGGCGAGACCGGTGCCGTAGAAGAGATTCGGCGCCAAACCGATAACCGCTTCGATCAGGTCTTTCTTGAGTAGGGCTTCACGGATCTTACCTTCGGCGCTCTTGCGAAAGAGTGCACCTTGCGGGAGGACGACGGCCATGCGACTGCTTCCGCCCTGGGCCATCGACGCGATCATGTGCTGGACGAAGGCGTAGTCGCCATAGCTGTCCGGGGGTAAGCCGTACTGCGCTCGGCCCCACGGGTCGTTCTCCCAAATCTCGCGTCCCCACTCTTTGAGCGAGAACGGCGGATTAGCGATAACACAGTCGAAGGCTGCCAGGCCGCCGGCCCCATCGGTGAAAGCGGGATTGCGTAGGGTATCTTCACGAGCGATCTGGAAATCCTCTATGCCGTGAAGGACGAGATTCATCCGGGCGACCGAGGAGGTCGTAAGGTTCTTTTCCTGGCCATAAATTTTGCCGAAAAAGGTGCGCGCGTCGCCACCACGGCGCTTAACGTGGTCAATGGCGGCGAGCAGCATACCCCCGGTGCCGCAGGCAGGGTCGTAGATCGACTCACCTTCCTTGGGATCAAGGATTTCGACCATCATCCGCACCACGCTGCGGGGGGTATAGAACTCGCCAGCCTTGT
This sequence comes from Nitrospinaceae bacterium, assembly GCA_029261535.1. Lineage (GTDB taxonomy): Bacteria > Nitrospinota > Nitrospinia > Nitrospinales > Nitrospinaceae > Nitronauta. Next base: position 21,852 of record JAJDBF010000050.1, on the reverse strand, counting down.
TGCGGCGGTTGACGTCGGCGAACTTGCCGACGAGATACTCGTAGGCATCGCCAAGGATATCGGTGTTAACTTTGTTGTTTCCTAATGAGATTGAGGAGAAGCCCTCGATCATGTCCTTGAGAAGCTCGTCGGTGAACTTTTCCTTGTTGCCCCAATCTGCTGATCCGAAGACGCGGTATAGGGTATCGGGATTGGCCCGTTCGATTTCTTGCATAGCGTGCTGGAGGGAAGTGCCAACGTTTTGGGGTTTTTCGCGGATATCGTTCCAGTGACAACCGTGTGGCACCTGGAACCGGTGGATCTCCGGAAACTGCGATGGGTCAACGTCGCCGTAGGTCTGTGTTGCGTCCGCTTTCTCTTCATCCCAAACATCTGAAATCCGCTTGAAGAAAAGAAGCGGCAGGATATAGCCCTTCCAGTCGGTACGATCGACCGCAGAGCCGCGCAGGATGTTGGCCGCTTCCCAAAGTTTAGATTTTAGCTGTTGAAGGTTTTGCATCGTGTTGATGATTCCGATGGTCATAGGTATAAACGAGGCGAATAATGGTCCTATAAATTTTGTAATTTTCTGTCCAAATCGTCCTGGGTTATCATTGATTTATTCAGAATTGGGCTAAGTACTCCGTTCCGTAGTGCGCTTTCAAAGTACAACGGACTTCCTGTATGACTCCAAATCCGTGAACAGCTGATTGTCGAGCCGGGCGTCAACGACATCTGGGGCTTGAATCGAGTGGTGCATGACAGCCATGATGTGCGATTCCCCGCGGCCGCGATCCCCCATTAAGACAATTGGTCGACAACTATTTTTCGCACTGATTGCTTTAAGAGCCGTTTCGACGTCAGCAGTAGGATAGATGATCGACAAGATATGGTCTGGAGACTTCTGCGCAGCTCCCTGGTTATCGCTTGTACGCAGCGCGATTGCGGTCTCGGGCATGTGTACTCCGAGAAATTCCTCTCTAAGTTTTAGGCCAAGCATTCTATACTCTCACGATGTTTGTTGAAGAATCAGTTATCTAAGTAGATTTGCGTCGTTTGTGTTCGAACGTCGAAGCACCACCCGCCTCGATCCACGTGTCAACCTGTTCCTTTTTGAATTTCCATAGCCGACCGACCCGGTGCGCCGGCATACCGCGCTTATCAATCCAACGATAAACCGTGTCGTTGCTAACACCGAGGTACTGGCAGATCTCGACGACCGATCGCCAACGATCTTCTGAATCCGACATTCTTCAATTTCCTTTGAGTCTGAGATGCCCCGGCGACAGGGCAACAGGCAATTTTAGAATCTGTGGAATGTGGAAAATCCACCCACTAATAAACCACTCTTCAAATTACGAGCAGTATTCCGATTTTCAACCACTCTTTGCCGCAACTACCGGTATCAATTGGGTAAAAATGCACCGAAGGTCGTATAAACGATCAATTAAATCACCATTGCCTCGATTTCTGATTTCTGATAAAATCCCCCTGTTTTCGAAAGTCCATAAGAATTTTGTTCGGTTGATGTTACACCGATGATTTTTGGATGGGATTTCTGGTTTTCATCACGACGGATTTCGCCCACGATGTCCGTCAATAAGGTTTAATCAAATAACAGCAGGAGGTGAGAAGTGAACAATCAACAAACGCTTGATCCAATAAATACAGGGATTTATCCCGAACCAACGATGGATGAACCGGATATTGTCGCGGGCGACCTGATACTGGTTGATTTTTGGCGGTTTGAATTTTCTTCTTATTTTTCTTCTTTCCCAGTTTAAAAGTATCCCGTTTTCTTGATATTTTCTTCCCTTTTTAGCGAGTGAATCCTCACCAGTTTTTTCTTGCAATCGAATCGTATATTGGCGTTTGATAGATTCTTCCTGAGAACCGATTCAGGAGGATTTGTCATGCGTAAACGAAAACATAAGTGTTATAACTGCAAGCAGTATGACCGGTGAAATCAACACAAATATCAACACGAGTCAAGAAAACTTGCCAGAATGACCGGCCCGTTCAGTTTCGTGAGCCAGAAAACCACAATCCAGGCGACCAATAACAAAAGCACTACTAAAATCGGTTTCACCAACTGCATTTCTGGATAATGACACAAAACACGGTAAAAAGATAGGATTTCTAAGTCGGCAAGAAAAGTTCGTGTTTGGTCTGAGTCTAAGAGGTGTTACTGTTCTGCGGTCGCATATGTGCTAATGATCACAACACACGGATGTAGATGTTTACCTATGCTCCACGAATATCCCCCTCTCTGATCCGAGTGAAGTGAATAGAAAGCTTGAAGAGGAAAAGGTAATGACCGAATTGATTTAGGGAAAATCTCCTCTTTGCGATGGTTTCACCGGACCTTGTAGCACTGTTAAGACAATTACTGGTCTTGTCGAGGTGTACGAACCCCTCGTAGCCGAGGCCAGAATTGGCAGGCAAATAGAAGTATGAAGTGAAAATTTGCTGCCGGATATCATCGCAAGTTCTTTTTGCGTAGTCCTGCCCCTTTTTATGAGCCAGAACCTTTTGGTATTTTTGAAGGTCGAAAACAGGGGCGTAGGAGAGATTCAGTGACGTAGAACGTGGATTATCCAATGACATATCACACGTATTTGTCAAGAGTACGCCCGGAACGTCATCTCGAAAAGTGCGGCTTGTCGCATCGCTGATGGGCAGACTACCAGCTGCAATTCCGTCTCCTTGAAGAAGGCCGTTGAACCTTTGGTTTCCCAAGAAGAAATTGCTGTATTTAGGATTTTCGGTGTAGTTCCGAATTTCCTGTACCAGCTTTTTTTGGTCGGTCTCGGAGAGATACTGCGGAAGAAAAACCTGGAGACTGTCGTAATTCATCATACCAAATCCCAGAGATTTTCCTCCATAATAGCCGCTGCTTCGGGATCTGGAGTGCGAGATTTTTTCAGAAGATCGCCGATGAATTTGTTTACAACAGTGACGGCTTCAGTACGCCAGTCGTTTTTCCAGCGCGCCATGATTTCGTCAAGTTCTTGCTCTGAGACAGGTGCTTCGATAGCTGGCAGAACGATTGGGGCGACATTCATTTTGTAGTCGATGCCGTCTGAAATCGTTGCCGAGTTGGATGTAGCGACCATCAGAGCACCGGTGAGCAAAACGCTCCCGGCTGCGGAAGCAGAACGGTCAAATGGGGATGTTATTGTTTTCACTTTAGCCATCCTCTTCCGATGATTTAACTACTGGTTTCATACTTCTTAGGAAGTCATCTTTCAAAAGCGAAAAAAATAGGCGTTTCTCCTTCCGATGACAATCTTCAATGGTCTTAATGACGACATCATGGTTATCCCAATGATCCGTACAATAGGAATCTATATCCACTACCGACCCTGTGCCTACAGGTTTTCCGTTGCGATTAAAGGTTGCATGGTTCTGGATGCTGAGTCGACTGACTACTTCCTCCTCTTGGATCTCCGTGACGAATGATGTGTTACCCTGAGTAATATTGCTTCGTTCCTCAAGGTCAACAAGAAGCCGGATTTTTTCGTATACATTCAAGTCGGGAAAGAAAGATATGTAGCGAACGCCGATTCGCTCAACTTTATCAATAGCTCCAGTGGTAAACACTTTCTTAATGACATCGAAAACGACTTTTGAGTAAGATCCCCAACGCATGTAACCACTTTCATTTCGTCCATTGATAGAAACTACTCTCGGACCGATTTGAACATCAACTCCATCACCTATCAGTTTATGCACTGCTTTATACTTCAAGTTGGCGTCTTGGTTGCGGATGGCCTCGGGCATTTGCAGTAGGGGTAACTCCTCTAGCTTTGAGAATTCTCCTTTGAGGGCATTGTAAAATATACCCATTACCACTGTCCCTGGAACGTTTGGGCTAAAGCGGAATTCGACTATGGCCTCAATTACAGGGTCTGGATCAATCGATTCAATTAGATCATAATTCATGTGGAACTTCCTCCAAAAGCTTACAATATCACCAATCTTTGAGACCGCCAATCACACACCTGAATACATTGTTGAAGATTAATTGTCGGCCAACACTGATCAAAAGCAAACAGGTCTTATTCGACTGCCGACAAGTACATAAGTTTCTACGTTTCTTCATAAATATGCGATTCCGGCACAACTTGCCCCGAATAATATAAACGTCTCAAGCAGTAGATACTATACGATTGTGACCCGGTTGTTGACGTATTTGTCGGCATTGATGAATGCTATCGTAAAGAGGCCGCCCAGACATTTCCATTACCGTTGCCTCAATTTTCGATTTCTGATAAAATCCCCCTGTTTTCGAAATTCCATAAGAACATTGTTCGGTTGATGTTACACCGATGATTTTTGGATGGGATTTCTGGTTTTCATCACGACGGACTTCGTTCACGATGTCCGTCAATAAGGTTTAATAAAACAACAACAGGAGGTGAGAAGTGAACAATCAACAAACGCTTGATCCAATAAATACGGGGATTTATCCCGAACCAACCATGGAGGAGCCTGAATTCGATGAACTCCAGGAGTGGGTTTACGACAGTCTGTGCGAGGCTACTGACGGTTGTACCGTGGAGCCTGACGGTGTGTGCCCGCATGGACACCCGTCTTGGCTCCTGCACTTTGGACTCATTTAATCAGGGAGGATTGTCATGGTTGCAATGAGGTATATTGGACAGGATCACGATGAGGGTCCGGAATCGGTTGCTGTTTCGATTGATAACGGTCCGAAATTTAGCCTCGGCTCCGTCTGTATGACGCGGGGAATTCAAGGTAAAATTGAGAGTGGCGATTTAGGCATCGCTCTCAGTCGTCACATCTCGGGCGACTGGGGCGATGTCGGCCCGGAAGACTGGCAGGCGAATGAGGATGCACTCGAGAATGACCATCGATTGTTCTCGGTCTATCACAGTGCGAACGGCACGAAATTCTGGATAATCACCGAATGGGATCGTTCGGTAACCACCGTACTGCTTCCCAGCGAATACTAATTCTGTAAAACGAAAGGTTTAAGAATCGCGGCCTGGTCCTGCCCTTAATTGGACCTCCCTTTATACCAAAAACGATCAGGTTTCCGAAAATTGATGATTCGTCTTATAGCTGAATTCGAACAAACGACCCGAAAAATTGACTCCGCTGAGTCTATCTGCCAGAGATTCGTTTCCTCCGCAACATACTTCCTTTCAAGAGTTCGGCGGCATCATTCCCGGATGCGCTTTCGTGATTTCCGTCCGCTATCGGGACGACATCTCGACGCTTACCGGGAAACATGCCTTAGATACGATGGTTACTTAGCCCACCGCGACAGCGAGACAAAAGCAGCGGCTTCCGCTCGATCGCTCCAGCAACTGCTTATCACTCGCTGTCTCCCACCCCATGACCTGTTCTCTCCATCGTTTCAGCCATCAGATTACGGCCCAGCTCCACCGTAATATCCAAATTTAACCCGCCAAAACTCACGCTACCCGTCCCACGTAACCGTCCTATTTACTCAGATTTCCTATTCTGATAAAATCGCTCCTGTTTTCAGGAATTCCCATAACCGATTCAGCCGCAAGCAGTATGTGGCTCGATGGCTATGGGCGTTCTGGTTTTTTTCCGCCACGGCGGATTTCAATCACGATGTTTTTTCAACGCGGTTAAACCAAACAAGAACAGGAGGTGGAAAGTGGAAACGCAGCAAACGGTTAAACTAACCGGAGGCCCGGAATATCCGGCTCATACGATGGGGTGGGCGGATATACATGACCTTCACCAATCGTTGACGCATATGTTCAGCGAACGGACCGGCGACACCGATGGCATGTCCATACGTGAATATTCGCCGGAAATCGCGACGTCACGATGGAGTAATGGTGAACGATCGATTGAGGAAATGATTGCGGCTGTCGAGCGATGTCAGGCCGATCTCAGATTGATCGGTGAACTTATCGTTTATGACAACCAAGCACTATCGGACCGGCGTGCTCTTGTCCGTCGAATCGTTGACCAGCTCAAGAGGCTGAAGAGCGGCGTGTGTTCGCCGGACCGCAAGGCGGCAAAACGTTCGACTGTTTCGCATCGAAAACGGTTTTTCAGGTCTGACAGCCTGAATGGAGATGAGGTTGTTTACTTCTTTGATTACCAGAGGAAGTGCGAATCGGATGGCGAAGGCCGGGAGGAATGCTTGATGAGTAAACGATTACGGGCGCTTAAACGGTTGGACAAGGAAGCAATTCGCTTTTTCACCGGCCTCTTATCGAAGACGCTTCTCGGCGGGTTCTCGGTGTGTGTGGTTCCATCGCACAGGCAAGGTAATAAGACCAGTGGCATCAAGGAAGTCGCCGTCAGTTTGTCGAGAAAAGCCGATATCGCCGACGCGACAGACTGTCTTGAGCGTTTTCGCCCGATCAAGAAGCAGGCTGTCAGCCACCGCAAACGCAATATCGACTTGCACCTGCAATCGGTCCGAATCAGGTCCGGACACATTGTGCGTGGCAAGGACATGTTGTTGCTGGACGACGTCGGTACGTCCGGGTGGTCTATGGCAGGATGCCGCCGCATCTTGATGGACGCGGGATCGGCTCGAGTTAAGTGCGCGGTATTAGGTCGCACGGTGAATAAAACCGGTGAAAACGTCACCGACGACATGCAGCACGCCGTCATGGTGCATTAATTGACACGGTTCGAAAAAGAAAGGTTATAATTTTGGCTTGGTCCCGCCCTTTAAGTGGACTACTTTTACTTCTGAATCGTTACGTAGAATAGCATAGGCGGCATCATTCCGGGATGCGCTAACGTGATTCCCGTCCGCTATCGGGACTACATCTCGACGCTTACCGAGAGTCATGCCTTGGACTAGAATCGCGATTCATGTGGAGCCTGGCGTCGAGACAAAAGCAACGGCTTCCGCTCGGCCGCTTCAGCAATTGCTTATCTCTCCTTGTCTTACTTCACATTATTCTGAACCAATTTGTAATTCTTCGCGCGATTATTTTGATGCCATATACTGTCATGTTTCTTACAATAGTCATTCAATGTGCAAGCAAACGGGATCAATTCTTCGACCTCCAACTTTTCGTGGTACATACTTTCTATTTCATCGTATTGATCTGCTGTTCCGTTTTCTTTCAACCACCTCAATGTGGTTCCAACTTCCCATTCTTCAAACGTAGGACCTTCGGGATACACTCGCGAGCCATCGAATTCCTCGGAACAAAAGTTTCTTATTAGCCTTAAAACGGGATCATCCGTTTTGGGAAGATCTGTCCAGTTAAAATTCATTAACTTGTTCCAATTCTATATCGTCCATTATCATTTAATCTCACCAACCGAATGAAGATTTCTTGAACGTTTGGATATCAAACGATCCTCGAATTCAGTTTCCATTTCTTTGTAGTGGTCTAAAATAGCTTTCGTGTCATGGTTGAACTCTTTCGAGATTTCGTGCCGGACCTTACGTATTTCTGCTATGGCTGGATCTAACATCATGAGTCTTCATCCTCCTCGTTAAAAAGAAGTTCTACCGGTGTGGCAATAATTGGAACCGATAATCCAAGAATCGTATTTACATGTCTGATTCCGATTGATTACGACCACGAATTTTTCTTACCGTCCGGCTGAGTTCCTGCATTATGATTTTCAATAGCGCGCTTCATCGCGTTATCCATGAAATCGTCTGTATAAGGAATTCCTTCCCCGTTGGCAATCTGCGTTTCTCCAATAGCGACGAGTGCATGAATATGCTCAATTCGCCGCCGCTCCTTATTTTCTTTCATCCGGCGCAGGGCATCACGAATGAGTTCTGTTGCATTACTGTATAATCCGGCCTTGATCTCATCCAGGATGAAATCGTCGTATGGTTTTCCCAGTTTGACGTGCATTGCGGAATCTCCCTAAAATATCAATGTTACTTTAACCTACATAATATAATCATTAAATGTACGGCCAAGTCAATATTCGCTGATTCACACCGAGAACTGTCATGACGGCCAGCATCATTCCCGGATGCGTTTTCGGGAATTCCGTCGATCGGGGCGACTGCATCCCGAACTTACCGTGATTCATGCCGCGAGATGGAATGCCATCGAATTGTCGACGCGACATCGAGACAAAAACAGCGGCTTCCGCTCAGTCGCTCCAGCAACTGTTTATCTCTCGCGCCTACTGTCCGTCGTTAATAGTAAGACCGCGAAACGACTGAAGAGTTTGGCACCAAAAAATAATTCTCAAGTTTTGTTGATCATCACCCGATTCCAACATTATGAGAGAATATTTCAGTAAACGCCACAACAAAGCAATCCTGAATCAGGCGCTTCCGCTCGAATTCCCGGGCAATCTCCGGGTTTCGATTCTGAGAACACTGGAGAAATTCTCTGATTTTGGTGGATGGAACTCAGAGGAAAATTTTTCTTTTGAGAACACAAAAGAGACGCTCAAGACGTTCTATGGACAAGAAAACCTGGCCGTCAATATAGATGGCAACGAGCGGGTATCACTTTCTATATCGGTGATAATTCTGAAAGGAACCGGCGATCAGTTGATCGACGTGGTGGAGGCTTGGTTCCAACAGGCACGCTCAAAGGAACAGCATGAATGTGAGCACGACCTCAACATATGCTTAAAGATCAACAACTGCCCGTGGCGCTTTGTAGTAGGCGAGGCGCTACTGGTTAGTTCGGAATACCTGACCGAGGAGGTCGCGGCCAGATTACTCCGTCTGTCCAAGTATGACCTGGCCTATGGCGAATTAAGTGAGTTCAGAGCAGCTTTGATGCACTTACAATCCGGCGACACGCATAAAGCCGTGTGTAACGCCCATGGCTCGGTGATTCACGTGATCAAGAAAGCGCTTGGACTTAATGGCGACTATTCATTGGATGAGGTGATGCCGAAGTTAATCGAATCCGGCGTAATTTCCAAATATTACAGTGATTTTCTAAGTTACTTCAATATGATGGTCCAGGGCGCGTTGTTGGAAGCAAGCGTCACCAGCGCCGACGCCGATGACGATTTCCAAGAGCATGTACCACGTAATCTCGCTGAACTCATCGTTAATCTGAGTGGGGCAATTAATCTGTTTGTTATCCAGTCGTCGCTCTCCGGAGCCGGATTCGGATGCCCTCATTGAACAGTCATAACTGTCTTTCTTCTTGTCATCACTGTGAATCAAAATTATCAAGCAGGACAAAGTTGTTAGCGGATTTTTATGGCAAAATGCCAGCGAATTATTAGCCATCATTGCCGGATGCACTTTCGGGATTTTCGGCCACTATCGGGACGACATCTCGACGTTTACCGGAATTCATGGCCTGATTCGTAAATATTTGTCCTCACAAGTCGGGATAGCGAGACAAAAACAGCGGTTTCCGCTCGATCGCTTCAACAACTGTTTACCTCTCGCCGTGAATCGCTTTGGAGAATATGCACCTTTTTCCAGTTGATTTCGATCGCGAAATCGTGGTAAACCAAGATCATGAGATCGGGGTATCGATGGCCGGAAAGGAGCTGCAATCATGAACGACAAACCCGTACATGAGATAATTCTTGGCGCAATTAAAGGAGCAATCTGGAAGAACAAAACACAAAATGGTTCGAAATTCACGGTGACCTATCAGCGATTATACAAGGATAAGGATGACAAATGGCAATCTTCAGGCGTCTACAACACCGAAGGTTCCCTTATCCTCGCACAAGTCGCTCAGCAGTGCGCTCTGTGGATGTATAACAACAATTCAAGCAAAGAGTCTTGATCGATTACATAATCGGCAACTTCACCCTAAACAATTAATAAGGTTAAAGACGACCCGACCCCGGTCTCTTTTCCCGGCCCCCGGGTATGCGGAACACGCGAGGATGATATCGACGATTTTACTCGGCGTGGTCAGACTCTCCCTTTTCGTCGCCGTCAGCCCTCGGGTCTGCGCAAAAACTAATTGGTATTTCCAACCATAATTGTTTCATAGTCGTTTTCGCGCTCAGTTTTGGGTTAGATTTTATCGCGTTGACCGAGAAAGACCGGTGTAATAGCGAGCTACTATGAGGATTTTTCGACCGAATCGGGGTCGAATGTGGCCTGAAAATGAGATGTCCCGCATGCGGCGACCAACTAGTTTTTGCACAGGCCCTTAAGTCATTGCTTGATTGTTCACCCAGAATCTGGTAAATGATCGTCATAAACTTTTCTTAATGGAGGTAACGATGGAAAAGAATAAACCTGAATTCGAGGTGCGCCTTGGAAGAATCAAAGCGACTGTGTGGGCGAATGAGACGGAGAACGGGATTAGACACAATGTGACCGTTCTCAGGCTCTACAAAGACGGTGACGAATGGAAGGACTCGGCGAGTTTTGGCCGCGATGACCTGCCGTTGGTCTGCAAGGTCCTCGACATGGCCCATACCAAAATATTCGAGCTGAAATCGCAGATTTCCAAGTCAACAGCGGCTGAACCGTTGCCGGCTGACGAGTTCTGAGGATGGAAATCGACTGCAATAACGTTCGCAGCCCCTCGAATACCGTTTATTCGTTAACATCAGGATATCTGAACGCATCGGTCTGCCGCGGTGAGAATTCTGAGGGCGATTATGTCTACGAAATCGTGATAAGCAAATATGATCCGGAATTTGGCACGACCGCGATCGTCCTCGCCTCAAATATCGAGGATACATACGATTTCGCCGCTGTATTTGCCGGATTAAACACCCGCCTTTTCGGTATTAACCAGCAGAACAGCAGCATGGATCCAAGAGGGGGCTATTCCAAAAATGGTAAGTAAGATCCAAAGAATTTCGCCAACTCGTTGATTCTAGTGCATTGTTGTCCGTTATTCCTCGCCTCCGTCTGAATTTGATCTGCGATAACGAATCGCGGACGAAAAGCGCAGGTGACATTAACTCGGATCTATGCTCGTAAGTTGTTTCACGTTTCCCTCATTTTGCTTGACACGTTCCGGTTACTGCGAAATAGTGGACCAACCCATAGCGAGCTGTCAGGAGACTAGAGCTAGAGCTAAGCGACATTGGAGCAGACTTCAACACGGCTCGCTTCCACAGCTATTGATCTAATTACTGAGGTTGCAGGGAGCCGCCTGTTCGCCAACTTTCCGGCGAGTTCCTTGGAGCGAGATGGCCATGTGTTGACGTGGACGGTCATCGGAAGGTGTGGAATCGGTGTCGGATCCCAGTTGGTTCGCCGATGTACAACCTGATCGCCGACTAACCATCTTATCTCGGATGGGTCCCACTCTATGGCGAAACGGTGTTCGGACTTCGAAGCGTCAAAGCCAAGCTCAACATAGCTTGGCGAGCCTCTATATCCATAGTCAAACCGCGCCCCCTCATCACCAGGATTGTAGAACACATTCACTAAAAGACGATCCGTTCGATTCCCAACGATTTCAACATCAATCTCTTGCCGCGGCGAGTCGCGATGAAGGAAAAAACCTGTTATCACTCCAGACACGTTTGTGGGCTGCATTACGGCCTCGAATCTTCCGAAGAGGTAACGGTCGCAACTAGAGATTGCGCCCGCGCTGTAGCTACGAACGCCAAGAGATTCTTTTCGCACACTTAGTACAGCTCCGATTCCGGGACGAAATTCGACGTTCGATGGACGAAATAATGCTAAATTGCCTGCGAAGGTATCGTCTCTGAGCAGCCAACATGTCGGGTTAAGAGCTTCTAGGGTGTCATTGACCGCAACATGGGTCCCGATAGCGGGTAGTGCTCGTTCGGGAAGCACGGCGTGAATGCCTCTCCAATTCTGACGGCACTCTACTACCCAAGGCGAATAATCTCGTGTAAGCGTTTTTCCCGCCGCGACAGGACTCGATTCGACGGATAAATTCAAAACTCGCCTCTGCCCAAAGTCTGCAATCTCAGGATACCCACAGATCGGTGGCGCGCATCGCAGGTGTTCACACAGAACGCGCCACTTATTGGCTTCGTTCGAGCGTATGAGAGCATCGGAACCATTTGGGTCACTGATGCCATCCAAAGAGATCTCGTCATGAGACCCGACCCCACCCGCAGTAAATATGAACTTGGCGGCGGGGTAACGTTCCCTGAGTTTTCGAGCCCTCCCGGTCAAGGAACCAATGTTTACGTATGCGTCAAAAACCCGATCCGCCATTCCTGCGAGAAGCTTCTTAAGCTCGCACTCAGGAAGCTCTGTGAGATCACTACAACATCTGTATCCGAGCATAGAGAGAGCCATAGCAAGTGATGAAAGGCCTGAGTCCTCAGGTCCAAAAGCGAATACGGGCCGCTCCGTCGGTCGAATCCTATAGAGAGAGGCACCCTCACTGTCGATAACACCAATCTTTGTCAGTGCGGGGAGAATCGAGTAAGTGTTCGTTGACCCGCCATCGAGTCGTTGATTTATGATTGACTGTCTGGTCGCAAACACGTTGAGCGATCGAAACTGGTGATTGATCCAAATGTCTACAGGCCCTCGACAAGGAAGAAGTCGGATGAGCTTCCTAGCGCCCTCGCGAGAGAGAACGTAACCAGACATATACCAAAGTCCCCGCACCGGACGAAAAACGTTCTGAGAAAGAAAAGTCTTCTGGGCACCATCCTTCACTTCTTTGTAGGACACGTAAAGAATATCGAGTTGCCGCATTCTGCCTTGGTCGTCGTCAATCTCATTCCATGCCTGTTCTAAATGGCGGGCGAACTTGCGTTGAAAACAGACATCGTCCTCCAGCACAAGCACGTAGTCATGGTCACCAGTTGCGATCCGTCGCCAAACGTTAATGTGTGAAAACGCAACAGCAATCTCAGGTCGGCTCATCTCAATCGGGCGATTGAGTTCTATCCGGCTTGGGAGGGAACTCGGTTGAGGCTCTACAAAAAGTTGGTCTTCTAAGGTGTAGAACAGGTCAACCTCTTCGTCGTTTGGGGAAGCTTGCGGAAGATTTCTCGCATCGACAGCAGAGTATCGCTCCGTCATAATGCCAAGTTCAATTCCCGATGCGTCCACGATCTGCCCGAGTTCTCGTTTCATTTCGTCCCAGCGGCATACTTGACGATCGAGATTGATCACACAGATTCTCTCTATTCTTGGCGGTCCCTTCGGGCTCGATATACCGAATATCCGACACTTCTGCTTCGGGAGAAACCGTCGACCTTGGGTCCAAATGCGGAAGAGGAACTTAGTAGGTGCTAGAGTAGGATTTGAGAGATTCATCGGCCTTCGTCACTGCTTGATTCTCTAATCAGCATTTGTACTCACTCCGGTTCGAGAGTCTCCAGTTTCTCTCATCAAGCCGATAACTAAGTGGCCATTTGCTGGTTGCGATGTCCTCCCACTCGGTTAAGATAACCAAGGCCTTTTCTATATAACTATTCTCAGAGGCAGCATCGTATATAGATTTCGTGAGGTTTCCAGGACCAGTCGTTGATTGGATGTCAGGCAACTGGCCATCCCTATCTCGCTCAAGAGAAAGTGTTGCGCTGGCTAGCGCCATCTTGAGAATGGGATTATCGTGACCGGCGATCAATGGGTTGTTGTTGAAATAGAAGATCCAGTTCTCGCCGTTCGCACCCGGTTCAATGAATATCGACGGTGGCACCATCCTATCTGTCGTGATGTCATAGCATAGCGGCTGAACCTTAAGCTGCCCACCGTCAAAGAGATGTCCGACTTCTGCCCCGTGATAAACATCATCAGCATCTACGTAGCACCCGCCCTCTGCAAGGATATAGCAGAGCCGGAAATAGTCGGACTGCATTGCAGGGTGATAGCACATGTCATAAGCTTTCTTGTATCGCGAGCCAAACTTTTTCCAAATAAAGTCTCTCGCTAGGCGCTCGTCGAAGAGAAGGAATTCGTAACCTTGCTCCTTGAGTTCTTTCCACGACTCCATACATTCTCGAACGTCTCCCGGAAGTCCACCAAGGTTGTCCCAGAACTGCACGAATCTTCTTGGAGTCTGCGCCAGGTGTGCAGCGGACACTGCATCTGGGCCACGGTAACCCTGTACCAACCCTCGAACGAAGTTGGAACGAGCGCAGTGATCTTCCTTTGATTGACTGTTTGATGCCATTTGCGGTACGTATTGCGGCAAAGGTTTTTGAAATGCCCGTGGCGCCTTAGTTAGAATTAAGAAAGATCGAGCGCCAGAATTACCCACCTAACGCAATGGCCTTTGTTGGAGCTGTGAATCAGTCCAAAGTTTGCCGCAAGCTAAGACTTTCATGAAATTATACGAGACTTTACTTCCCTTTGTCGGAATATAAACCAAGAATAAGTTCCCGATGGGCCATAAATTCGGACGTCCGGATTTTCTATATACAAGGCCAACGATTGAAAGCCGAGTGCACGCCATTTTTGTGTGACTCGGCTCCGACGAGCTTTGATGCCCATTCTCACCGAATCACAGTCTATTCAAACGGTCGAACGATCTGGCGTTTCGTTCGGATACATGATTTGTCAATTTTTTGATATCCAGCGACTTTGCGAGCCCGGTTGACCGCTCTAAATATCTGAAATAATTGATTGCGGACCGGCGCATAGGGTTCAAAGTGCAATTTGGAAAATTCGTTTTCCAGTTTTTCTCTTGAACGGCGAAGGGCCAGGTCAAGAAGATATGCCTTGAGTCGATTATACTCTCCCCGTTCAATTCTGACATGGCTGTGGCCGCCTCTGTAGCTTATTGAGTATCCCCGATATTTTATCGGTACCCGTGTCGCATTCCGAATACTTTTCGCTTCCTCTTCAAAGAACGTATGCTCGCCGTGAGTGGCAAGAATCACAAAGAAACGATCGTGCCGTATATATTGGAGGTTGGCATGTCCCAGGCGTTTTCGCCTTGCTCTGGCCCATTTTGATATATCGATTCCATATTTCTCGATTAGCTTCCGGTCGACCTCGTCCGGATCTTTCCTGTCCGGTATTTTTCCGGTGACGTACAGCCAGTATCCGTTGGCCAGATATGCCACCGCGAGTTGCTGCACGAATCCGATAAGCGATTTCGCCTCACATCGATATATCATCTTACCCTTCCTCGATTCCTGAATACTTATGATTCGGAAACCTCGGAAGGGTGTCGGCTGTTTTAGGGCACAGCCGACCAAGCCAAAACCGTAGTTTGAAACCGCTGTATTGATGTCCGGACGTCCGAATATCAATAAAAACCCTGCGACATGAACAATTCGGTTCATGTGCGCATGTACGCTTACGTAGGAATAGCTGTCACAGCATATGTGCGCTGCCGCTCGTTTCCTTTATATGCGCTTCCTACTTATAGTAGTTGCGCTGCAACACGTGATGTTCTGTGTTGTTTCTGTAACCATACAAAAACCGCAAATCTTAACCGTATTCTAAACAAGATAACTTTTCGTCCCCGGAAAGGTATTCTGTTCACACAATCTCTTCTACCCAAAGAACCGGTAACTTGGGGGAGCAACGCTCCCCCAAGACCGGAACACAATTCTGACGAGTAAAACCTCGTCACTGCTTTCGTCGTCGCATTGAGCTCAGCACCACCTGTTAGCTCGCAAGCGGGTCACGACTGCCTTGCCGTGCAGATGGAGCAATCCATCTGTCTGAACCTTCGTTCAGAACACCGCCCGGTTTCCCGGCTTCTATTTGCAGCCCACTCCCCCTCTACAGCATTTGAAACACCTGACTGACCTTACCAGGCACCGAGTACCACCCCGGCTGCTGTACAGGTTCCCAGATTAGTAATGATTGTTGTTCAATTGGTCACGTCGCTAGATGGTGTTACCCATCAGATCATTGTTGTATGTCCGAGCTCCCGCTCCGGCATAGTTTCCTCGATATAAAAATATCAAGATTTCAGGGGGCAGAAACGAGAAGCTCCCCCTTACCCGTCAACAATGACTCTTCGCCGTTCGGCACCGTCTCCAATTGAACTTACCGGCAAGCGGTTTCCCGCCTTTCATGGTTGAGCTTTTCGCCGTCTGATTTTTCGTCAGATCGCCGAGTCCGATCAAGAACCCGATCGCACCAGTCACCTGGTTACGAACTCCCCACGCCGGCCAAGGTTGAACGATCCTGTCAAGCAGGACACGAACCCCCTGGAGGGATTTGGTGAACAATCACCGCACCCATTCTTCAACACATCACGGCCTCTGCAGAAATAGTATTAATTCCCGCAGAGGTTTGTCTCTGTCGCCCCGATTCAAATATCGGAATCGATATACATACTGAAACCACCGATTCTTCCCGGAAAGCCAACGGAATCTCATTCGTAATGACACTTGTTTTGTCCAAAGAATCGACTGCTTGCAGTCTAAATGTTCAATGAGATCGAACGCCGGGATTGGCCCCACATGAAATTCGTGGGGGTTTACTCCGACGAGCCTCTCTCGAGCACGGATAAGCCACTCTCATGGCATCCGGCTCTACGAGTCAATATCGCAACGGGTGGTAACTCCGTCCCCTTAGCTGAATGGTGAGTTCAGTTTACCGGGTGATACTGCTCATCAGAATTGTGTTAGCAACGTGTTTTTCACTTTGCCAACCTCATTAGTGGAGTAAACCCCACTACAGGGGCATTCTAGCGCGACGCAGGGGACATCTTCAAGTGTCGTGGGTAATATCGCGGCACTAAAGAAATCATTGACAGAACCTGACAGGATATTTAACCTGGATCCGCGAAGAAAATGTGAGTGAAGCGGTAAAATGCTTTGGAGTAGAAAATGTTGCAAAAATATGTAGGCATACCCACGGCGGTATGTCGATATTTCTGTAACAGATTTATGCCCAAATGATTGTGCTGATTTGCCGCATTTTTTCACGGATTCGGGTTTGCAACTCGATGCACGATAGAACGGAGATCGCAACAATATGAAAATGGTCAGAAAGAAAACCGCCGGCGTATCATTCGATGAACAAATTCTCGACTTTCTGGATCAACTGGCCAGGGAAACCGGACTTTCGCGAAGCATCGTCATCAATAGGATCATCAAAGAATACGCGAGAAGGCAGGAAGTATCGAAAACACAGGAAGGTCAGAAATCAGTTCCGCTGATTACTTAGTCGAGGTCCCACGCGATGTCATCAAATAATGAGAACCGATCTTTGACTGATGAATGTGTCCCGCAACTGAGCCCCGGAAGATTTTCCGGTTTTTCACCGCTTCAGAGCAACGTCACCTACACACCGAACCAATTCTTCGATGTTGTACTCCGTTACGCGTCCAGGCCGACGGTTAGGATCGTATCTTACATGCTCAGAAAAACACTGGGCTGGTGTGATGAATACGGGAATCCGCAAGATGAAGAGATCACCGTTTCCTACAGTAATTTGATGGAACATGCCAATGTCGGTCGGAGCACTATAAGGTCGGCACTCGACGAAGCCGTCGAATATTGCTTCCTGAATTGCTTGCGCGACGGGAAGCATAACCGCACTAATGCCTCTGCCGTTTCGGCGGTCTATGATATCTGTTGGGATGAAGAGACCCGATATACGGGAAACCTGCGAGAATTCAACGGATTTTATGCACGAGATGATGCAAATCGAACGTACGTGCCCAATCAATTCTTTGATTTTATCGTCAGAAATGAACCGTTGTCCGTGATCAAAGTTGTTGGTGCGATAATCCGCAATACAATCGGCTATTCGACAAAAGCCGGATTTCGTCGGCAGTTTGTCCGAAAGTCCTTCGACGAGTTGATCTGGGCAACACGCTTGACGCGTAAACATCTTAATAATGCCTTACAAACTGCGATTGCGAAGAACTACATATGCCGGATTGAGACTGGCTATTTCGATAAAAACGGTGGCCGATTAAGTCGGGCATCCGTATACGCTGTATCCTGGGCTCGTGAGCAGGATCGCTGTCGCAATCAGAGCGGAAATTCTATTTCAGCGGACCAGCCCCAAAAGGTTGTTGAAATAAGCGGATCGAAAAGGATACCGGATCACCGGATCGAAAAGGATACCCGGAGCGGATCGAAAAGGATACCGGGCAAGCGGATCGAAAAGGATACCGATAATGAAATAAAATTCAAAAATAAAACCTCTATAAATCAACAACACGCTGTTGCTGTTGAGAGTGATTATTTCAAGTCATTCAAATTACTCATTTCCGAGGGAATTACTGAAAGCAAAGCGGCGGCGCTTTCCCAAAAATTTCCCTATAGTGAAATCAAGAATCAACGGGATTGGCTCGACCATCGGACAATTACCAGAAGCCGCACCGGTTTACTGATAAAAGCTATTGAAAACCGGTTACCGCCACCCGAAGCCGGAACGTCTCAGAATGTGGACGCAGCAATTCTTGTATCCAATTACTACGCTGCCCGTGCCGGAAACGGTGACACGCCAATTGCTGATCCATCCAATAAGGAAATTCAACTGGCTGATATGTTGCTCACCCGATTACTTGAGATAAGTCCTGGAAGCGACCCCCTTCGATTGGGGCGCCGATTCGGTGAGTTCGTTTCGAAGGCGGCCAATGAATCGGCACATGCGAATAAATCTTTTGTTTATGCGGTCCGTAATCACGGCGATAACTTTTTCGTTTTTTTGAAAAATCACGCTACACGCCTAAGGCAAGCGAACATTGAAAAAGCGAAGGCTACTCACCGGGAAAAATATCTTTCCGGTTACCACAAGTACCTGGATGAAAAAGAACAGGAAATCAAAGTCCGATTTCCCGATGTATATGCTGCGTTCCTGGAAAAGACTGAAAATCAGAAGAAACGCAATCTTTCGCTGGTAACCGACGAGAAATGTATCGCGACCTTCGATTCACCCGAATCAAAACGGCATCGGTTTTTCGAATATTTCAGGAATGACTCACATTCTCCAGTAGCCGATTTCTGGACCTGGGATCGTGAACTTAACGGCAACAGTTTCGATGCAGGAGCGGAAAGCTAATGGCCATAACAATTGCTGTCTTCAATCAAAAGGGCGGCGTCGGTAAAACCACCACGGCGGTCAACCTGTCGGCCGGGCTTGCACGAAAAGGATACGATGTTTTGATGGTCGACCTGGATCCCCAAGGTCATGCCACCGCGAATGTCGGATTTAATACCGACGACAACACACCGACAATTTCTTCTGCGCTCGAAGAGCACAACGGCGATGTTCTCAATATTCTCGCCGAAACGACTGAGCCCAGTCTGAAACTAGCGCCGGCGGATATTCGGTTGGAAAACACAGCGAAATTATTGCAGGCGAGAGCGTTCAGGGAAACCGTGCTGACACGTGTACTGAAGAATGCACAGGAATGTTTTCAGTATATAATCATCGATTGCCAGCCATCGCTCGGCGTGTTGCCATGCAATGCCCTGGTCGCAGCCGATCGATGTTTGGTTCCGACCGAACTAGGCGGGAATTCTTTGCGTGGACTCGCTGACCTTTTGATCACCATCCATGAGCTGAAGCCCGATGATCAATATTTTGATTTTCGGGTTTTGCCTACCCGGGTAACCCGCCGATACAACGAGGTCCAGATTCAGGCAATACGCCATCTCAAACCCGTTCACGATAGATTGCTCACGACGCAGATTGCCGAGAATATCGCTGTCGGTCGAAGCCAAATGGAGACGGACGAAAGTAAATCGAGTCCCGTTGTGATTAGTGAAAGTAGAAGCCAAAGTGCCAGGGACTATCGCGCTTTGGTAAAGGAAATTGAAGAAATATGGCCACCACACTTGAGCAAAGAATCGCCAACGCAGCGTCTGGTAAATCAAAACTGAATTTTGACCCGATTTCCAGCGATAACGTGATTTTACATGTGCCGTTGTCGAGCATCGACGCGGATGAGACTCAACCCAGAAAAGACTTCGGCGATCTCGAAGGGCTCAAAGCGTCGATCAAAGAACACGGGGTCATCTCTCCGGTGATTTTGTCTCCTAATGGAAACCGACAATATCGAATAATTGCTGGCGAAAGACGTTACCGCGCATCGCTGGAATTAGGCGTCGAATCCATACCGGCCGTAATTCGTACCGTCGAAGTTCAGAATCGCCTCGAACTCCAAATCATCGAGAACCTTCACCGCAAAGACCTCAACCCCATCGAGGAGGCCAAATCTTACCAACGATTGATGGGCGAGTTCAATCTCACTCAAGCGGACGTCGCCGAAAAAATCGGGAAGTCAAAATCTTCGATCAACGAGTTGCTCCGTCTTTTGGCTCTCCCGGCGCAGGAGATAAACGAACTCTGCACCGCCGATTCGGTTCCGAAATCGGTTCTCATAGAGATTGCAAGGCATCGCGATCCGGCAAAGCGGAACACCCTCCTGAAACGGGCCAAAGCCGGGCAATTAACGGTCAAGGAAGCAAGGAACTCGAAAAACGGTCGTCAGAATCACGCGTCCGCCCCAAAATCCAAATCACATCGATTCTCCGTCAACCACGGCGAAGTGATCATAAAATTACGGAAAAGCTGTCCAACAATAAACGATATGAAATGGGCACTTCGAGAAGCCTTGGAGCAGTTAGGAGAAAAAGAGGACTAATAGCAATCCGTTTCGGCAGGATTTCCCCAAATTACCACACCCATTTTTATCGGCAACGTCCGCAAATTGAGAAATAGTGCCCAAGTGCGACCCCTATAAAAGCGATTCCAGCCATTCCCTCGGCTGCCGCCAAGATCTTCGCCCATGGAGACAACGGAAGGATATCGCCATATCCAACGGTCGTTATTGTTACAACACTCAAATATATTGAGTCGAAATAGATCTCGTGAAGACGGGAAATATGAGCAACAACAGTCGCTGGTGAGCCTGCTTCCCAGATCATGGGCATCCCTGAAAACGCAGGCGTGAGGCTGCCCGTTTGCAACAGAACGTGGCCGCTAGCAAAAATTAGTATCAGTACTGCATAGGCCTGTAATAAGGACGATAGTCTGAAGTTCTCTCGTTCACCGACCAGCTCCTTAATAATATTAAACACTCCAATGCTAGGAACAATTATCCCGACAATTGAAAGAATCACGAGAAACCATCGATCTGGAACGGTGGCCAATTCAATATCGGCGTGCATTACTACACGGATATATATGAGAATTCCGATATACGGTACCAGACAGAATCCCAGCGTTAGGAGAAATAGATGACGTTTTAAGAAATCATTAATAACAGTTCGTTTCACAATGTAATTATTCCCTTGTGATTTAACGCTTCACAAGATGAGTTGGATGCGGTTTACGCGTGCTTATAGCCGAGCCATCGATTCATTACTATACACGCGGTTAGATCTCCGGTAACATTAACGGCAGTCCTCGACATATCCAGTATCCGGTCGACGCCGATCAGCAACGCAATGCCACTGGCCGGCACGCCGATGCCCTGCAAAATCGATGCCAGGATGATGATCCCGACTCCGGGTGTGCTCGGCGAGCCGAGTGAGGCTCCCACGGTGGCGGTAAGCAATATTAACCCGCCCGTTGTCAAATCGATACCAAATACTTGTGTGAGGAATACCGCTGCAACCACCTGGTACAAGGCGGTACCGTCCATATTTACGGTTGCTCCTATTGGAATAACAAACTGAGCGATTGATGGATTCACGCCCAACCGCTTCACGGCTGTTTCCAAAGAGAGGGGCATTACGGCTGCGGAGCTTGATGTGGAAAAGGCCAGTAGTTGGACGTTTCGAACGGCGGACAAGAAACGGCCCGGAGGCCATCGACCGATTATGCCGGCGATTAATAGGTAGAAAACTAGTAATGCGAACAATCCAAGTAACACGGTACCGACGTAGACCGACATGCCTACGATTGCTCTGCAATCGCCCGGGCCCCCCTCAGGCCTACGTTCCAACCGGTGGTCCCCTTTTCGATGATAATTGTGGTCCCCTTTTGCTTGAAAATTTCCAACGTCCAATCTTTTAGGGGCCGTCCACCGTCAGACAACCGCCACGTTTAATATAGTTAGATTACCACCGCATCATTTAACGTAGACTGGCACGGCATTTACT
>JAJDBF010000049.1 GCA_029261535.1 Nitrospinaceae bacterium | reverse complement strand
CTGCGTTCCCTGGCTGGTTTGCAAAGCTGTTACATTGGCCTGCAAGACAGCGACATCCAGCGCCTGAGTGGATAGGGCATTTAGGATGGCGACGATATCCGGTTGCAAGGCGGAAAATAAAGTAAATAGCTGCGTCGATAGCAATTCAACATTCGCCATCTGGCCTTCAAGCGTGGTCAAACGCTCTTCCACAGTTTGCGCCTGTGCGGGCAAAGAAATGGCGAGTGCGATAAATAATACGATACCTCCACGTAGAAACTTTTTCATGATGAACTCCTCCAAAAATAAATCTGGTGTCGCCAGAGGGTATAGGACTTCCCACAGGCCAAATTAATCTTCCCCAAAAGATTCTAGGGGCGATTATCCGGCAAGGGAAAGCTATGTCAAGGATCGATTCAGTGAGATAAGGGAACGTTTGTGGGCGGGGAGGTTTAGTGAGGCTAAAGGCAAAGGTTTTGGGCGATGAGCGAGTTTGTATGGATGACCCCTCCGTCACCCACCCCTTGAAAGGGGAGAGCTTCGCATAACCCAAAAATCAAAAGCAAAGGCGAGATTCTTCACTCTGCTACGCGTCGTTCAGAATGACAGTTCGTTGATTTTATGTGTCACGCTGAGCTTGTCGAAGTGAGGCCTCCATTTTTCAGTCTTTCAAGAAGCACTTATGCAAAGGTCTCTTGAAAGGGGAGGGAAGATAAAAGTCTGCTGACCGCTAGGTCTGCCGACTGCATTCAAGAACGCGAACAGCGGCTCTTGAACGGGTGTGACTAGCGGCTCTTGAACCTGTGCGGACGGCCAACGTACAACTTGCCGGAAAATATAACTGGCATTTTAAAACATTGCTCCCCACTTTATGCCTGTTCAAGAACCGCTGTTCGCGTTCTTGAATGTGGCACATAAAATCAACGAACTGTCATTCTGAACGACGCGTAGCAGAGTGAAGAATCTCGCCTTTGCTTTTGATTTTTGGGTTATGCAAAGCTCTCCACCGGAAGGTGGCGGGTGAGTCCGGCTTCCTTTGTGATGGCTACGGCTTGCTGATGTTCTTCGGCGGTGGTTCTACGTGCCAGTGTCGGAAACCGTTCGGGCGTGACTTTCCCGGCGGGCCGGTACTGGTCCATCACATTGACAAAGGTGTCGGGCGATAGTTCATCGGACAAAAAGCGCATGATGGCTTTCGTGTTCTCTAATGCATCGGGCATGACCAGATGCCGCACCAGCACGCCGCGTTTGGCGAGACCGTTTTCGTCGAAAGTCAGTGGGCCTACCTGCCGGTGCATTTCCCGGATGACCTGCCTGGCCACTTCCGGGTATCGGGTGGCCTTCAGGTATTTCGCGGAATCCTCGCTCGTCCAGTATTTGAAATCCGGCATATAGATGTCTATCATGCCATCCATCAACGCCAGGCTTTCCATCGAATCGAACGCGCCGGTGTTGTACACCAGCGGAATCCGCAGGCCCATTTGCACAGCCATTGGCAGGGCTTCCAGGATTTGCGGCACGACGTGTTCCGGGGTGACGAAGTTGATGTTGTGACAACCGCCGCTTTGCAGTGCCATCATCATGTTGGCCAGTTCCTCCGGTGTAACTTCGATACCGTCATGGTGCTGACTGATATCGTAATTCTGGCAGAACACGCATTTCAGATTGCACATGGAAAAGAAAATGGTGCCACTGCCACGGGTGCCGCGCAGGCAATCCTCTTCGCCAAAATGGGGGAAGTGGCTGGAGACCCGGGCGTAGCGGCCGGTCTTGCACAACGCCCATTCGTTGGACAGGCGATTGACATCGCAGTCGCGCGGGCACACGCGACATTTTTCGAGATGGCGCAAGCCAAGGCGCGAACGTCGGTACAGCTCGCCGGAGCGGAACAAATCCATATAGGCCGGTTCAAAATTTTCAGAGCGGATGCGAAAGCGGCTGTCGGTCATGGTTGTCGTCCGGGGAATTCCATTATTACCCGAGGGCATTCGATTGGAAGAAAGTTGTCTCTTTTCTCTCAGCAAAGTATTGGAGAAAGGAGCCTTATCGGCGGGGTTCATAACCCGCAAAAACTTGAAAAAACTGGGGGAAAGGCATTGACAAATTAAAATGGAGCGGATAATGTAGCTTTGTACCCCAAGGAATCTTCCTGCAAGATTAACCCCTGATCCCCATTTGGATTGGTTGTTCCCACATAAAAAACGGGATTCAATTTCGGGAAACCTGCATAAACTCCGTTACCCTTCGACCCACACATTTGTTTCTTTCATTATAAACCCTTCGTAAAGAATCCACTTCACTTATGTCTACCGCAACAAAACCGCCAACAGTGAATATTGAGGACCTCAAGGCCAAGACCATTTCGGATCTGACCAATATGGCCAAAACGCTCAAAATTCAGGGCCACAGTGGCCTCCGCAAGCAGGACCTCATTTTTAAAATTCTGCAAGCCCAGATTGAAAAAGATGGTCTGATGTTTGGTCAGGGTGTGCTTGAAATTCTGCCAGACGGTTTCGGTTTCCTGCGTGCGCCCACCTACAATTACCTGCCGGGTCCGGACGATATTTACGTATCGCCCTCGCAAATCCGGAAGTTTGACATGCGGACCGGTGACACCATTTCGGGCCAGATTCGCCCACCGAAGGAAAATGAGCGTTACTTTGCCCTGCTCAAGGTCGAAGCGATCAATTTTGAAAACCCGGAAAAAACCAAAGATAAAATTCTGTTCGACAATTTGACTCCGTTGTACCCGGAAGAGCGTCTGCGTCTGGAAACACCAGCTTGCACGGACCTCAGCGCACGCATCATGGATTTGATGACGCCGATCGGCAAAGGCCAGCGTGGTCTGATCGTCGCGCCACCGCGCACGGGTAAGACGATGCTCCTGCAATCCATCGCGAACAGCATCACCAGCAATTTCCCGGAAGTGGTTTTGATCGTCCTGCTCATCGACGAGCGACCGGAAGAAGTCACCGACATGCAACGTTCGGTTAACGGGGAAGTGATCAGTTCCACCTTCGACGAACCGGCGCAACGCCACGTGCAAGTCGCCGAGATGGTCATCGAAAAGGCCAAACGTCTGGTTGAACATAAAAAGGATGTCGTCATTCTGCTCGACAGTATCACCCGTCTGGCGCGTGCCTATAACGCCATCGTCCCACCAAGCGGCAAGGTGTTGTCTGGTGGTGTCGATTCCAACGCTCTGCAACGACCGAAACGTTTCTTCGGTGCCGCCCGGAACCTTGAAGAAGGTGGCAGTCTCACCATCGTGGCGACCGCGCTGATCGACACCGGCAGTCGCATGGACGATGTTATTTTTGAAGAATTCAAGGGAACCGGTAATCTGGAAATCGTGCTCGACCGCAAGCTGGCTGAGAAACGTGTGTTTCCGTCAATTGACATCCACAAGTCTGGCACGAGAAAAGAGGAACTGCTCATCGACAAAGAGGAGTTACAGCGCATCTGGCTTCTTAGAAAAGTTTTACAACCGATGGGACTTAATGATACTATGGAGCTTCTCCTGCAAAGAATGGGACAAACTAAAAACAACCTGGAATTCATGCAAACCATGAATTCCTGACGCACACACGAGTCCAGAAACCATGAAATCCGAAATACATCCAGAATATTTTGAAACTGAAGTTGTTTGCGCCTGTGGCAACAAGGTAACCACCTTTGCTACCGTAAAAAATATGCACCTTGATGTTTGCTCCGCTTGTCACCCGTTTTATACCGGCAAACAGAAGCTGATGGACAGTGCCGGACGCATCGAAAAGTTTACCCGCAAGTACGGGAAAGCACTTCAGGAAAAAAAGGCCAAGGCCGAAGCCGAAAAGACCGCCGCGTCTGCCACACCAGCCGAAAGTACCCCCGCCTCCAATTAGCTGGCTTAACTCCTCCTTTTTTAAAAGGTCCTTCCTATGAAGAGGTCCGTTTAAATTCTGTAGCACCTGCACTTTAAGGTGAGCCAAAAGATTTTTTCCAGCAGTATTTTTCTGTTTTAGTTCAAGCGTTTTCTCCCAATTTCTCCTCAACCCTGGTTTCTTCATGTTTGAAAAACTGGCCGCCATTGAAAAACGATTCGATGACCTCTCTGGCAAAATGAGCGATCCCAAAATCATTGCCCTGCAGAATGAGTTCCAGAAATATGCGCGCGAGCATTCGGAACTGGTGGACATCGTCAAGGAATACCGTGACTGGAAAAAAAACAACCAGGAGTTGGAAGAGAACCGGGCACTTCTTGAAGAAGAAAGCGACCCGGAAATGAAGGACCTCGCCCGGCAGGAAATTGAAACGCTCACCGAGCAAACAGAGAAAAACGAACAGGAACTGAAAAAGCTGTTACTACCCAGGGACCCACGCGATGAGAAAAGCGTCATCATGGAAATCCGGGCCGGAACTGGCGGCGATGAGGCCGGACTGTTCGCGGCGGATTTGTATCGCATGTACTCGCGCTACGCCGAACGGCAAAAATGGAAAGTTGAAATCATGACCAGCAACCCGACCGGTGTTGGCGGCTTCAAAGAAGTCGTGCTCAATATTCGCGGCAAGGCGGTTTACAGTAAGCTTAAATACGAGGCCGGAACGCATCGCGTGCAACGAGTGCCGACGACCGAGACCCAGGGGCGTATTCATACCTCCGCTGTGACCGTGGCAATTTTACCGGAAGTGGAAGACGTGGAAATCAATATCAATCCGGTAGATTTGAAGATCGATGTATTTCGTGCGTCGGGCCCCGGCGGGCAGAGCGTTAACACCACCGACTCCGCTGTTCGCATCACTCATGTACCTTCCGGACTTGTGGTGTCCTGTCAGGATGAAAAATCACAGCACAAAAATAAAGAACGCGGCATGAAAGTTCTGCGTGCCCGTTTGTATGATGAAGAACAACGTAAACAACAGGAAGTGCTTGCCGCCGACCGTCGCCAGCAGGTGGGTACCGGGGATCGCAGTGAACGTATCCGGACCTATAATTTTCCGCAGGAGCGCATCTCCGACCATCGCATTGGTTTCACCATGCACAAGCTGAGCCAGGCCATGGAAGGTGAACTGGATGATATGGTGGAAGCCCTGATCCTTCATTATCAGGCCGAGGCGTTAAAAAATCAGAAAAATTGATTTGTCCATGGAGACCCTCCAAGCCTTGCTGACAAGCTCCTGCCGCCGGTTGGAAGCAGCCGGAGTGGAGTCTCCAAGGCTGGATGCGGAGGTCCTGCTCTGTCGGGTGCTCAACATCAGCCGGGAAGAATTTTGGCGCGACTCCAGCCGCCAGCTCGATCTCGAGGACATCAAGCGTTGTGAAGAATGGATTCAACGTCGAGAAAAGCGCGAACCGCTGGCTTATATCATCGGCGAGCGGGAATTCTGGTCGCGCTCCTTCAAAGTGACGCCGGACGTTCTGATCCCGCGACCCGAAACTGAACTCCTGATCGAACAACTCCTCAACGCCATCCCGGCACAAAAAAGAAATGAACCTTTGCAGGGCCTCGACATGTGCACCGGGTCCGGGGTTCTGGCCATAATCTCAGCACTGGAATTACCCGCTTCAAAAATAATCGGCACAGATCTTTCAATTTCAGCCCTTGCTGTGGCACGCGAAAACAGTCGGCGGCATGGCGTGGAGGATCGTATCCTCTGGCTGTCATCGGATATGTTTGGTAATCTGGGAGGCCATGATTTTAAAGTTGGCGAAATCGATTTTATTTTGTGCAACCCGCCCTACATTGCATCCGGTGAGTGCCGGAGCCTGCAACCGGAAATCAGTCAATTTGAACCACCCACTGCTTTGGACGGGGGGACAGCAGGTTTAAAGTTTTTCGATAAAATTTTGGAAGGGGCTCACCTCTGGTTAAAACCGGGAGGACGTTTATTGATGGAAATCGGGAGCGATCAAGGCCCCGCCGTAAAAACCATGCTGATGCGCGAGGAAAATTTTTCCCGCGTAAATTTACATCAGGATTATTCAGGCCGGGACCGCGCGGTTTCGGCTCGCAAGAGGACCGATGGATAAAATTGTGATTCAGGGAGGCCAGCCTCTGCGCGGAGCGGTTTCTATCAGCGGTGCCAAGAACGCGGTGCTGCCAGTGCTGGCGGCGACCCTCCTCACCCGTGGTCGCAATCGGGTGACCAACGCGCCGAGAGTGAAGGATGTCGCCACCATGCTGGACTTGATCCGTGATCTGGGTGGAGTAATCGAGTCCTGGGAAAAGGATGAAGTCGTGATCAACTCGGAACCCCTGAAGAAAACGGAAGCCCGCTATGATCTCGTTTCCACCATGCGTGCCTCCTGTCTGGTGCTGGGTCCACTGCTTGCCCGTTTGGGCGAAGCTAAAGTTTCGCTTCCCGGCGGGTGTGCCATTGGAGCGCGGCCCATCGACCTGCACATCAAGGGACTCGAAGCCCTCGGCGCGGAAATCCATGTGAATGAAGGTTACATCCACGCGCGTGCCAAAAAACTGGTAGGGGCTCATTATTGTTTCGACACGGTGAGTGTCACCGGCACGCAGAATCTGATGATGGCCGCGACTCTCGCGGAAGGTGAAACGGTTCTGGAAAATGCCGCGCGCGAGCCGGAGGTGTCTTTCCTTGCCGAGGTGCTCAATCAATCCGGCGCGAAAATTAAAGATGCAGGAAGCGACACCATCGTCATTCAGGGCGTGTCGTCCCTTGAGCCGATTGACTGCTGCATCTTTCCCGATCGCATCGAAGCGGCGACTTACTTGATCGCCGGGGCGATCACTGGCGGGGAGATTGAAGTGCAGAATTGTTTTCCCAATCATGTCGAGCCGGTGGTGCTCAAGTTACGGGAAGCAGGTGTCACGGTTCAAACAGGCGACGGTGTGTTGTATGTCAAGGCGAATGGCCCGGTGCAGTCGGTCAATATCCGGACCCAACCGCATCCGGGATTCCCCACCGATGTGCAAGCCCAGTTCATGGCCTTGATGACTTTGGCTGAAGGTCAAAGTGTTATCATGGAAACCGTGTTTGAAAACCGGTTCATGCACGCCGCCGAACTCAAACGACTCGGGGCCGACATCCTCATTGAAGGACACACCGCAGTGGTGCGCGGGGTGAAGCAATTGAGTGGTGCCCCGGTGATGGCCACCGATCTTCGCGCCAGTGCCTCGCTGGTGCTGGCGGCGCTTGCCGCAAAAGGGGAGACCATCGTTTCCCGGGTGTATCATATTGATCGCGGTTATGTGTCCATGGAGAAAAAAATGTCCCGTCTGGGAGCGACCATCAAGCGAGTGAAATAGGGCCAGCGTCGATGCAAGAACAAGCCCCTCCAAAAAACGTAAAGCACCTTCTGGTTTGGATGCCAAACTGGATAGGCGATGTTGTGTTCGCACTGCCCACGGTTCAGGCCCTGCGCAAGCATTATCCCGAGGCCCGCATCACGGCACTGGTACGGCCTCCATCCAACGAATTTCTGGTGAACCATCCGGACATCGATTGCGTTATTCCGTTTCCACACCAACCCGGTAGCGGGACGTTCAGTCAGATCCGCTTTGCTTTTGGACTTAGAAAATATCATTTTGATCTGGCAGTTCTATTCCCCAACTCCATACGCTCGGCGTGGCTCGCGCTCCTGTCCGGTGCGCCCCGTAGAATCGGCTACGAAACCGATGGCCGAAATTTTCTATTGACCGATCCCCTGCCGGTGGTGAAAGAATCGCGTTCCATCCATGGCACCGATTATTATGCGGGTATCGTCAAACCTTTTGGGGTGGACGAGGTGACGCGCACCTTTCCCGAACTGATAACCAGGGAGGCTGTGCGTCAACAGGGTGAACTGCTGGAGCGCATGGGCATGGGCTCTGACGATTGTCTGATCGCCGTTTCGCCGGGTGCTTCCAAACCGGAAAAAAGCTGGCACACGGAACGCTTTGGCATTTTGTGTCAAAAACTGATCAAGGAAAAAAATGCCAAAATATTGCTGATGGGCAGTCGTGGGGAGAGGCCTCTGCTCGAAAAAGTGAGCCGCTTCTGCCCCAAAGAAAAGGTGTTCATATTCGCCGGGTTGAACCTGCAGCTGGTGGCGGGCATTCTGAAAAACTGCAGACTGCTGGTAGCAAACGACAGCGGCCTGATGAACTTCGCCGCGATGATTGACACGCCGGTGGTGGGTTTGTTTGGCCCCGGTCATCCCAAAACAACGGACCCTCTTATCGCGAAGGAACGCAAGGAGTTGGTCACGCTGAATTTCGATTGTTCGCCCTGCCGCCATAAATTTTTCAAGGACTGCAAACCGTCACCGCATAAAAAACCATTTTGTCTGGAAGATATCAGCGTGACGCAGGTAGCCTATGCGGTCGAGGCCTTACTCGAACGTACCTCCCACTTGCGTGGGGGCTAACGGGCAACTGTTAGGGCGATACAACTGGGATTTTAATACAAACCTCATAACCACCCACTGGCGTGGGGGCAACAAAAACCACAGCATGTCATTCTGAGCGAAACCCTTCGGCAGGCTCAGGATAAACTCCGTGGAGAGAAGAATCTCGCCCTGGACTTTATTTTTTGGGCTGGACTTTGCTCCCCCTTCTCCGAAGGGGGCTGGGGGGATTTTACCTTTTTTTTTCGATGCGTTTTTCCCGGGTCCTGAAGTTTTGTGATGTATGCGAAGTTGTTCAAATCACCCTGTTCTTTGCTGGCCCCTTCGACAGGCTCCGCGCCAGCACCTTCGCGTCCCTCTTTAAAAAGAGGGAATATCAAAGCGCATCGCAGAATGGTTCCCGTGCGCCGTCTTGAAGTGGAGTGGCAGGCTGACCATAATGATTAGAGTGAACCACTAAAAAATTATGTCTTCATCCTACGTTAAAAAAGCGATTGTGATCGGCGCGACCTCGGGTATTGGCTGGAGCCTCGCACAGGTATTGTCTCGCGCGGGATACCGCGTTGGAATTACCGGACGGCGCACGGCTAAGTTGGAGGAGCTTCAACGTGAAATCGGAGAAGATTGCTTCGTTCAGAAAATGGATGTCACCCGTCCTCAGGCCGAAGAACAGTTGAACAATTTGATTGGCAGGATGGAGCAAGTCGATCTCATCATTTACAATGCAGGTGTCGGTTACCAGAACCCGGAACTCGACGTGGCCAAAGAAATAAAAACGGTTGCGACCAATGTGGAGGGGTTTACTTTGCTCGCTAACCTGGCGATGAAATATTTCAAGGAGCAGGGAGGCGGGCATTTTGTCGGGATTTCATCGATCGCCGCTATCCGTGGCAATCGCAAGGCCCCGGCGTATTTTGCATCCAAGTCATTTATATCAAGTTACCTTGCAGGTCTCCAGCAGATGGTGACCCACAACAAACTACCGATCACCGTGACCGATATCAAGCCGGGATTCGTTGACACACCCATGATCGATGCTCGCAATGCCTACTGGGTTTGCACGGCGGATCAGGCGGCGGAGCAGATTGTTCAGGCGATCCGCGCTAAAAAAAATCACGCCTACATCACCCGGCGCTGGCGTCTCGTTGCCTGGGTCCTAAAATGTGTGCCGGATTTTATTTTTAACAGGTGTTGAAAAGGGTCACTCAGTGGTTTCTTCGGTGGCTACTTCAGTGTCGGTGGGGGCATCTTCCCAATAGGGGGACAGATCGAAGTAGCTCAGGATGGCGCGTTCATCTTTTAGGCTGACATCTTCCACAGACTCGATGGTGGGGGCATGTTGAAGCGATTCCCGCGACCAGTTAGTTTTGATCTTGCCCATGTCGATCACATAAAACAGGGGGCGCGGCAGGAGAACGGTTTTGCCATCGGTGAAAAGAAAACCGCCATCGACGAACACGGCATAGCGCACTTCCCATGTTTCAGGGTCGACCATCAACCCTTTCAATCGGCAAATTTGCTCGCCGTACTTGTCGTACAGATAGGAACTGACCACGCGGTCTTCCTGCGCCAGATCATAAACATTGTCGTTAACAAAACGCAGATTGTTGGATTCCATAATATCTCAATTATTTAAATGGGTGGTTTGAAGACAAAAGTTACATGGCAAACCGATAGATATATAAAGTATAGCAGACTTGGCAGGACGTTGATATAATTCGGGAAAGACCTTTTCACTCCCGGTGTTTGCATAAGGGGCAGGAGGAAAATACGATGTCGCCAAAAAAATTTACAGCTTGCCTGATGATCGCTCTGTTTACAGGAGTTGTTGCGGGCGCA
The DNA here is from genome assembly GCA_029261535.1 of Nitrospinaceae bacterium. Classification (GTDB taxonomy): domain Bacteria; phylum Nitrospinota; class Nitrospinia; order Nitrospinales; family Nitrospinaceae; genus Nitronauta. The sequence continues at coordinate 48,962 of JAJDBF010000049.1, read as the reverse complement.
GGCAATTTTGCACAGGCAGGAATCATTAAATGGACTGATGATTCAGGCAAAACCCACTTCACTAATGACCTCAGCAAAATTCCCAGGAAATTCCGCGATCAGGGCAAGATGAGAAGTATTCGGTCAACCGGGACTTCGCAAACTCCCGATTCTCCTGCAAAAAGTTCCAGTAGCAAAAGCAAGGACAAGGATATTCTTTCCAAAGCGGATCTTGCGAAAATTCAGAAGGCCAAAGCTTTCCTGAAAAAGGAAATGCAATTTGCCAAGGATGGGGACACTTCTTACCACACACCCACCGGCCTCAGAGCGTTTGGCAAAAAGTTCAGTGCCTTGAATGTTGAGCGAAAGAATGCCAAAACGATGCTTGAAGGGAGTGCGGTTCCCTCTCTCCAAAAAGTGGTGGCTCATATCGATGCGACTTTGAGTGCCGCCGAGGAGAATCCCAACTGGATGAGAAAGTTGAGTGCGGCGAACACCATCAAACGAGTGAAGTCCGAGGTCTCTGCCAATCCTGGCCTCATCTCAGTGCTGGAAACGGCAGAGAAAAAATCCGAGGAAAAAAAGAAAGAACAAGAACAAGAAAAGAAAGCCAAAGAGAAACCCGTAAAAAAATAAAAAACTTCAGCCAGGATTTTTCCAGTTTTGTACATGGTGGCTTTAGAAATGCAGTCGTCGCCAGAACAGGAACTATCGCGTTTAATAAGACCTTCTTGAAACCAGTGTTTTTCACGCCGGTAATTCTGCCGGGTCTCCCCTTTGCCATTTCCTGAAATTTGATGGAATCGTTAACGCAATTCATTGCCGTGGTGCGCGACCTGTTGTGGGGCCCGTGGTTACTGGTTCTGCTGGTGGGCACCGGTGTGTGGCTGACCATTTGTCTGCGCGGTATACAGTTTCGTTTGCTCGGTCGTGCCTTGCGTTTGGTGATTTCAAAAGATCATTCCGGCCCAGGGGATATCTCGCATTTTGGTGCCTTGATGATTTCTCTGGCGGCCACAGTCGGGGTGGGCAACATCGCCGGTGTGGCTACGGCGGTCGCCTCGGGTGGGCCGGGTGCTGTGGTGTGGATGTGGGTCACCGCCTTGTTCGGGATGGCGACCAAATATGCCGAAGCGTTTCTCGCAGTACGCTTTCGTGAAGTCAATTGCTCCGGGGAAATTTCCGGCGGCCCCATGTATTATTTGAAAAACGGAATGAACACGCCGCGTCTGGCCTGGGCGTTTGCTTTTTTTGGTGCCCTCGCCGCGTTTGGGATTGGCAACATGGTGCAGGCCAACACCACCTCTGCCGCCATAAACAGTGTTACCGGACTGTCTCCTGTGACCATCGGTCTCACGCTTTCAGCACTCACCTGGCTGGTGGTCGTTGGTGGAGTCAAACGCATTGCCAAAGTGGTGATCCTCCTCGTGCCTTTCATGGTGGCGATATATTTTATCGGTTCGATGGTCATTATCCTCCGGCATTGGACAGAGATTCCGGCGGGGCTGGTACTGCTATTCAAAAGTGCGTTCACGGGTCAGGCCGCCGTCGGTGGTTTTGCCGGAGCCACAGTGGCGCAGGCGATCAGTTTTGGTGTTGCACGTGGATTGTTCTCAAACGAATCGGGTCTCGGCAGTGCGCCCATCGCCGCCGCCGCCGCAAAAACCAATCAGCCCGGCACCCAGGCGTTGGTCTCTATGACAGGAACTTTTATTGACACGTTGGTGGTCTGTTCACTTACCGGGCTGGTGTTGGCGGTCACCGGTGTCTGGCAAAGTGGAGAGACCGGGGTGCACCTCACTCAACTGGCGTTTGCACAAGGTCTGGGCTCAGCCGGAGAAACCCTCATCACCTTTGCTGTGGTGGTTTTCGCGTTCTCGACAATTCTCGGCTGGGGCTATTACGGAGAAAAATGTTTTGAATACCTCACCCGCCAGCGTTGGGTGATGGGGTACCGCTATGCCTGGGTGGTATTTGTATATGTCGGTGCCGTCATGAAAATCGAACTCGTGTGGAATTTATCGGATGCTATGAACGCCCTCATGGCCGTGCCCAATCTCATCGGCTTGTTGGTGCTCAGTGGGCTGGTGGCGCGTGAGACAAAAGTATTTGAAAGTGACATGTTCAAAAAAAATAGTTCGCCCTGATATTTCTCACGTCAGTTGATTGCGAGAGGTTACGCCGACGGCAAAACTCTGTTTCCTCTTTTTTATTTTGAGAAAAACCTAAACCTGATAATAAACCAGATAGCGGCGACACCGTCCTTCCAGCCGATCTTCTTGCCTTCCGAATAGTCGCGCCCACTGTAGGAAATGGGCACCTCGTAAATACGAAACCGCTTGCGTGCGATTTTTGCCGTGAATTCCGGTTCAAACCCGAAGCGGTCGCAGGTCAGGGTGATGTCATTCAAGACCTCGCGCCGGAACACCTTGTAGCAGGTTTCCATGTCCGAGAGGTTGATATTGGTCATGACGTTGGACAACATGGTGAGAAACAGGTTGCCGACGTAATGCCAGAAAAATAAAACGCGATGCGGGCCGCCGAGGAATCGTGAGCCGAACACAACATCGGCTCGACCGTCGAGAATCGGGCCGATCAATACCGCATAATCTTTTGGATCATATTCCAGATCAGCATCCTGCACGATCACAATATCGCCGGTGGTTTTGGCAAAGCCGGTGCGAAGTGCCGCGCCCTTGCCTCGATTGCGTTTGTGATACAACACTACCGCGCCACCCTTGCCTTCGATTTCATTCTGTAGAATTTCACGCGAACCATCGGTGGATGCGTCATCGACCAGAATGATTTCTTTCTCATAATCCACCGCTTCAACCCGTTTCACCAACTCCAGTAAGGTGGCTTTTTCGTTATAAACAGGAATGACGATTGAAAGTTTCACAAGGTTGGTTTGTTGAGGGTTGTTTGAAATCACGCGGTCATGAAAAAATGCAAACGGCCTTGCCTGTTAATCGCAAGGCGGTCATTCACTATCGGCGGATAATTGTTGCAGGTGGTGATGCACAGAATCGGCCAGGGCATCGAGATTGTATCCACCTTCCAGCATGGAGATGAGCCTTCCGGCGCACAGCTCGTTGGCGGCTTTGCGGATCAGGGTGGTCATCTTGCCGAAACATTCCGAACTGAGATTGATCTGAGCCAGAGGGTCATCCTGATGCGCGTCGAATCCGGCGGAGATAATGATAAGGTCTGGCTTGAACTTTTGCATGCTCGGGATCAATCGGTTTTCGACAATACCCAAGTAGTCGTCATCGCTTGCGTAAGGTCTCATGGGAAAATTCAGCGTGGCCCCCAGGCCATCGCCGGTGCCGGTTTCATCTTCTGCGCCGGTGCCGGGATAGAACGGATACTGGTGGGTGCTACTGTAAAAAACAGTGGGGTCGGAATAAAAAGAATGCTGACTGCCGTTGCCGTGGTGCACGTCCCAGTCAAAAATGAACACGCGTTCGAGGCCTTTGACTTGCTGTGCATAGCGGGCGGCGACGGCGACATTGTTGAACAGGCAAAACCCCATGGCGCGGTCGTGTTCCGCGTGGTGACCGGGGGGCCGCACGGCGCAAAAAGCGTTGTCACAGTTTCCATCGACGACAAGGTCCACCGCGACGAGCCCGGCACCGGCACTGAGCAGGGCCGCTTCATACGAACGCGTACTGATCGAGGTGTCGCCGTCAAGCTGATGCACGCCTTCTTCGCAGGCGCGGGCCACCATGGGCGCGTGACCGGCGTCGTGCACGCGGGCGATGTCGTTGAGTGTCGCTTTGCGCGGAGCGGGTTTTTCAAGGCGACCAAACAGGTCGGAGACTTCCAGCTTGCGATTGATCGATTGCAGGCGCGACGGACATTCCGGATGCTGACCGGTCTCGTGCTCAAGGTATAATGGATCGTACAGGTACGCGGTTTTCGACATGCGGTGCAGGTCTCCAGCGTGGATGCAAAAATTTGATTTGAGGATAGCAAAAACAACATGAGTGAGCAATCCGTTTCCAAAACGGAAATGAAGACTAAGGTAAGTCAGCTTGAATCAGCGGCGCGGAAGATCGGGTTCGATGCGATGGGCATTGCGCCGTCCGACACCAGCGACCTGATGCCGCCTTTTGACGATTGGTTGAAGAAAGGTTATCACGGCAGTATGGCCTGGCTGGTGCGGGGACGGGATAAACGCTCCGACCTCAATCGCGTCCTGCCCGGAATCCAGAGTGTGATCTGTCTGCGCACCAACTATCAAACTCAAGTGCGGCAGTTGGATTATCTGAACGACACGGCGACGGGCGACATCACCTGCTATGGCTGGAACCTGGATTATCACGACATCATCGAACCACGCCTGAAAGTTTTGGAGACGGAGCTTGAAAAACTGTTTCCCGGTTGCACAACCAGACGCTACGTCGATACCGGGCCGGTACCGGAAAAAGCACTGGCGGAACAGGCCGGACTGGGGTGGATTGGCAAACACACCAACCTGCTGACCGAGGGTGTCGGCTCCTGGTATTTCCTTTCAGAAATTTTGATCGATGTGCTGTTGCCCTTTTCGAATCCGGCAGAAAATTATTGCGGACCCTGCACCGCCTGCATCGACATCTGCCCGACTGGTGCCATCGTCGCGCCCTATGTGCTCGATGCACGCCGCTGTATCTCGTATCTCACCATCGAGAACAAGGGAGTGATTCCACTGGAATTCAGAAAGGCCATTGGCAACCGGGTTTACGGTTGTGACGATTGTCAGATCGTCTGTCCTTGGAATGAAGACGCGACGACCACCCCGGAAGCCGCTTTTCAGGAACGGTCTGGCACCCGTCTGCTGACAGAACTGATGGCCCTCGACCCTGCCGGGTTTCGCGAACGGTTCCGAAAAAGCCCGGTGAAGCGAATCAAACGACGCGGATTGTTGCGCAACGTGGCCGTGGCTTTGGGCAACTCCGGCGATGCAGAAGTCGTGCCCGTTTTACAGCGGGCACTTTTGGACAAGGAACCGCTCATCCGGGCGCATGCGGTCTGGGCACTTGGTGAATTGATGGGCACCGAAGCCGGTCCCTTTTTTAAGCAAACTCTTGCCAATGAAACGGACCCGGATGTGATTCTGGAAATCCAGCGCATCACCACCTTGCGGTGGGGCTAGATGGCTAAACTATATTGCGCGGTCAATATTCTTTGAGCGCATGGCTATGTACTTCCCGTTGGCTGACCGCCAGGTCCGGTGGGTTAAGAGCCGCAATTCGCGTTCTTAATAGCGGACCATTTAAGAGCAGACAATAATTTCTGAGCGCATGGCAATGGAACCAGAAAAAAATATCGCCATGTCATTCTGGGCCGAAGGTGAAGAATCTCGCCCTGGACCTTAGCTTTTCCGTTGTCATCCTGAGCTTGTCGAAGGGCGGCAACCGCTTCCTATCATTCCAAAGATTAAAATCACCCTGCTCTTTGCTGGCCCCTTCGGCAGGCTCAGGGCAGGCTCCACGCCAGCACCCACCTCGCGGTGGGGCTAACGGGCTGACCCTGCAAGAGCAGACAATAATTTCTGAGCGCATGACAAAATATTTCCTGATAGCCGACCGCAAGGTCCGTGTCCCTCTTTACATTCAAGAACGCGAATAGCATTTCTTGAAAGGGAATACCAGGCAACACCCAAAACCGTTTTACGCTAGCCGTGCGCCAGCACCCGCAAGGAGTATAAAAAGGTAGGGGATTCAGAGTTTTTCCTTTAGATTATACTGGAAGGTAATTTAATAGAGAGGAATGTTATGTCGAGCACCCATGAAGAGAAAAGTTTCCGTGAAAACGTCAACCTGACGTTTGACATCGCCGCCTCCACGCTGGATATTCCCGAAGGGCTGGGCTACTACATCAAAGGCGTGAACAATGTGTATCAGGTACGCTTTCCGGTAAAGATAAATGGCAAGGTGGAAAGTTTCATCGGCTGGCGTGCGGTCCATAGCGATCACCGATTGCCGGCCAAGGGGGGAATCCGGTTTTCGTCCATGGTCAATCAGGATGAAGTGGAAGCCCTGGCGGCGTTGATGTCGTACAAGTGCGCGCTGGTTAATGTTCCCTTCGGTGGTTCCAAAGGTGGACTGGTGATCAATCCCAAAGATTACGATGAAGAAGCCATGGAAAAAATCACGCGTCGGTTTGCGTTTGAACTGATCCGCAAGGATTACATCAACCCGGCGATCAATGTTCCCGCGCCGGACATGGGCACAGGCGCGCGCGAGATGGCGTGGATCGCCAGCACCTACGCCGCGCAAAAAACCGGTGATGTGAATCATCTCGGTTGCGTCACCGGGAAACCCGTGTCGCAAGGCGGCATCCGGGGCCGGACGGAGGCGACTGGTCGCGGGGTCGTGTTTGGTCTGCGCGAATTTTTCCGCCACCCGGAAGATGTTAAAGAAGCCGGACTGGAAGGCAGTCTTGAAGGCAAGCGGGTGATCGTGCAGGGCCTCGGGAATGTCGGCTATCACACAGCAAAAATTTTACAGGAAGAAGACGGCGCAAAAATAATTGGGTTGATCGAGTGGGACGGCGCGATCACCAATCCGGACGGATTCGATATTGAGGACGTGGCGGAATATAAGAAGAACATCGGTGGCTTGAGAGGGTATCCGAAGGGCACGTTCGTTGATGAAGGGGCCAAAGTGCTTGAGCAGGAATGCGACATCATCATCCCGGCGGCCATGGAAGGTGTCATCAATGCGCGCAACGCCACTCATATAAAAGCAAAATTGATCGCGGAAGCGGCGAATGGTCCGGTCACGTTTGACGGTGAAATGATCCTGCGCGAAAAAGGCACTGTGATGATCCCCGATATTTATATGAACGCGGGCGGGGTGGTGGTGTCCTATTTCGAGTGGATCAAAAACCTGTCGCATATCCGCTTTGGTCGCATGACGCGGCGCTGGGAAGAAAGTCAGAACGATTTATTGATACAGGCGATTGAAAAATCCGGCGGCAAAGTCCCGGATAGTCTCAAAGCAAAACTGCGACAGGGCGCGAGCGAACTGGAGCTTGTGCGATCCGGCCTCGACGATTCCATGCGCGAAGCGTTTCAGAGCATGCGCGAGTTTTACTGGACGAACGACAAGGTGCACTCGTACCGCATCGCGGCGATGGCACTGTCGATTGAAAAAATCGCCACCAGCTATCTGGAAATGGGCGTGTACCCGTAGGGTTTTATTTTATTAGATAATGTTTTTTGGAGGGAAAGGCTGTGGTCCGTCTTTTTCTATTGGTATTCATATGGGTTCTGCTCTCCGGCTTCACTGATGCTTCCAATATTGACGAAATTAGAATTGATACCAGAGAAATAACCCATACCTGGGAGGCTGTTTATACTGACAGAGATTTTATTATTAAAAACCTGGGTGATCACTTTGCAATGTGTGGGCCCGGCAGCCTAAAAGATTGTTCCTCAATTGTAGAAATTAAAAAGATAGAAGCCCTTCTTAAAGCTATCAAACAACCGCCTCTCGACCACTTGAATATTTCTCTATTGGGAATTGATCCAAAAAAATTAAAAGCGAATGCGGAAAAAGAATTGAAGAAACTTAAAGGGCTGAGTTGCCAAGGGAAGCGGCCTTACTGCAATAAAAAACTACTACATAAAGTATTTCTGGATATCTATTCCGACCTAGAATGGGTTGAAAATTTCTTTGAGAGGTATTATTTCAGGGGTTGGTCGGATGATTCTCCCTTTTTTAAAATAACAGTCAAGGATAAGAAGGGAAAAGTAGTGACGCTCACCTCTGGGATTCAACAAGTTTTCATGATCCCATGGCGAATCCACATAGATGGAAAGGAACATTTAACTTACAAACCAGATATTCCAATAGCTTTATATGAAATGATTCCTGATAGCATATCTGTTGAAGTTGACCAACGAAAACGTAAGGTTGTTTCTTTATCCGGTTTTAAAAGCAGGCTGAAAATGGATCCTTACGAACTTATGTTCGATTCAATGTTTATGGGACCCTATGAAGAGGTAAATAGAGAAATAGACCGTCGCCATTCAATTCAACGACTAGGCAAACTCTACTCGTTCCTTGTTAGCCACTTTAATATGGGGTGGAGCAGGGTATATGAAGGTGATGGAACATTTAATTGGAGAGCCGGTGTTTCGCCAAAAGGGATTTTTCCTCAAATTTATTTAAGGGCATCGAAGGAATTAAAAGCTTTTGATGAAGACAAGCTAAAGGTTTATATCTCAAGTTTGATTGATTTGACCAGCCGGATTCGGAATGTTCCATGGTTATCATCTGAATTTGAGGGGAAGCGTGAATGGGTACGTGGTATTTATGTCGAAAATTTTTTTGTGTTGAAACAAAAATCACCTGTTGAAGGATTAAGGAGCGATATAAAACCCTTCTTGAAAAAGGCCATTCCCATTATTTTATACAATGGGTCAAAAGGGAGTTTATTTTCTCAAAGAGAAAAAGAAACGTCCTGGTATTTGTTTGAGGATAGTTCAATGTTGCTTTACTCTTGGAGTTCGTTTGTTTCAAGATTTGATGTCGAAGTGGGTTTGCCCGCTGAAGTCCCTTTTGTGAAAAGTTTAAAAGGTAAAAACCTTCCGGCTGGCAAATGGGCCGCTTGGGTCAACCCGGATGGCACGTTGCGGAAATTATATATTCAGGACGATGACCAGCCTCAATAGCCTAATTGCCTTGGAAATGCATTAGTGAAATATTTTCTCCCCTTAAGCTTTCTCTTCTTTCTTCTCGCGATGCTTCCCATCTGGCCGGTGGACGGTTTGTGGTTTGGTCTGCCTGCGTGGGCGGTGCTGTGTGTTTTTGCTTGCGCGGCCACTTCCTGCTGGATCGCGTACATCGCACTCTTTCGCTGGCGCGATCTTGAAGGAACTGGCTCCGTTGACTGAGCTACCCTTCGGCCCCGGTGCTCTTTGGGTCGTCGCGCTTTATCTTTGCGGACTGCTCATCATCGGTGCGATGGCCTACCGCAGTCGGCGCGAAGAAAGTCTTGGCGACTTTTATCTCGGCGGACGCAGTATGGGGCTCGTCGTGTTGTTCCTCACCCTCTACGCCACGCAGTACAGCGGCAACACGCTGTTCGGTTTCTCCGGCGCGGCTTACCGGCAGGGACTCGGTTTCCTCGTGTGTGTGCCCTTCATGACCGCCATCGTGCTGGCCTATCTCCTGCTTGCGCCAAAACTTTACAAGCAGAGCCGGGCGCACGCATTCATCACGCCCGGTGATTACATCGAGCAACGCTTTCAGAGTCCGGCGCTCCGTATCGCCGTGACCCTCATCATGATCTACGTCCTGTGCAATTTTACCCTGGCGCAGATGAAAACCCTCGGCACCGCGTTTGAAGGAATCTCTCAGGGTCGCGTCCCGATGTGGGTTGGCGTTGTCGGGCTCGCCTTCATCATGCTGGTTTACGAATCTCTCGGTGGGATGCGCAGTGTGGCCTGGACAGATGTAATGCAGGGCGGTATTTTGATGGTCGGATTCGCCTTGCTACTTTTCATGGCGTTCGGGCATCTCGGTGATTTGCCTTCCGCCATTCGCACGTTGGCTGAAAGCCCTGAGACCCGGCCCAAGATCATGCCGCCGGATACCGAAGGTGTCCGCACCTGGCTCAGTTTTATCCTGCTGGTCGGGCTTGGCGGGGCGATTTATCCGCAGGCGATTCAACGCCTGTATGCCGCGAAAAACTCAGACACGTTACGCCGGTCGCTGGCCTTGATGGGGTTCATGCCGCTCATCACCGCGCTGATAGCCGTGACCGTTGGCGTGTTGATGGCCGCACATCGACCGGACCTTGGTGGCGGTTTGTCGTCCGTTACTGTGCCTTCCGAGACGGCGCTGACGCAATTGTGTTTCGAGGTGATGCAGGCCTCATCCTTCGGCTACTGGCTGGTGGTGATTTTGTTTGCCGCGATACTCGCCGCGGTGATGTCGACGGCTGATTCCGCTTTGCTGTCGATCAGCTCCATGGTGACGCGCGATTTTTACAGTCGATTTATCCAGCCAGATGCCAGCCAACAGCAGTTGACGCGCCTCGGACGCTGGGTCACCGTTGTGATGATGATCCCCATCGTCTGGCTGGCGTTGACTTATGAAGGCACCCTCATTCAGCTCCTCAAAATAAAATTTGATTTGCTCATTCAATGTGTCCCGGCATTTTTCCTGGGCGTGCATTGGCGGAACCTGAAATCGAGTGCCGTGTTGACCGGGTTGATTGCAGGAGTCGCCGTGGCGTTGGGCTTGATTTGGGCGGGCTACAGCACCTTCTGGGGTTTTCACTCCGGGCTCTGGGGGTTGGCATTGAACCTGCTGGTATGCACGTCTGGCCCCTATATTCTAAAAATTTCCAACATCCCCGGCTAAAATGCTACACTGCATCCCTTCCAGTTTTTCCGCGAATTTTGTCCCTTTAACTTTGTAGGCAGATGGCCCCGGACAACTCTTCTCAATACGAAAAAAGCGGTGTCAGCACTCAGGGTGCGGAAACGGCACTCGATGCGATCAAGCGCCACATCCCGGCGACGCGTGGCTTCAATCCGGACTTCCCGGTTGCGCTCGACCTCGGCTATTTCGCCAATGTGATCGACATCGGCGGTGGGCAGGGGCTCGCCTTCTGCACCGATGGCGTGGGCACCAAGGTGATCGTTGCCGAACTGGTCGACCGCTACGACACGCTTGGCATCGACTGCATTGCGATGAACGTGAACGATCTTATCTGCCTCGGTGCGGTGCCGGTCAGCATGGTCGACTACATCGCTTGTTCCCACACCGACCCGCGCATCTTCGAAGAACTCGCCATCGGCCTGAAAGAAGGCGCGCGTCAAGGGCGGGTCAGTATTTCCGGCGGAGAAATTTCGCAGGTGAAAGAGATCGTCAACGGCATCGACCTCATCGGCAGTGCGGTGGGATTGGTGTCCCTTGCAAACGTCAACACCGGGCAGGATGTGAAACCCGGTCAGGTCGTCGTGGGCATCGCGTCCAGCGGCGTGCATTCCAACGGCCTGACGCTGGCGCGGCGGGTGTTGCTCGGCGAGACGCTTGAGGAGCAAAAACAGAACGCGGGCAAAATGGAGAGCGCGCTCGGAAAAACTCTGGGCGATGAACTGCTGGTGCCCACCTGTATTTATGTGCAGGACATGCTGGCGTTGTGGAAAACGGATATCAAGGTTCGCGCCATGGTGCATATCACCGGCGGCGGCTTGAGCAACCTCAACCGGGTCAGTGCCGATGGCGTTCAATTTGTGTTGGATAAACTGCCGGAACCTTCAGGTGTGTTTCAACTGATTCAGGAGCGTGGCAAGATCAGCGATGCCGAGATGTATGAAGTCTTCAATATGGGCACTGGTTTTGTGGTGGTGGTCGATGATGAAGCCTCCGCCCAAACCGTCATCAACATTTGCGGAACATTTGCGCACCCGGCGCAAATCATCGGTCGTATTGAATCCGGAGACGGCAAGTCCGTCCTCGTCCCCCAGAAAAACCTAAAGGCTGTCGGTAGCGAAATTCGCCCGGTCTGACCCGTCTCTTATACTTTTCCTGAAGTGTTGGCTTTAGAAAAATCTGCCGAGGAAGACGAACAGCACGGCGATAGGGCTGACGTATTTGATTAAAAATCCCCAGGCTTTTCCCCAGTGGAAGGTGGTCTCATGGCGTTCAATTTCCTTGTGCGCCTGATCGGTGCCCCACCACCAGCCAACGAAAACCGCTGTCAGCATGCCGCCGAGGGGCAGTAAATAATTGGATGCGATGTTGTCGGCCAGATCGAAAAAGGTTTTTCCGAACAAGGTAAAGTCGCTCCACAATCCAAAGGAAAGTCCGGAAGGAATGCCGAATAGATAAATAGAAGCGCCCATGGCCCACACCGCTTTTTTGCGATCCCAGCCGAACTGGTCGATGAAAAAAGCGACCACCGCTTCCAGCAAAGAGATGGCGGAGGTCAGGGCCGCGATTGCCAGCAGGATAAAAAATACGATCGCCGCCAGGCCGCCCATCGGCATTTTCGCGAACACGGTTGGCAAAACGGTGAACACCAGGCTTGGGCCTTCGGTGGGTTGCATGCCGACGGCGAACACTGCGGGGAAAATCACCATCCCCATCAACAGCGCAATGAAAGTGTCGAACAGGACAACGTACACCGTGGCGGAAGTGAGGTTCTCTTCCGGCGGCAGGTAACTGGCGTAAGTGATGAGGCAACCCATGCCGAGGCTGAGCGAGAAAAACGCCTGCCCCATGGCCAGCAGAATCACCGAACCATTGATCTTGCTGAAGTCCGGCGACAGGTAAAAATCAACTCCTGCCATGGCACCCTCGAGTGTCAACGACCGGATCATCAAAAGTAAAAGCATGATCACAAGGGTCGGCATCAAAATGTTACAGGCTTTTTCGATTCCGCCGTGAATGCCTCGCAGTACGATGGCGATGGTCAGTCCCATAAAAACCGTGTGGTAGAACAGGACCATGGGCGTGTCTGAAATAAAGTTCCCAAAGAATTCACCAGCTACATCCGGCGATGAAAAAAAAGAAATATTGCTGGTGAGTGCTTTGGCGGCGTAGGCGAGGGTCCATCCACCGACCACCGCATAAAAGGAAAGGATGAGGAATCCGGCGAGCACGCCCATGAAACCGATGGCAACCCACGGGGTTCCGGGTGCGAGCTTTCGGAAGGCACCCACCGGGTTGAGCCCGGTGCGTCGCCCGATTGTGAACTCTGCCAGCATGATCGGCAAGCCCACCACCGCGATGCAGATCAGGTAGATCAGAACAAATGCGCCGCCGCCATTTTGACCGGTGACGTAAGGGAATTTCCAGACATTGCCCAGGCCCACGGCAGAGCCGGATGCCGCCAGGATGAACCCCAGTCGACTGCCCCACAATCCGCGTTTATTTCCAGAATCAGCTTTCATGGTGCGGTAGTATAAAGAGGAAACTTGACGAGGGCAACCACCACCTCGCGGTGGGGCGATGGACAACACGTCGAGAAATATCACTGGGATTTTAATACATCCCTCCTCCAGACCTGTTCAAGAAACGCTATTCGCGTTCTTGAATGCGGAGGGCTAACGGGCTGAATCTACTTTGCGCGTTCAACTTTTTTCAGGCGCATGGCAGAATGTTTTCCGCTGGCTGACCACGGAGGACCCGTGCGCCAAGCACCTGCAAAAAATAAAATTATGACCAAGGCTCGCGACAAAAAAATAAACGACCTGCTGGAGCAGGCTCCCAAACTTCCCGGCATCTACATCATGAAAGGCAGGAAGGGTGAGATTCTGTACATAGGTAAGGCCAAGGTACTTTACAACCGGGTGCGGTCGTACTTTCAGAAGTCGGTGAACCATGCGCCGCGCACTCGAATACTGGTGCCGAAGATTGAGGACATCCGCTTTCTCACCACCAAAACCGAGCAGGAGGCGTTGATCCTTGAATGCAATTTCATCAAAAAGCATCAGCCGCGTTACAACGTTTTACTCAAGGACGATAAACACTATCCTTATCTACGTCTGACCACTCAGGAAATGTTTCCGAGGCTGGAGGTGGTGCGCCGGGTGAAGAAGGACGGAGCGACTTACTTCGGCCCTTACACCATGGTACGCGAGGTGCGCGAAACCATCCGCCTGATCTACAAGATTTTTCCTCTCCGGCAAAGTGTAGACCCGCTGGATGGCACCGCTAAACGCAGGCCCTGCCTGAACTTCCAGATGGGGCGTTGCCTCGCCCCTTGTGCCGGTGAAGTGGCCCCGCCGGATTATCAGAAGGTGGTGCAGGAGGTGGCCCTGTTTTTAAAAGGAAAGAACAACGACCTCATGGACCGCCTCAAGGAGAAGATGGAACACGCCTCGCTTGATATGCGTTATGAAGAAGCAGGCGCGTTCCGCGATAAAATCGACGCTGTCAAAACGGTTTTGAAAAAACAGAAAATCATTTCCACTACGCTTGTGAATCAGGATGTGATCGCCTGTCATCGCGACCGGGGACTCGCCGTGGTTCAGATGCTCATCATCCGAAGCGGCAAGATGGTTGCGGAGAAATCGTTCAAGATGCAAAATGCTGATGAGGCCGATGCCGAGACCATCGGTTGTTTTCTCAAACAGTATTATCTGGATGAGCCGGTCCTGCCGCAAGATATTCTGCTGTCAGCCGTGGTTGAAGATGCCGACCTGATCGAGCAATGGTTGTCGGAAAAACGCGGCAGTCGGGTGCATGTCGAGACCCCACTGCGTGGGCAGAAGCGGGACCTTGTCCGCATGGCAGAAGAGAATGCGCGCTTCGCCGTTCGCGCCGAGCGCGATAAAGGCGACGTTGCGACACGCAGTCTGGAAGAATTGCAGGAGGCGTTAGGTCTGCGAAATTTTCCGCGTGTGATTGAAGGGTTCGATATTTCCAACACCATGGGACAGCAGGCGGTCGGATCGATGGTGCGTTTCGAGCATGCGCGTCCGGAGAAAAAAGAGTACCGCCGCTTTAAAATAAAAACGGTGGAAGGGATCGACGACTACGCCATGTTGAGTGAAGTGTTGACTCGTCGTTATATGCGGCTCATTGATGAAGAACGGCCTCTGCCGGATCTGGTGGTGATCGATGGCGGCAAAGGCCATCTCACCACCGCGTTCAAAGTGCTGGAAGCTCTCGACATCGAACACAGGGTGGATCTTGCCTGCATCGCCAAAGGAAAGTTTCGCCACAAGGTCGAAACCGATGAAGTGTTTTTACCGGGGCGTGCGGAACCTGCATGGTTCAAGGAGAATTCTCCATCGCGTTTCCTGTTGCAAAGGGTGCGGGACGAATCGCACCGGTTCGCCATCGAATTTCACCGCAAACTGCGCGGCAAAAATAGCCTGGCCTCCCCTCTGGAGGCGATTCCCGGTGTGGGCAAAAAACGCCGACTGGCTCTGCTCAAGCATTTTGGAAGTCTGGAGGCCATCAAACAGGCGACCGAGGAGGAGATCGCCGAGGCCCCTGGCATTCCCCGGCCTCTGGCCTCAAAAATCTCCAAAAATATTTGATATTATATTAGAAAGGAGTTGCCTTATCGGACTCAACCTTTTGCCTCAACATTCCGAAAAGAAAGACGATATGGGAAAAAATTCTGCTCCAAAAATATGGCTGACGCTGGTTCTTGCGCTGGGGTTTGCTACCCTCCCTTTTACGGGGTCGGCGAAGGGGGCCCGTTCACAGCCGGGTATTGACGATGCACGTGAACTGTTGAAAATTGAGAGACAATATTTTGAAGACAGAACCGCCAGCCGCTGGGATGAAATTTACCAAGTTCAGCATCCCCGATTGAAAAAACGGATCACGCGGGAATTGTTCATCAATCGTGCCGGGCTGGTGGGTTTTGACACAGTCGATTTATTAAAGTCGCGCCGTTCTGGCGGGCTTTCGATCATGCCGCCTCCGAATGACGTGGTCACCACTCCGCGCGATGCTTTGGGTTTCCCGACAACACGTAGCTATCGAATCATTGCAAATCCCTGGGTTAACATTGACGAGCATCATTTTAACCGGGTGTGGATCAGCCCCGAGGGACGCTACGCCAGGGTCGATGTCAAACTTGATGTCACCGAACGACTGCCATCGCATTTATTCCGGGTAGATATGGTTCTGCCGCACACCCGGGATCATTTTGATTACTGGGAAAAGGTGGATGGCGAGTGGGTGGTGGCCTTGATGGTTCATCGTGTTTCGATCAGCGGCAGTAAAATACCGGTAATATTTATTCCGCAACAGATAGAAGCGTTGGACAAAATCAAATGGATCGGTTTCGATCCAGAAAAACTAAAGACAGCAGAGGCTGATCATGAGTGAATCTCAATCCGATTTTCTGCCTTTTCATTGTAGTTGGTTTGAGGACGATGAAATCAACGAAGTGGTCGATACATTGAAATCCGGTTGGCTGACCACCGGCCCGAAAACGCGCCGGTTCGAGGAAGATTTTCGTGAGTACACTGGTTGCGGCTATGCGGTCGCCGTCAGCTCCTGCACCGCCGCACTGCATCTTGCGTTTGCGACTCAGCCGTTTGAGCGGGGTGATGAAGTCATCACCTCCCCCATGACGTTTCCGGCGACGGTCAATCCGGTATTGCATTTGGGAATGAAGCCGGTATTTGTCGACATTGAATCCGGAACGCTGAATCTGGATCCGGAAAAAATCGAAGAAAAAATCACGCCGCGCACACGTTTTCTTCTGCCGGTTCATTTTGCCGGACACGCCTGCGACCTCGACCGTTTGCAAGATATTGCCGACCGGCATCAACTGACGATCATCGAAGACGGGGCGCATGCCATGGGTGCCGGTTATCGCGGCAAAAAAATCGGTGGGCACGGTCATCCGGTGGCCTTCAGTTTTTACGCGAATAAAAATATCACCACGGGCGAAGGCGGCATGTTGACCCTGCCGGATGCGGAAATGGAAGAAGAAGCGCGGGTACTGCGCCTGCAAGGCATCAGCAAGGATGCGTGGAAACGATACAGTAAGGAAGGGTTCGCGCATTACGAATTGCAGACACCGGGATATAAATACAACATGGCCGATCTCAACGCCGCCCTCGGGATTCATCAGCTTAAAAAAGCCGAACGGTTTCAGGAAATCCGCGTGCGTTATGCTGAAATGTACAGCAAAGCTTTCGCCGGGATGGACGCAGTGGAAACCCCGGAAGTCCGCCACTACGCCGACCCGGCGTGGCATATCTATGTGCTGGCGTTAAACCTTGACGCACTCAGCATCAGTCGCGATGAATTCTTAAACGCGATGCAGGATCGCGGTATTGGCATGGCCGTGCATTACCGGGCCTTGCACCTGCAACCGTATTTTAAAAATCATCACGACTACAGCCTTGATGATTTGCCGCTGGCCTCGAGTTACTCCGATCGCATCGTGTCCCTGCCGCTGTATCCCCGCATGAGCGAAGCCGATGTCCAGCGCGTCATCAACACCGTGTGCACCGTCCTGAAACAACACCGCCGCTAGCAGACACTTCCGCAATTAATAAATTACTTGAAAATTATTCAGGGTTGCTCCACTCATCCTTCTTTGCGGGCGATGAGGAGGTAGCGGGTGGAGGGGCAGGTGTCGGCTTGCGGGCCGAGCGGTTCCAGCGAAACTGCGTCGTAAATATCGACCGTGCCGCGAAACGCGGCTTCGAATTGCTGGCGCAGTCGCCACACCGGCGGTAAAAAACGCAGGTGCCGGCCTTCGTTGGTGATGAGCATCTTGCCGCTTTGCCGACTCACGTTCAGTATTTCACTGCGCTGGAAGGTGAAGTGTTCCCGTTCCACCAAATCCGGATGGCGCAGGGAAATCACGTTGCCGGTTTTTGAATGGATCACATGCGGGTAGACGCGCAGGTGATCGGGCGTGATGAAATCGCCGATGAACAAACCGCCGGGTTTGGTGATGTCGGCGGTCACTTTGAGTGCCTGTTCGCATTGCTCCGGGGTCAGGTACTGGAACACGTTGAGTCCGCAATAAGTGATGTCCCATTCCTGTCCTTCGAGCGCGAGGATATCCTCCGACCTTGCGGTGATGCGGCGCGAGGCCACCTGCACCATGGCCTCGGATTTGTCGATGCCAAGCAGGCGGTCGTTTGCCAGCCCCAACTCCTTAACCATGAACGCCTCTATCAGCCCGGTGCCGCAACCGATAGACAGGAGCCGCGTGGTGGTGAAATCGATGTGATACTTGTCCAGCACCCAGCGAAGATAAGGCGCGATAAACTCATCCAGGCAAGGTTGACCGATGACATCGTCATACAGCTCGGCGTAGGTGAAAAATGGATCGCCTGAATCCTGTTCGATGAGAAGCCGTTTCTGCAACCCGGCGGCGGCGATCAATTCCTGCCGCAGAAGATGCCAGTATCCCATGTCGTTCATGTGACCGGTGTTATCATCCACTTGTCCTTGAAGGTCTGCTTCCAGTCGGTTCCAGTTGTCGAGCGACGTCATCTGCTCGAGCCGATCCTGAATCTGTTCATCGATGCCGGGGGTGTTGATGCCCGATCGCCTGATTTTGTCGAGGCGTTTTATCATTTCGACAATGTCGCGCAACCAGGTGAGGAAGTCTGGTGCCGGAGCCTGTTCGCGGCGTTTGATCATGTTCTCCGGCAAAAGGAAAAACACGCCGCCATCGGTCCGCCGGATTTCCCGGTTCACCAGATCGTAAATCCTGGCATCGGCGGTGATGCCGTGACTGCGACCATGACAGCCGTATAGATGAAAGGTGAGGAACTGTGTGCTCGACGGGTTGCCCATCTGATGCACCAGTTGGTTTCCTACCGCAACGGCGGTGCCGGGGTTGACCGGTGCACGCGACAGCGTTGAAATTTCTCCATCACGAACCAGAAACACGGAATGCTCTGCCGGGCCGAAAATTTGCACCGCTCCCCATTGCGTGAAGCCGTGATCGTGGATTCCAGAACAATCGCCGGGATTCCAGGACATGCACATCATTTCAAAAAAACCGCCGTCGAAGACCAGCTTCCTGCCATAACTGTCCGGCAGAGGGTGATCGAAATCTGCCCAGGGCGCGAGGTCATCTTCCTTTAACTCCGCCTGAATCAACAACTCCTGTGCGCGACGCGGAGTGATCTCATCTTCCTCTTCAAGTGCCCGGATCAAATCCTGAATGGCGAAGGGCAGGCTGTGTTTGTTGATTGGAGCATTCATAGGAAAATTTTCCTGTTTAGAATCGTAGGCAAGCCGTATTGCCTTCTATATAATATAGGTCATATTAAAACAACTTTCCTTACGTTTAACAGGATTCGCATGACTCTCTGGAAAAAAATGACCGATTGGGTTTCCTCAACAGAGGAATCTACAGAAGAAGATTCTGCGAAGAAGACCGGCAACACTCCGCCCGGAGCCTCAGCCAAAGAGCCTGTCACTCCCGAAGAAGCTGATAGGTTGAGGCGGCAGGTGGAAGTTTTTCAGGATATTTTAAAGGTCAAGCCGGATGATCAAGCCACGCAATACAAGCTTGCAGAAACCTGGATGACGCTTGAGCGCTACGGCGATGCGCTCAAACCCCTGAAGTCGGTGCTGGTGGCTCAGCCAGATCATCCGTCGGCCCTGCTTCACATGGCGGAATGTTATATGCACATCGGGCGGGATGAGCAAGCCATCGAAATTCTTGAGGAGGCGCGAAAAAAAAACCCGGAAAGCCAGCGGCTGATTTTTCAACTGGCGCAGGCGCACACTCACATGTCCATTTCGGCGGGAAAATTCAAGCGGTACAAGGAAGCGATACAACATTTCAAGGAGGCGATTAAACTATTGCCTCGCTACGGACCGGCGCACCTGGCGATGGGCCTCACCTTGTACCAGCAGGGCAGGTACGATGACGCGATCAAGATGTTCAATAAAACGGTGGAACTGGATCCCAACCTGAAAGTCGATGCGTACCATCACCTGGCCCGCACCTACGCAAAAAAAGGAGAGATCAAAAAAGCACTCAAATTTTTTGACCAGGCGATAAAGGTGAACCCCAAAGCGGCAGTGGTGCATCAGGACCTCGGCGAGTTTCATTTCAAACGGGGAAAATTTGAAGACTCCGTAGTTTCGCTGGAGAACGCGTTGTCGATGAGTCCAAAGATGAGCACCGATGCGTGGTTCAAACTGGGGGTCGCAAGAGTCCGGTTGAACCGTGTCCGCGCCGCTGAAGAGCCATTGAGAAAAGCACTGGAAATATCACCGGACAACCAGCAGGTGCAGGGCGCCTTGACCGAAGTGCTGTACCGGATTTATCAGTTGGACTGCCAGGACTTCAGCCCCCTCAACAGCCTGAACATGCTGAGAGAAGCGGTACGCCTCAATCCAACCCATGCCAAAGCGCAGTTTGCGCTGGGTCAACTTTATGATCTCAAGAAAGATGGGAAGAAAGCGATCCAGCATCTTTTGTTTGCCAGAAATTTTTTTCTGGAACAGAAAAATCGCGACGGCCTGACCCAGACGGTGAAAGCCCTGCAAGGATTTTATGAAAAGTACAAACTCAAGCCCGAAGACTTCGAAAAACTCATCATGCCCAGCAGACATTAGTCCTCGCCTGTTCAAGAAACGCTATTCGCGTTCTTGAATGCGGAGGGCCAACGGAAAGCATTTTGATACCCTCAAGAAATCTTACAGGCATTTAAGGGGCAGTTCGTTAAGCCTCCACCGCAAGGTGGGTGTTCGTCGCACGGGCGACAGGAAACATTTTGCCATGCGCTCTATAAGTTTTTAGTAGCTCATGAACGGTTTGCCCATTAGCCCCCACCGCAAGGTGGTTCTCAAGATTGCTTTTAGGGAAGGGTTTTGGTACAACCGCAGAACTATGAATTTCCAGGACGTGATTCAGACATTGAATGGGTATTGGGGCGCGCGCGGGTGCGTTCTTCAGCAACCCTACGATATTGAAGTTGGCGCGGGGACGTTCAACCCGGCGACCTTCTTGCGGGTGCTCGGCCCCGAACCGTTTTCTGCGGCCTATGTTGAGCCATCGCGTCGGCCTACCGATGGTCGCTATGGCGAGAACCCGAATCGCTTGCAACATTACTATCAGTATCAGGTCGTCATGAAGCCGTCCCCTAAAGATGTACAGGAGATGTATCTGCAAAGCCTGGTCGCGCTCGGTATCGACACCCGTAAGCATGACATCCGTTTTGTGGAAGACGATTGGGAATCGCCAACACTGGGTGCGTGGGGACTGGGTTGGGAGGTGTGGCTCGATGGCATGGAAATCACGCAGTTCACTTATTTTCAGCAAGTCGGTTCGATCGACCTCGATCCGATCAGCGTGGAACTGACCTATGGGTTGGAGCGCATCACCATGTACCTGCAGGATGTTGACAATGTCTACGATTTGAAATGGACGGACAATATTTCCTACGGTGACGTGCACCTCGACACGGAAAAACAATTTTCGAAATACAATTTTGAAACGGCGGATAAAGACAAGCTGTTTCAATGGTTCACTATGTATGAGGAGGAAGCACGCGCGCAGATCGAGCATGGGCTGGTGTTGCCGGCCTACGATTACACGCTGAAATGTTCGCATGCCTTCAATTTGCTGGACGCACGCGGTGCGATCAGTGTGACCGAACGTACCGGTTATATTGGTCGCGTGCGCAAGCTCGCCCGCCTGTGCGCTTTAGGTTACGTTCAGCATCGTGAAACTCTGGGGCACCCGCTCCTGAAAAACGAAACGGTTGCCAGCCCAGCCTGATTTTTTTTTGTAATAAATAAATAATTTTACCGACTCATCATCATGTCCCGAACCGCTGTCGCCAATTGGAATGATCTGAAAGACCGCACCCCGGCTTACGCCTTGGTGGAGAACGTCGATCTGGTGCTTGTCCGTTATGGCGAAGAAGTGTCGGCGTTGTACGGGCGATGCCTGCACCGAGGCGCGTTGCTTGCCGACGGCCATGTGCGAGGCGACAACCTCATTTGCGGAGTCCATCAATGGGACTTTCGTTTCGACAGCGGTATCAGTGAATACGACCCGGACGAAACGCTGGCTAAATTCAGCGCGTGGGTGGAAGACGGCAAGGTGTGGGTCAACCCGGAAGAGATCGCCGAGTGGGAAAAAGAGCATCCGCAGAATTTCAATCGCGAGGCCTACCTCGGGCTCTATGCAGACCATGAAGGCACCGATGTGGAGCCACATGTCGGCCTGATCCAGAAACTGGCAAGCGGCGGGTTGTCTGCCGTTGGCGAGCACGGGCCAGTTTCAGCGATGGGTGTGCCGCGTGAGGAGTTGCCTTTATGGGACGATATCCAGCTTGTCACCGCCCAATTGGCACAACTGCCACTGCTCGATCATGACCCGGTGGCGACAGACATTGTCATCGGACCCAATGCGAACAAGCCGCTGAAACTCGACATCCCTCTATTCGTTTCCGACATGAGTTTCGGCGCGTTGTCGGAGGAAGCCAAAATTGCGCTGGCGCAAGGTGCTGAACTTGCCGGTACCGGGATTTGTTCCGGCGAAGGTGGCATGCTTCCGGAAGAACAGGAGGCCAACTCAAAATATTTTTACGAACTGGCCTCCGCGCGATTCGGTTATTCCATGGACAAGGTGAAGCGGTGCCAGGCGTTTCACTTTAAAGGCGGACAAGGTGCCAAGACCGGTACCGGCGGCCACCTGCCGGGTGAAAAAGTAAAAGGCAAAATCGCCACAGTGCGCGGACTTGAAGAAGGAACACCTGCGGTCTCGCCACCGCGTTTTCCAGACTGGACGGATATTAACCCCATCCGCGAATTTGCTGATGAAGTGCGCGAAGCCACCGGTGGTATCCCGATCGGTTACAAGTTATCCGCTCAACACATCGAAAAAGATATCGACGCGGCACTTGAGGTCGGTGTTGATTACATCATCCTCGACGGGCGCGGTGGTGGTACCGGCGCGGCACCTTTGCTGTTCCGCAATAATATTTCCGTGCCCACCATTCCCGCGCTGGCACGGGCGCGGCGGCACCTCGATCAACTCAATAGAAAAGACATCACCCTCATCATCACCGGCGGCCTGCGCACGCCTGAGGATTTTGTCAAAGCCCTGGCCCTGGGGGCCTCTGCCATCGCGCTTTCCAACTCGGCACTTCAGGCCATCGGTTGTATTGGCATGCGGGCCTGCCACACCAATAATTGTCCGGTCGGTATTGCCACTCAGAAAGAACATCTGCGTCAACGGATCGATATCGGCAAATCGGCCCAACAACTCGCCAACTTTTTTGAGGGCGCGGTCGGGTTGATGAAAGTCCTCGCCCGGGCCTGCGGGCACTCTCACCTGAACCAGTTCCAACGCACCGACCTCACCACCTGGAAACAGGAAATGGCGCAACTCTCCGGCATCCCTTTCGCCGGGTCTTCCGCAGACGGCGAATAGGAAACCACCTTCCGGTGGGGGTGACGAGCAACTTGACAGGCAATAACACGGGTATTTTAATAAGCCCCCCCTCTCCTCAAAAAATTTAGAATTAGAATATGTTGAATAACAAGCAAAAAGCCGAGAAAAAATTATTTGAAGACTTTGCGAAACTATACCCAATTCCACCAGGGCAAGTAATTTATAGGGATAGACCGGATGTGATTATAAAGGGGGCCTCGAAGGTTGGTATTGAGTTAACTCGATTTTCCATTGAAGAGGGGCACTGGAAAATAAGTGAGCAACGCCAGAAGGACTTACGTGATAGGGTAGTTTCAAAGGCTGAACAAATGTACTTGGGAAATGGAGGGGTGAATTATTACCACCATTTTAGTTTTGATTCCAATCGTCAGATTTTGTCTATAGAGCCTCTTGCAAGCAGTTTGTTCGAATTGGTGAATAGTTTGACCGGAAAACTTACTAAGGAAATTCCAAAAGAATATTTTAGTCATATCCCGGAACTCTCCTTTGTTTACCTTGGCTCGAAAGAATATGCTGAGGCAAAATGGCATGTAACCCAAGTACACGAAACCCCAACGTTGTTAAAAGAGAGATTGGATGAAATAATTCAAATTAAAGGCGGAAAGTGTGAAAAGTATGAAGAATGTGATTCTTATTGGTTGCTGATAACAATTGATTATTTTGACCGTTCTCAGGATCAAAATTTTCCGCGAGAGAAAATTGAAGGAATTAAGTCTGAGAAGT
This sequence comes from Nitrospinaceae bacterium, assembly GCA_029261535.1. Taxonomy (GTDB): domain Bacteria; phylum Nitrospinota; class Nitrospinia; order Nitrospinales; family Nitrospinaceae; genus Nitronauta. Next base: position 25,391 of record JAJDBF010000049.1, on the reverse strand, counting down.
TTGAAAAAATTTGGGTGTTTAAAACTGTAATGAATCAGATAATGAAAATAAAATAAACTGTCGTAAAAAAGAATTTCAAGAAAGCGGTACAATTTGAAAACTATCAATCAAAACGAATGGCGGGAGTTTATTGACCGGGCCGGAATAGTGGTGCCGGCCCCGGCGAGTGCCTTTGGTGGGGGGCTCCGCTATAAAGAGGAAGCGCAAAGAACTCTTGTCATCCATTTTACGGACGATGATATCCCGATACGCTTAAGCAAAACGCTGAAAACTCTGCTCACCGTTCAGGATGGCTGGTACTTGTTCCCGCGCACCGGCGCGATGCCTGTTCCTCTTTATGAAGGTGAAGACATCCCGAAGCTTCAGCATCAACTGGTGCAGGAATTTGGGAATATGGCTTTCGAGGATAATGACTTGTATGTGTTTGGTGCGAGTGGGGACGTGTATTTAAGCTACGATCATCTTTTTATGGATGAGGGACTGAATATATATTTGCAGAATATTGAGTTGGCCAACTCCCTGCTTGTTCTCTTGAATAAGCTGGGCTCGAAAGTAGAACAGTTTCCCGAAAATACACAATAAACTTTTGGAAATGATGCGACTCGGGTTTCCAGCCTTGACGGCAAGGTTACGCAAAGCTCTCTGTATCAAAGGAGAGCTTTGCCTGAATCAAAAAGCAAAATCCAGGGCGAGATTCTTTTCTCCACTGCGTTTCGCTCAGAATGACATGCGATAGTTTTCTTTCAAGAACCGCTAGTTGCGTTCTCGAAGATGTGGAGGCAACAGTCTGACCATTAGGATGAGCAAAACTATTTCCTGAGCGCATCGCAGAATGTTTTCAGTTGGCCGTGCGCCAGCACCCACTAGCGTGGGGGGCAGAGGGCTGACCCGTTTCGGGCTGGCAATAGTTATGGAGCGCATTGCAGAATGTTTTCAGTTAGCCGTGCGCAAGCACCCGCAAGGTGGTTTTTGTTAGCCCCCACGCTAGTGGGTTATTTTTCGAGGAGGCGTGGCATCAGTTCGACCAGGTTGCACGGTGCGTGGGTGCTGTCGAGTTGATGCACCAGAATGCCGTCCCATGCGTCTTTGCAGGCGCCAGTCGAGCCGGGCAGGGCGAATAAAAACGTCCCGTTGGCAACGCCGCCGGTGGCGCGCGACTGGATAGTCGATGTCTTGATGTTCTGGTAGCTCAGCCAGCGGAACAGCTCGCCGAACCCGGGAATATTTTTTTCATACAATTCTTCAAATGCTTCGGGAGTCACATCCCGCCCGGTAACGCCGGTGCCGCCGGTGGCGATCACCACATCCACTTCAGGGGACGCGATCCATTCCTTGAGCACTGACTGGATGAGCGGTATCTCGTCCTTTATGATGCGTTTTTCGACCACCGCGTGCCCGGCAGATACAGCCCGGTCCACCAGGGTGTTGCCAGATTTGTCGTCTGCATCCGTGCGCGTATCCGACACCGTCATGATGGCGATGTTCACTGCTTTTTTTACCTTCGAAACCATGTCACACTCTCCTTGAAAATTGAACGCACATGTTAGCAACCCGGCACGTCCACTGCAACACCTTCCACGGATGACCCTGAATGAACAGGATGAACGGGCATCTGCCTTTATGCTATAAGAAGAAAAACACTTAAGGACATCTCATGCCCACAGCACTCATCACAGGCGGTGCGATCCGCATCGGACAGGCCCTGGCTCAGCGACTCGCCCATCGCGGCTACAATATCGCCTTGCATTATGGCCAGTCGGACCCGGCGGAGACGCTCGTCTACCTTGACAGCACGATGGTGACGGCGAAGGCTTATCCCTGCGACCTGAGTGATTTGTCAGCAGTGGAGTTGCTGGTCGAAAAAGTGAAAGTCGATTTCGATGATTTGGAACTTCTCATCAACTGCGCCGCCAATTTTATGCAAGAGAATATTGAGTCGACCAGCCGTAAGACGCTGGAGCGTTCGCTGAACGTCAACCTGATGGCACCGTTCCTGTTGATGCGCGAATACAAACGGTTGATCGGGTGCGGTCAGATCATCAACATTCTCGACGAGCGTATCGAAAAAAATATTCCGACCTTCGCCGCGTATTCCGTGTCGAAAGTGGGCCTCGCGCATTTGACGAAACTGGCGGCGGTTGAGTGGGGCGAGAGCGTGCGCGTTAACGGCATCGCACCGGGATTGATCCTGCCGCCGAAGGGGCAGGGCGACGATTATATGGAAAAGAACAAAGGCAACGTGCCGATGAACCGCCACGGTTCGGTCGATGATCTGGTCAAGGCACTGGACTACCTGCTCGATTCCGATTTTGTTAATGGCGAGATTTTATTCGTCGACGGCGGCGAAAGCCGTGGCAAGAAATATAGTTGAGATGCGGCTGACTATTCAGGACTCAATCCCCGTAGACAATCGGGTCTTCCGCTCCCGCTTCTTTGAACCCTTTCAAGCGTAACAGGCAACTGTCGCAGATGCCGCAGGCGCGGCCCGATTCATCCGGCGCGTAGCAACTGTGGGTCATCGAGTAATCGACGCCAAGCTCCATTCCCTTGTTCACGATATCGGCCTTGCTCATCTCCGCAAGTGGTGTGTGTATTTTGAAGCGACTTTTGCCTTCGACTCCTGCCTTGGTGGCAAGATTGGCAAGCGACTCAAAGGCGCGGATGAATTCCGGGCGGCAATCCGGATAGCCGCTGTAATCGATGGCATTGACGCCGATAAAAATATCCTCCGCGCCGCACACCTCAGCCAGCGCCAGGCAATACGATAAAAAAATCGTGTTGCGCGCCGGAACGTAGGTGATGGGGATGCCCTGCTTGATTTCATCTGCTCCGCGACCGGTTGGCACCTCGATCTCATCCGTCAGGGCCGAGCCGCCAAATTGCCTGAGGTCAATGGTCACCACCCTGTGGTCGTCTACCCCGAATGCACGGGCGACACGCTCTGCCGCTGATAATTCCACCCGGTGCCGCTGACCGTAGTCAAAGCTCAGCGCAATCATCTGAAATCCTTGATGTTGTGCGATAGCCAGCACGGTGGTGGAATCCAGCCCGCCGCTCAGGAGCACAACTGCTTTTTTCGCTTTGGAAATGACATCCTCCCTTGTAATTTTGAGGCTGTATTATATACTATCAGGCTTATACTAGCTTAAAGTGTATTTAACGAAAGGGATTACGGGGATGTTTGAAACCCTGTCGGGCCGACTTGAGGCCATTTACAATAAAATAAAAGGACGCGGCAAGCTTAAAGAAGCTGATGTCGAGGAAGCGCTGAAAGAAATCAGGGTCGCCCTGATTGAAGCCGACGTGGCCCTCCCGGTCATTGCGGATTTCCTGGAGCAGATTCGCGAAAAAGCGGTCGGTCAGGAAGTGCTGGAAAGTCTCACCCCTGGTCACATGATGGTCAAGGTGGTGAACGACGAACTGGTGCTGTTGCTGGGCGACGGTGCGGTGGGTGTCGAGATTTCCCCGGAACCGCCGACCATCATCCTCATGGCGGGTTTGCAAGGGTCGGGTAAAACCACCACCTGCGGCAAGCTGGCGCGTTTGCTCAAAAAAGATGGCAAGAATGTTCTGCTGGTTCCGGCAGACGTGTATCGCCCTGCCGCCATCGAACAGCTTAATGTATTGGGACGCGAACTTGAAGTCGATGTCTTTCAGGCCGGTGATGAAAAAGACCCGGTGGCGATCTGCAAAAACGCGATAAAAAAAGCGCGGCAGGATGTCAAAGGCGTGGTCATTCTCGATACCGCCGGTCGTCAGCAGGTGGACGATGAACTGATGGAAGAACTGCGCAAGATCAAAGGCGCGGTCGAGCCTCATGAAATTTTGTTTGTCGCCGATGCCATGATGGGGCAACAGGCGGCGGACGTAGCCAAAACCTTCCACGATGCGGTTGGGTTGGATGGCATTGTGCTGACCAAGATGGACGGGGATGCCCGTGGCGGTGCCGCGTTGTCGATCAAGTCGGTGACCGGCAAGCCGATCAAATTCATCGGGACCGGGGAAAAACTGGACGCGTTTGAAGTGTTCCACCCGGACCGTATCGTCTCCCGCATGCTCGACATGGGCGATGTGCTGACCTTTATCGACAAGGCGCAGGAGGCGTATGACCTGGAGGAAAGCAAAAAACTCCAGCGTAAAATCAAAAAGAACGAATTCGATTTTGACGATTTCCGCGATCAACTGCGGCAGATCAAAAAAATGGGTTCGATGCAACAGATGTTGTCCATGATTCCCGGAGCCAGCAAAATGCTCAAGGGCGTTCAGGTGGATGAGTCCCAGTTTTCGCGTATTGAAGCCATGATCAATTCCATGACTCCTTACGAGCGTGCGAACCATCAGATGATCAACACCAGCCGTAAAAAACGGATCGCTCAGGGAAGCGGAACCCAGGTCAACGAAGTCAAACGACTGCTCAAGCAGTTTGTGCAGATGAAAAAAATGATGAAGAAGTTTTCCTCCGGCAAGATGCCACGCGGGCTTAATCTTGGTGGTATGCTTGGAGGAAAAGGCTAACCACCACCCACTTGTGCTCTTGGCGGAGGGCAACAGGCTCAACGGTATTGGGCTGGCAACAGCTATTGAGCGCATCGCAGAATGTTTTCTGTTGGCTGACCGCAAGGTCCGCATCGCTAAAGACTTTTCGTTGGCTGACCGCAAGGTCCGCATGTCATTCTGATGAGCCTTCAGGCGAAGAAGAATCTCGCCTTTGCTTTTATTTTTTTTGTTCTGCAAAGGTCGTTTTGAAAAGGGTGGTTGTGGTTTTAGCAGAAGAAGCAGGATTAATGGGAATTCCCTTTGGAATTTCTAGTTGATTGAACGGGGGCAACCCCGAAATTAAAGGCATCTCTTAAAAATTGCTTCTGGTCGTGAGTCCTCCCTTGTGTTTAAAGGTGTTTAAAAGGAGGCGCGAGTTGCCGGAACAGAGTTTTTCGAATTTTGAGAGGTCCTTTTAAATCTTTGTGGTCGAAAGGAGAATGCATTGGCTGTAGTCATCAGATTGAGTCGGCGAGGATCAAAAAAGAAACCTTTTTATCGAGTCGTGGCTGTGGACAAAAGAAAGCCGCGTGATGGGCGGTGTCTGGAAGTTTTGGGGACGTTCGATCCTCTCACAGAAAACGATCCCTTCAAGGTGGATTTAGACAAGGCCCGTGGTTGGTTGGCAAAAGGTGCCCAGCCCTCGGACACTGTGGCGACGTTTCTCAAGAAAGCAGGTGTTGAGCTTTAGGGTTTTTCCTTCTCGCGTCTTGATCTGAGTTCTCCCTTTCGTGTTACTGATCGAGCGGACCGGCATCAGATATTGCCGTTGTGGAGGGTTGGGCTATGAAGGAATTGATAACTGTGATCGCAAAGGCGTTAGTGGATTTCCCCGATCAGGTGGACATCCAGATGGTAGAAGGTGAAAAGACAACCGTGCTGGAATTGAGGGTCGCCAAGGAAGATCTTGGCAAGGTGATAGGCAAACAGGGAAAGACGGCCCGGGCCATGAGGACCATCCTGAACGCCAACGCCACTAAATTGAAAAAACGCGCCGTCCTGGAAATTATCGAATAACATGCAGTGGGTTCCGGTGGGAAAGCTCGTGAAGCCGCACGGCCTCAAGGGTGAATTCAAATTCAAACCGGAGATCTCCGATGCCAGCCTTTTGGGCAATCTCCACAAGGTGCGCCTTGAAGCGGACCCGGAGACAGCTTCGTCCCGGACCATTTCCTCCCTGCGAGGTCACGGACTTCGCCTGATAATCAAACTGGAAGGCATCGATCGCATCGAAGAGGCCGAGCCTCTTTGTGGTCAGTCCCTCCTTGTTCCCAGCGATGAGTTTCCCCCGTTACCCGATGGCGAATATTACCGGTTTCAGATTATTGGATTAAAAGCCCACGATGAAGCCGGAAACTATTTCGGCACGGTAACCGAAATCATCGAAACCGGAAGCAACGACGTCTACGTGGTGCAGGGAGACTTGCAAGAGGGCCCGCAGGAACTGCTCCTGCCGGTCATCGACGATGTCATCCGGAGCATCGACCTCGACCAACAGAAACTGGTTTTTCATGCCATCGACGGACTCCTTTAGAACCATTCATTTCGATATAATTTCCCTTTTCCCGGAAATGTTTGAAGGCCCCTTTCAGGAAAGTATTCTGGACCGTGCCCGGCAGGAAGGCCTGCTGAAGGTTCGTTTGCATAACCTGCGCGACTACACGTTAAACAAACACGGCAAGGTAGATGACACTCCCTTCGGTGGCGGTGCCGGTCTGGTGATGAATATCGAACCCATCCACCGCGCCTTGCAAGCTGTCAAGAAGGGCCGACCTCATGCCCATACGGTGGTTTTATCGCCGGGCGGCAAACGCTTCGACCAGAAAAAAGCGCGGGAGCTGTCCGAGAAGCAACAGGTCATTCTCATCTGCGGACGTTATGAAGGCATCGACGAACGCGTGGCGGAAAATCTTGCGGACGAAGAATTGTCGATTGGCGATTTTGTTCTTTCCGGAGGAGAGATTCCTGCTATGGTGCTGGTCGATGCGGTGACCCGGTTGATTCCCGGAGTGGTGGGAGACCCGGCATCACTGGAGGAGGAATCGTTTGAAAATGGTCTGCTAGAATACCCACAGTTCACCCGCCCGCGCGATTATAACGGTGCCGAGGTGCCGCAAGTGCTGGTCTCCGGCGATCATAAAAAAATCAAGGACTGGCAACGCAAGGCGGCGCTCAAAAAAACCGCGCGTAACCGACCCGATTTGATCGAGCAGGTCGACCTGAGCACAGAAGAACGCGCCATGATTAGCGAGGCGAAGATTAACGAGACTAATGATGAGTGAAATCAAACGACCGCGTATATTCGTTGCGCTGGTGCATTACCCGGTACTCAACAAGCAGGGCGATATCGTGACTTCCTCGGTGACCACCCTCGATGTGCACGACATCTCGCGCATTTGCCGGACCTATGCCGTCGAAACTTTTTTTGTGGTCACGCCGCTGGAATCTCAGCACAAATTGGTAGCGCGTCTGGTTCAGCATTGGATGAAAGGTTTTGGCTCACGGTACAATCCGACCCGAAAAGAAGCCCTGATCTCGACTATGGTGGTGAAAAACCTGCAGGAAGCGCAACTGGCGATCGAGAAGGAAACCGGCAGTCGACCCAAAACTGTGGTGCCTTCTGCCAAACAGTTTGATCAAAGCGTGACTTATGAGCAGGCGCGAACTGCCTTTAAGCAGGAAGATCATCCCTTTCTTCTCCTGTTTGGGACAGGTTGGGGACTGGAACCACATACGGTCAAGCGTTCCGATATGGTGCTCGCGCCCATCGATGGCATCAATGGATACAATCACCTGCCAGTCCGGGCGGCGGTCGCGATCATTCTCGATCGCCTCCTGACCATCTAGCGGGCCCTTGCGGTCGGCGACTGGCAAAAGTATTTCCCGTTCGCCGACCGCAAGGGCCGTATCGCGAAAGGTTTTTCGCTGGTTGACCGCAAGGTCCACATGGCAGAATGTTTCCTCTTGCCCGTCCGGCCCGGACCTGCTATGATTACCGTTTTCCAGTTACAGGACGACAGGAGCGAGAGCAATGAATTTGGTCGATGCTATTGAAAAGAAAGAGATGAAGGAAGAGCCTCCCGTGGTGCGCATCGGCGACACGGTGAAGGTACACATGCGCATTGTTGAAGGTGAAAAAGAGCGCATCCAGGTCATCGAAGGTGTTGTCATCAAAATGCGAGGCAGTGCCAACCGTAAAACCATCACCGTCCGCAAGATTTCTTTCGGAGTCGGTGTGGAACGAATTTTCCCGATCCATTCGCCGCGTGTAGAAAAAGTGGATATCTTAAAGCACGCCAAAGTGCGCCGGGCCAAATTGTACTTCCTGCGCGAATTGCGTGGCAAAGCGGCAAGGCTTAAGGAAGTCAAGAAAGCACCTACAGAAAAGAAGAGTAAAGTCCGCAGTCGTGGTAAAAAGGCGAAAGCCGCACGCACTAAAAAGGCCGGATAAGCAAAGGATAAATTAAATAGCAAAGCTGAAAAAGTTAAAAAGCCCGCTCCCCATTCCGGGGGGCGGGCTTTTCGTTTCAGGAGATGATGAGGAAGAGGAGGACATCTCCTGAAACGTGATCAACATCTTTGTTTGTGCTAAAAAACACGGATTTAAAAGCCCACCCCCATCCTGGGAGCGGGCTTTTTGTTTCAGGGAATGAGGAGGGCATCCCCCGAAATAAACCGACACGGGTTTGTCTTTGCAGGTCGGGAGCCGCAGTTCAGACCGGACCTGGTCCCAAGACCAGATCCGGATGGGAACGCCCGGTGGGCACAAGCCCGCAGACCTTGCAATCAGTCAACGGTTTCCCCGGTTTTTTGAACAGGTAAGATGGAGACACCCGGACTCAGATCTTCTGCATGGATATTCAGATGGCGGACCCAATTCTGATCCAGACCCATCTGGATATCTTCATCATGAAACCATTCGATCATGTTTTTGAGTTCCGCATCCATCGTGTTTTTTTTCAACCAAACGATTCCCTCGCCCGACAACGTCAGACGAATTTGAGGCCTGATCTGGTTAGCATTTTGCCGCATGTGCAGGTTCACCTGAACCAGTGAATCCTTTAGACCTGCCAGGGTTTTTGAATCAACTTTATAAAGTAGCTTCTGTGGCAAAGATGCCGGGGCGATCTCTGCCCTGCTGGTGATAGTCGCTTCGGCAGAGGTCAGCAATGACCCGGCCAGCAGTACGAACATGTTGCTCCAGAGAGACAGATGGCTTTCCATCGTTTTCATGGGCACACTCCTGTTAAAGCCCGGACCCGGAGCACTTGCAGGCAACCTGCAAAGACAGAAGTCCGCCCTGGGTCAAGAAGGCTTTATCTATAGAATTTTATTTTTGGAACGTTTGCTAGTTAGAGAGGAGTGTTCGCTTGGGAGGGGGAGCGGTCTCAGTGTGAGATCGTGAAAGCAAGGGATGAATTGCAGGAAAAAGTTCCTGATGGGAGCAGGATAGTTCGTTTTGAATTGGAATTACTGCGTTATAGGTGCCACCGGTTTTTACCAGGGCGGTGCCGCCGGGGCCCGTGTGCCCTCCGCATTCTGAACTGATACGGACGGTGTTGCTGTTATCCGTTTTGCTGGCTGGCATGTGCGGGCAGGGTTGGCCTTTAGTATGCCCGTTCAAAATACAATGCAGAGACTGGCCTTCGTTTTTAGTTTGAAGGTGCTGGCTGGGCTGATGAAACGGGGAATGCGCGGAGTGGTCCTGCATGAGCACAGGGCCTTCGTGGATATGGGATGGACCCGGATGGGCCCACGCCGCTCCAGTCCCTAACAACATCACTATCGTCAGGGTGGTCAGCACAATGAAACGTAATCTGGATTTCATAATATTTATTATATAACGCATTTTCTGAAAAGGTCGAGCAAAATTTTTGACACGATGGATCTGGCAGGAGAGGTGACGATTTTTTCGATGAGTTTAAATTTATCTTATCTCAGGGTTGATCGGCACCAGTTGCGCCGTCATATTCTTGTCGTTCGATAAATGATCCAGTGCTTCGTAAAGCGAGTCAAGTCCTTTCGACACAGTACCCTCAATATGAACATAATAAGTGGGGTTGTCGCCTTCGCCAATGTTCGAATCCAGGGTCAAAATATTGAGCCCGGCTTCGGCAAGTGCCGTGGTGATGTCGCCTACAATTCCCGGCCGGTCATCGGAGTACAGGGTGATGCGGACATCCGGCGGGACGTGGTGCTCATGACTGCCTGCCACCGGTTCCGCACTTCCACTCAACTGCAATTGCTGGGAGAGAGTCACCACCAGAGTTTCAAATTCCCGCCGTTCCCCCTCATATTCGACCATCACCATGATGGTGAAATATTCGCCGAGACGCGCCATGGAGGAATCCCCCAGGTTGCATCCCTTCTGACACAACTCTGCGGATAACTTGGCGACAATTCCAGATCGATCCTGACCGATCATGGACAACATATACCACTGGCTCATGTAGTATTCCCGTGAAATAAAAAGATGATTCAATCTACCCGATTCATTTACAAGCTTCAATAAAATTACAGGATGGAGCAGGGGATGTCGCGGGTCCGCGAAGAGAGCTTTGCATAACTCAAAAAAACAAAAGCAAAGGCGAGATTCTTCACTCTGCTACGCGTCGTTCAGAATGACAGTTCGTTGATTTTATTTGTCACGCTGAGCTGATAGCCTGTCCTGAACTTGTCGAAAGAAAGTGCGATATCTGCTTTCAGTCCTTAAAAAAGCACTTATGCAAAGCTCTCGTCAGCGAAGAGTTATTTTGCGTTCATGTGCATCGCCGGTGCGCTGGCATTTTTAGATGAAAGCCGGGGTTCAGGGGCCTTGGGAATTTTCTTTATCAAGTTCGTTTTTAAAGGTGGCAACAAGGACGCGGATGATTGACCGATAAGCTTTGACTGGCTTAGTTTTTGAGACTGTCCGGAGTTTACAAACGAAACGCCCAGTCCGTATTTTTTTGGATTGCGCTTGTAGATCGCCTGCGCCTTCGGCATCAGTCGGCGTATCTGGCTGATCCGGGTGGAGTCGGCAGGATGGGTCGACAAAAATTCGGGAGGTTGTTTCGAGCCGGTTTTGATGTTGGCAAATCGTCGCCAGAACAGTTCGGCTTCGGCAGGATCGTAACCGGCTTTGGCCATGTAGATCGTGCCAATTTCATCGGCTTCGGATTCCATGCCGCGACTGAACGGAAGCATCACGCCCAGTTGCGCTCCCAGACCAAGCGCACCCATAATCATGCCGCGTTGGCTGTTGTCCGCCATGCTGATAGCGGCGGTGGCCATGCCCGCCTGCACAACCATATCCTGCGACATGCGTTGGGCACCGTGGCGCGCGATGACATGCGCGATCTCGTGTCCCATCACCGCCGCCAGCCCCGCTTCATTTTTACAGATAGGAAGCATGCCGGTGTAGATGGCGGTCTTGCCGCCGGGTAGCGCGAAAGCGTTGAGCTGTTTGGATTCGATCAGCCGGAATTCCCACTTCAGGTTCGGCAGATTGGTCACTGCTGAAAGTCGTTTTCCCACACGTTCAACCACAGCGGATAACTCTTTATCAGCAGAGAGTTTTTCTTTTTGCAGGACCTGCTGAAAAGCTTGTTCGCCGAGTTGCATCTCCTGGGAAAACGGCACCAGAATGAGCGCACTCCTGCCGGAAACTGGAGTGGTGGTGCAACCGGTCAGGCTCCAGCTCAGCAGTAAAAGTGAGATCGTCAGTAGTCGGTACATATCTCATTATAGAATTGACGGACTCCCGGTTGCAAGGAGAGCTTTGCATAAGTGTTTGTTTTGCACCAGAAACAAGGAGGTCCCCCTTCGACAGGCTCAGGGTGACAAATAAAATCAACGAATTGTCATTCTGAACCCTTCGTCAGGCTCAGGACAGGCTCCGTGAAGAATCTCGCCTTTGCTTTTGATTTTTGGGTTTTGCAAAGCTCCCGGTTACAAGAGCCAGTTGCAAGTTGCGGTGCCTTGGTGAATCCCATAAAATGCGGGCCAGAGAAGCAGGAGCAGGATGACGATGGAAGACTTTGAAGGACAGGCCAGAGACCAGGGATACCAGTGCATTGCCGGAGTGGATGAAGCCGGTCGTGGCCCGCTGGCAGGACCCGTCACCGCGGCGGCGATTGTCTTGCCTCCTGATTGCGATCTTACCGGTCTCGACGATTCCAAAAAACTTTCAGAAAACAAGCGCGAGTTTTTTTTTGAAAAACTGACACGGGTTACGGGCCTGTGGTTTGTCGCGGTGGTTTCTGCCGATTGTATCGACGAGATCAATATTTTGCAGGCAACGCGCCTCGCCATGAAACAGGCTGTCGAAAATTTAAAAAACCTGCCGGACCTGGTATTGATTGACGGCAACCAGAAAATCGAAATTGAACAGGATCAGAAAACTCTGGTGAAAGGCGACCAGCGTTGTCTGTCCATTGCCGCCGCCTCCGTGCTGGCGAAAGTGTACCGCGATATGTTGATGGTTGATTGTCACCATGAAGACTATCCCCAATACGGTTTCGATCAGCATAAAGGCTATGGCACCAAGCTCCACCGCGATCGCATCCGCGAACACGGCCCTTGCCCGATTCACCGCAAAACTTTCAAAGGTGTAAAAGAATATCTGTGATGCCTGATTCAGAAAAAGTGAAAACCGACAGCCTGTCTCGTCTGCAAAAGCGATGGTGCGAAAATGAAGTCGAGGAGCATGCCGCCCAACAGCTTGTCACTGCCCTGGGTGTTTCTCCGATACTGGCGCATCTGCTGGCAGGGCGCGGCCTTGCCGATGTCGACCGTGCCGGAGATTTTCTTAACGCGGACCTTGAAAGCCTGCACGATCCGTTTTTGATGACGGGTATGCATAAGGCCGCTGATCGCGTTGTCCGGGCGGTGGTGGCGGGCGAGAAGATCACGGTCTTCGGCGATTACGATGTTGATGGCGTAACGTCTGCGGCGTTGATGGTGCATTTTTTCCGGGAGCTTGGAGCCCCGATTGATTACTACCTGCCAGACCGCAAGCAGGAGGGCTATGGTGTCAACAACTCAGCCCTCAAGGAAATCAGGGAACGCGGCACGGCACTGGTCATCACCGCCGACTGCGGCATCACCGCTGTCAAGGAAACCGACTACGCCAATGAGATCGGCCTTGATGTGATCATCACCGATCATCATCAAGTCGGCGATGAAGGTTTACCTCAGGCCATTGCCGTGCTCAATCCGCATCAACCGGATTGTTCCTATCCCTTTAAATTTTTATCCGGCGTTGGCATCGTGTTCAAGCTGTCAGCGGCGGTGCGGCGAGCTTTGCACGATAAAGGTTGGGAGAAAAATCGCCTGCCCAATTTAAAACAGCATCTTGATTTGTTCACCCTCGGCACCATCGCCGACCTCGCGCCGCTCACCGGAGAAAATCATACGCTCACCGTGCACGGACTCGAAACCGTGCGCACCACACAGAAGCCGGGGCTGGTCGCACTCAAGTCGGTTGCCGGATGCAGTGGCAGGATCGATGCCTTTTCCATCGGCTTCGGTCTTGGGCCACGGCTCAACGCCGCCGGGCGCATGGGCAAAGCCGATACCGGCTTGCACCTGTTGGTGTCGGATGATCTCAGCTCCGCAATGTTGCAGGCCAAAGACCTCGATGTGATTAACAGCGAGCGCAAGGCAACACAAGGCTGGGTATTGAAAGAGGCGGAGTATCTGATGGAGCGAGTCGATCTTGAAGACAACCGGGTGCTGGTGCTGGCCTCGGAAGATTTTCATCCCGGTGTCATCGGCATTGTCGCCTCCAAACTGGTCGAGCAATACCATCGCCCGGTGGTGCTGATCGCCATTGATGACAGGGGCATCGGCAAAGGATCGGCGCGCAGTATCAAAACCTTCAACCTGCATCGCGCCTTTGGCGAATGCCACAGCCACGTCATTCAGTTCGGCGGTCACGCCTACGCCGCCGGACTCACCATTGAACAGGAACGCATCGACGACTTTCGCACCGCAATCAATAAAGTGGGTCACAGGATTTTAAGCGAGCGCGATTTGATACCGGAAATTGCTCATGACATCGAACTGAAATTGTCCGAGATCGACTGGGAATTTTATAAGGAAGTTTCAAGGCTCGAACCGTTTGGTCAGCTCAATCCGGCACCTGTGTTTATTTCACGCGAGGTGACGCTCCGTGATTTCAGAAAAATCGGCAAGGAAAAAAATCACGTTCGCTTCAAGGTCAGGCAAGACAAAGCAACAATAGAGGTGATTGGTTTTGTGATGGCGCACGCGTTCGCGGGTTTGAAAGACGGGGCCACGCTGGATATTGTGTATCAACTGCACCGCAACGATTTTTCTGGTAAAGCCAAACTCGAAATCAAGCTGATGGATTTTCGCGTTTCAAAATAGCCTTTTATTTCACAAGGAACGCTCGCGGTTAGAAATAATTTTTAGAGATACCCATTTGTTGAAAAAGTAAAAACCATCGCATGTCATTCTGAACGAAACGTAGTGAAGTGAAGAATCTAGCCTTTGTATTGGAATCGGGAATAGTCGATGTTTAAAAAATTAGAAAAAATAAAGCCTGTCATTCTGAGCGTCAGCGAAGAATCTCGCCTTTGCTTTTGACTTGAGAATTTAGATGAAAGAATATTTTGTTTACATTCTATCCAATTCCTCTGGCACTCTATACACGGGTGTCACTAACAACCTCAAACGGCGATTGGGAGAGCATAAATCAGGAGAGATACCGGGTTTTGCCAGTCGTTACCATTTAGGTCGATTGGTTTGTTTTGAAAAAACGGGTCAAATTAGGTCTGCGATTGAACGCGAAAAACAGATAAAGGGGTGGATGCGAAAAAAGAAAGTTGAGTTGATTGAGTCGATGAATCCGAACTGGAACGATTTGAGTGCGGAGTAATTTAGAAACAAAAGCAAAGGCGAGATTCTTCGCTGACGCTCAGAATGACATGCGGTGGTTTGTTCTGCGGACCGCCAGTGTTCCGTTGGCTGTGCGCCGAGCATCCGCGAGGAGTTATTCGACGCGCACGGCCTGTTTGGGTTCTAGGTTGGCGGCGATTCGGGCGGGATACAACCCTGCCAATCCGGCAATGAGCCAGAAGACCAGTGTCGCGCCTACCAGAAATCCGTAAGGAAAAAACACCTGGATGGTCCAGCCGAAGGATTGTTTGTTGATGACGAAGATCAGCAGGAAAGAGACGATCCCCCCTGCCACAAGGCCCATCACGGAACCGATCAGGCCGAGCAGTCCTGCCTCGATCATCACCATTTTTTTCACCTGATTTTTTAACGCACCGAGAAAGCGCAGCACCCCGATCTCGCGCCGCCGTTCGATGATGAGCGAGATGAGTGTGTTGAACAGGCCGAGCATGGCCACTCCGGCACCGATAATTTCCAATGAGTAGGTGATAGCAAAAGTTTTGTCAAAAATGTTGAGCACTTCACTTTTAAGCTCCGCGTTGGAGCGCACCAGAATGCGATGATCGGTGCCGATGCTTCGCATTATTTCCGCTCGTACTTTTGTCAGTTCGGCAGGATTGTCCAGATAGACGACGAAGCTGTTGACGTTGGGGTCGCCAAAATATTTCAGAAAAGTGGTGCGGTCGATGATGACGTAGCCGCGTTCCTGCGAGTAATCGTAATAGATGGCGACCACTTCCAGATTGAGCAGGCCGTTCGGTGTTTGAAGGGGAATGATATCGCCGGTCTGAATGTCGTGTTTGATTGAAAACGCTTCCGAGACGATGGCGCGGTTTTTATTAACGGTGAGGCTCGCCAGTTTTTGTGTGGGCGGACCTTCTTTTATGATCAGGAGACCGTAGCGTGACAGCGCGTTGAAATCGCCCGATCCCAGTATAGCCGGATCGTCTTCATAGCTGATGTTGATGGCGCGGAACAGGTCGACCGCCTTCACGCCGGGAGTGTCGCGCAACGCTTCGACCTGACCCACCGGCAGGGTGTAATGGTAGTCGATGTTTTTTCCCGGCTGGGCGCGGACGAACAGGTCAGCCTTCAATGTCTGCCCGATCCACACCTCGACCGTCTGTCGAAAACTGTGCACCATGATGCCCATGCTGATGACCATCATGAACGCGATGGCAAGAGACGAAACGCAAATCGCATTGCGCCCGACATTCTGCGCCAGATTGCGACAGGCAAGCAACCCTTCGCCGCCAAACCATCGGGTGCACAGACTGCGGGTGAGGTCGCGTGTTGCCAGGAGTGCCGACGGCGCGAACAGGGACAAGCCCAGAATTAAAAGTGAAACAGAGAGGAATCCGAAAAACGGAAAACCGGCAATGGCCGGAAGCATGGAACTGAGCCCTGCCAGCAACAATACAATGAGGCCGCTTCGGGTGAGTTTTTTGTTGCCGCGAAATACTTTGAGGTCATAACTGCCGCGCCGCATCACAATGGTCGGCGGCGTGAGGGCCGCTTCCCGCGCCGGTATGAGGGCCGAGCCCAGCGACAGGCCAACGCCCAGTAAAAAATAAGGGCCCATCTGATTCCAGTGAAAATCAATTTCGGTTGCTTGCGTTGGCAGGTAGAGGTTGTTGACGGTGACGTTCACCGCTTCCAGGGAAAATTGGGCGAGGCCGTAACCCAGGCCAATGCCAAGGGCAGAGCCCACCGTGCCGATGATCCCGGCTTCCAGAATAAAAATGGTGGCGATTAAAAGTGGCGTGGCTCCCATGGCGCGCAGGGCTCCGATCTCCATGCGCCGCCTGACGACCGAAAGCGAAATCATGTTGTAGATCAGATAGAGGCCGACCAAAAGAGCGACGAAGCTGAGTGCCGACAGGTTGTACTGGAAGGCCCGTAGCATTTTTTCCACTTGCCGGTTTTTGCGTTCCGGTCGGTCGATGCGTAAAAACTCTGGTAACACCTCGCGTATGATTTTCTGCATCTCTTCAAACTTCGCACCACTTTTGAATTCGATATCGATGCGGTCGAGCTTGCCGATTTTATCGAACAACAGTTGCGCCCCGGCAATATCCATCAGGGCAAAATTGCCGTTGAGGGCGCGGGCGATGCCCTTGTTCTCCAGCACCGCGTTGACGTGCAGTTCGCGCTTGCGACCGTGCACATTGAAGTAGATGGATTGGCCCGGCTGAAATTGTGTGCCGGGAATGAATTTACCGGGCAGGATGATGCTCTTCGGGTCGAGGATCAGTGGCAAAAGACCCATGAGATCGTTCGCCGTGGTCTGCATGGAAAAATCGCGGATGCCGGAATCCTGCAGAAGATCGATGCCGAGAATTTCGACGACCTCGCCGGTGGACTCTTCGACACCGTAGCCTTCAATGACCGGATACGCCTTGATCCATTTGCGCAGGGGGAGCAGTTTTTTTAAATGTGTTTCATCGAAAGGCATGCCTTCGGCGGTGATCACCGCATCAGATTTGCCTAGCACCAGATCGAGACTTTGACTAAAGGAAAGCAGGGTCTGGTGATTGGCCAGTTGAATGCTGAGGAAAACCGACACGCCGATGGCGACGCCGAGGGTGGTGAGGCCGGTGCGAAACGGGTCGCGCCACAGGGGACGCAGGATGAGCGCGCGGAACAGATCGACAAAGTATTTTACTGAACGCATGCACGGCTCTGAATAGTGAGGTGAATGGTTTCAAAAAATTGCATGAGGTCAGGCCGTTTGCGTTGCGCTATCGTTGACGAGGCGACCGTCTTTGATTTCAAAATGTCGGTTGCCGTATTGTGCCGCCTCCGGGTTGTGTGTCACCACCACCACCGTGGTGTTGAAATCGCGGCAGGCTTGCCGCAGTAACTCCAGGATGCGAATGCCGTTTTCGGAGTCGAGGTTGCCGGTTGGTTCGTCCGCCAGGATCAAGTGAGGCTGATGCACAAAGGAGCGGGCGATGGCGACGCGTTGCATTTCACCGCCGGAGAGTTCCGCTGGAAATGATTCAAGACGATTCCCCAACCCAACGTAATCGAGCAGGGTCTGGATACGCTTGATGGCTTTTCCCGGAGCGTGGCTGAGCAGGAGCGGCAGTTCCACATTTTCCCGGACAGTCAGTGTGGGTAACAGATTGAAGAACTGAAACACGAAACCAATTTTCCGCCGTCTCAACCGGGTCAGTTCGTCATCGGTCATTTTAGAGATCAGCCGACCGTTGAGTGTGATCTCGCCTTCGTCCGGCAGGTCGAGCCCGCCCATACAATTAAGCAGGGTGGTTTTGCCGCCACCGCTCGGACCCATAACGGTGACAAAGTCGCCGCTGTTCATTTCCAGATTGATGCTGCTGAGAGCGGTGACGCGCACACTCCCGCTATCGTAAAATTTGGAGACGTTCCTGAGTTGAATGATGGGGGATGCCATGGAGCGGAAGTGTAACAATAATTAACAAGGCTGACCACCACCACCTTGCGGTGGGGCGAACGGGCAACTTGGCAGGCCATATCACCGGGATTTAAATACACCCTCTTTATTGCACCACCTCGCGGTGGGGCTAGAGGGCTGACCCTTTCTGAGCAGACAATAATTTCTGAGCGCATCGCAATATGTTTTTCGTTCGCCGTGCGCGGAGCACCTCCCCCTTCGAGAAGGGAGAATATTGCGTTCGCCCCAGGCCGTTTCCCGTTGGTCGTGCGTAAGCACCGGTAAACCCTTTCTTCTAATAAGGTTCGAGGCCAGAAACTGTTTATTGTCAGGTTGTTATGTAAAAACCTTTGATTGACAACAGGTCATTTATTGAATAGATTACTGGCTCGGTATTAGAAAGTTTACAGTGGGTTAATTGCCTCTAATGTGGGAATTGCAGAAAGCTATTGATCCCGAAAAAATAAATTTTAAATAAAAGCCATGAAGTTGGAAAGACACCAATGAAGGGGAGGAAAGTCGACGTGAAAAATTTTATCCGGGTATGGGGTATTGGGGTGTTGCTGTTGCTTTCGACAGCCGGAAGTGCGGTGGCCCATGACGATGGCGAGATGACATTGAACCAGCAAATCGGGCACGGCAATATTACGGCTGAGGGGCCAACGGGACTGTTTCTCAACCCCACATCGACACCTCTGGCTGAAGGGGAATTGATCGTTCAATATTGTGCGGCCCTTTTGGAAGATGTCGAGAATAATAATTTCAACAGTCACAATGCGTTGGTTTCTTATGGTGCCAGGGATTGGTTGGAAGTCGGTGCTATCGGCAAAATAGTGGACGTCGATAAACTAGGATCCAATGGAGCGGCGGCCAGTGCGCCTTGTGGCCCCGGCGTTGCCGGACCCGGTGGCGGACCAGGACCGGGACCAGGACCGGGACCGGGACCAGGACCAGGACCGGGACCAGGTGTTCCTGAACCGGCTACGCTCGCTCTCATCGGCGCCGGCCTGCTTGGCCTTCGCTCGATGCGTCGCCGCGCGTAATCGCCCGGACCCGTAAGTTCTCATCAAATCGACCCGCCCTTCACGGGGCGGGTTTTTTTGTGTCTCGGACTCGATCGTTCAGGGACGGGCCTCCTGACATAGCGTTGTCAGCACAGTCGTCGTCGCGTCTTGCCTCCTGACAGAAGGCTGTCAGGAGCCCCGGTTCATAGTGCACCTCGAAACGTCGCGCGAGCGACCCAACACGAAGGAGAAAAAGATGAGTCATCCAGTGGTTTGGTTCGAGGTCATGGGCAGCAAAGGGAAGAACCTCCAGTCGTTCTATCAGGATCTGTTCGATTGGAAGATCAACGCCGACAATCCAATGAACTATGGAATGGTCGAAGCAACGAAAGGCCAAGGCATTCCGGGCGGGGTAGGAGAGTTGGGCGACCAGCCCTGGCCGAAAGTCACCTTTTACGTGTCGACGACGGACATCGAGGCTTCACTCTCGAAGGCGAGCGAGCTCGGCGGCAAAGTGATCATGCCAAGGACGGAGCTCCAGCCGGGCACGATCTTGGGACTTTTCTCGGATCCCGATGGCAACGCCATAGGACTCGTGGAGGAAGCGGCCTGACCCGTTTAACATAGGCGACAACGTGCGAAGAGCCGATCGCCTGTTTCAGATCATTCAGCTGCTCCGCGGTCGCCATCGCGCGGTCACCGCGTCCTGGCTCGCGGAGCAGCTGGAGGTCTCCGAGCGGACGATCTATCGGGACGTGCGTGACCTCATCGCGTCGGGAACGCCGCTGGAGGGAGAGGCCGGCGTCGGTTACAAGCTGCGTCGAGACTACGACCTCCCGCCTCTCATGTTCGACGCGGAGGAAGTCGAAGCCCTCGTCCTCGGCGCACGCATCGCCGCGGGTTTCGGTGATGAGCCGCTCGCCAAGGCTGCACGTTCCGTACTCTCCAAAGTCGAAGCGGTGCTGCCGTCATCGTTGAAGCCGAAGCTCGCTGAGGCGGCTTTGTTCGCTCCTCGCACCTGGGCCGCCGAGGCAACGTCGAGTGAGCTGCTCTCGATTCGTATCGCGCTGGCCGAGCGCCAAAAGCTCACGCTGCGCTATCAACGACGAGACGGCGATGAGACCACCCGGGTCATCCGTCCCCTCGGCGCGTTTTTTTGGGGCAAGAGCTGGACCCTCACGGCTTGGTGCGAGCTGCGCAACGACTTCCGGAATTTCCGTCTCGATCGAATGATGGAGCTTCGTCGCGCGGGACAGAGCTTTGAAGACGAGCCCGGTCGTACGCTGCGCGACTACCTCGCGGGGCTAGGAGATTACGCAGAGCGCCTACTGGATGAGTGAGCCGTCGCCCTAGAAATCTTTATACCTCAGGCCTTCTTGCGAGCCGCGCGGGCTTCAGCGAGCAAACACAAGATCTCGTACATCAACGTCGCACCGACGAGCGCGGTGTTCCCGCTCGGATCGAACGGAGGCGCCACCTCGACGACGTCGCCGCCGATGAGGTCGAGTCCGCGGAGACCGCGCAAGAGTCTCAGCGCCTCGCGGGTCGATATCCCGCCGACCTCCGGAGTCCCGGTCCCGGGCGCATAGACCGGGTCGAGGCCGTCCACGTCGAACGACAAGTATGCGGGCTCGTCGCCGACGACTTCCCGCGCGATGTTGACGACACCTTCGACCCCGAGCTCCTCGAACTCCTCGATGAAGATGATCCGCATGCCCTGGTCGCGCGAATAGTCCCAGCCTTCTTTGGTGTTCTGCGCGCCACGGATGCCTATCTGAACCGTCCGGTGCGGATCGATGTGGCCGCCGTCGCAAGCAAGGCGAAACGGAGCTCCGTGGTGAAACTTCGATCCTTGGAACGGACCCCACGTATCCGTGTGCGCGTCGATATGAACGAGACCCACGGATTTCTTGTCGCCCAGGACTTTCAAGATCGGATAGGTGACGGAGTGATCTCCACCGGCCCCCAAAGGAGTGACGCCGGCTCGCGCGAGCTGACGGTAGAACGTCTCGATAGATGAAATGGCTTCGTCCAGGTTATACAGATTCTCGAAGCGCACGTCGCCGACGTCCGCAACGCGACACACGTCGTAGGGGTTGAACTGGGTCACGTGATGGAACGATCGCATCATCGTGGACATGTTCCGGATCTCCCGCGGTCCGTGCCTCGCGCCCGGCCGATGGGTGACGCCGCCGTCGAAAGGGATGCCGACGAGGGCAATGTCGAGCTCATCGAGCGTCTGCGCGAGAGGCATGCGCATGAAGGTCGCGATCTCGGTGTGGCGCAGCGCAGTGTGAGGCTCATAGGTTTCCCCGGTAACGGGGGACTTCCTCGTGTGATCTGGCATCTCCACTCCTCTTAGGTGAGCCGGATGGCGAGCCGCGTTTCGATGAAGCAAGGTGACAGTTGGCTGCGCGTCGGATCGAAGGTGCGATTATACGCGGCTGTCGCTCGCCCGGGACGGTGCCGCGGTCTATAATCGCGCCGTTTGTGCTTCGGCCTCTGCTATCCATCACCGCTCTTTCCCTTCTCTACGGGCTTTGCCGTGGAATCCGATCTTTCTTTCTTCTGTTCGTTCGCCAGGACTCGGGAGAAGCACTTCTTCCGGCACTGGCGCGCAATCTGAGCTTCGGCGAGTTTCTCGCCCCCGCCTTCTTGTGGATGGTCGCGGGTGCCGCGCTCGGCGGCGCGGTCGCCTTGGGTTTGAGCCGCTGGCGAGGCGTCCCAGTCGAAGAATGCTTCGAGGCGCTCGCGCGTCCTTATAGGGCGGTCTTGGCGCCCGTGGCTCTCACCGTCTTTTGCGCAGCGTCCTTCGTGCTGTCGCCGAGCTTTCCTTATGGCTCGAACCTCGCCGTGAGCCTTTGTCTCGAAGGCGCGTTCTTCGACCTCCTCACGTTTCTGGTCTTCGCGCTGTTGCTGGCCCACGCGCTCGTGCGCTTGCTGGGAGCGTGGGAACGCCCCATCCCCGCGATCGCGATCATCGCGGTGGCGATGTTGTGCTTCACCTGGGCCACCCCTTCTCGGTTCTACGCGGAGGGCGTGGGGCAGGGCAACATGTTCAAGTACGTGCGGATGGCGCAAACGCTCGCCGGCACCGGCACCCTCGATATCGAGCGCGCAGAAGAAAACGCTCATCCCACCTTCTCAGACTTCGCGTCTTTTGCGCCGCGATGGATCGGAGCAGCGCTCGACGCCACGGTCCATCTTGCGACCGGTCCAGACGACGACAAGAAAGCGACCCGGGTCAACCGCTCGATGTTCCGAAGCGTGAACGGAGGCGTTCACTACATCAATGCCCCGGGTCCCGGAGTTCTACTTACGCCGGCCTATATCGCCGATCGCTATTTGAACCGATGGTTCGGTTTCGAGCGCCAGGTCGCCATCATCGTTTTCTGGCAGCTCCTTGGGGCGCTCGTCGTCGTCGAGATCGTGCGCTCGACGTCCTCGGTCGCTCGGCCTATGGCAGGTGTGCTGACCGCATTCGGGGTGGCCCTGAGCGTGCCCTTCTTGTTCTACACGTTTCAGATCTACCCGGAGCTCCCCGCGGCGCTCTTGATCTTGTACGCGTTTCGCAAGCTCGTACTCGAGCTCGAGCCGAGCGGGTTCGCGGTGCTGGCGTCATCGATCTCCCTCGCGGTGCTACCGTGGCTTCACCAGAAGTACTCGGTCCTCGCTGCGGTCTTGGGTGTTCTCGCCGCACTCACGCTCTCGCGACGCTCGATCGGGGGCATCCGGCATCATCCTTATAAGCTGGCCCTTTTGGCCGTGCCCCTCGCGCTCTCCGCATTTACGATCTTCTTGTACAACCACGCGCTCACCGGTAGTCTTTCTCCGACCGCGACATTCGAGGCGGCTGAGCGCTCCTCGTTCGAGCCGTGGAACGCGCTCCGGGGGATGTCTGGGCTGCTCTTCGACCAGGAGAACGGACTCTTCGTCTTCGCTCCCATCTACTTGCTGGCGCTGGTGGGCGCCCGCGCCTTGTTCTTCGAAGGACGACGCTTTTTCGTTCCGCTCGTGCTCGTGCTCGCATCGTATCTCGTCGTCATCGCGTCTTTTCCGTATTGGCCGGGTGCCATCAGCACGATGGGCCGATACATTCTCAGCGTGCTCCCGTTGTTCGCGATTCCCATGGCCATCGTCGTGGATCGAGCCCTCACCGATGGAAGACTCGCGGGCGTGACGGCGACGTTGATGGCCGGGAGCCTCGCCTTCAGCGCGAGCTTCGTGGCGGACCTCATCCCGAGTTATCAGCCGTGGCTGTTCTGGGAACGAGCGCTCTACAGCGATCCCCTGCAGTATCTCCCGCGCTTCCTTTCGGAAGGTGTCCTTGGTTCCGGCACGGCTCACTTCGTCAAGTACGGCGTACTGCTCGGCGTCGTCGCTCTACTCGTGATCGCTTTGCGCGATCGCGTCTATCGCGAGCCGGAGTCGCTCGGCACCGCGACCGAGAGCTATCACCGCCAAGCGTTGTTAGCCGTCGTCGCGTTGTTGGTAGTGGTTATGGGGGCTGGCACGGTTGTCGAGCATTGGCCGGCGAACGTCACCGACAAGTCGGGGCCTGAGTTCAGGGACGACCGCGTTTTGCCCCGGGCGCGAACGCTGGCTGTGTTCGGCGAACATGGGTTCGAAGGCGGCGGGGTGTGGGTTCCTGGAGGGGGTACGACCCAGTTTCTGCTGCGAGCGACGTCGCCTCTCTCCGAGCTCGATCTGCGATTTCTCAACGGCCCCGACGCGAACACGGTGGTGTTTCGGGAGCGCGGTTCGTCCGCCGTCGAGCTGGAGCTCCCTCCCAGAGGCACCCACGACCGTACCGTACGGCTGCGCAAGCCGTACCGCTTCGAGGGTCCTCGAGGTGAGCGCCTTGTCTATTCATTCTCCGTCGAATCCGTTGGAAGCTTCGTCCCTGCCGACGAGGGACTGCGTGACGACGATCGATCGTTGGGTACTTTTGTGAGGGTTCGATGAACGAAGTAGTGCTGTACACGGACGGATCGTGCGAAGGCAATCCAGGTCCCGGTGGCTATGCCGCTATCGTCGACGCTTCCGGCGAACGCCGTGAGCTTACGGGGGCTGAGGCGCAGACCACGAACAACCGCATGGAGATGATGGCGATCATCGTTGGCCTTCAGGCCGTCACTGAACCTTCAATCGTCCGCGTCGTCACGGATTCTCAATACGTCGTCAAAGGGATGAGCAGCTGGATCCATGGCTGGCGCCGCAAGGGCTGGAAGACGGCTTCGGGTGCGCCGGTCAAGAATCGCGATCTTTGGGAGCGCCTGGCCGAGCTCGCCGCCGCGCACAAAGTGAGCTGGGAGTGGGTAAAAGGTCACGACGGCCACCCGGAGAACGAGCGCGCGGACACTCTCGCACGCGACGCGATTCGAGAACTTCCGGCCTAGCGCGCGAAAGGCGTTAGAATCCTCGCACCATCGATTGCGGAGGTTGGGTTTGCAACGTCGCGAGCTATTGAAGTTTCTAGCCGGAAGCCCGCTCTTGTTAGGGCAGCACCTCGAAGGCGAGCGCGCCATCCTCTCGCCGGAAGAGGCGATCAACATCTTCGATTTCGAGCGCGTCGCCCGCGAGACCTTGCCGTCGGCACATTGGGGGTATCTCGCGACCGGCGTCGATGATGACCGGACACTCCACGCGAACCGCGAAGGGTTTCATCGCTTTCCCCTGAGAGCTCGGCGCCTCGTGAACGTGAAAGCGGTCGACACGTCGACCTCGATCTTCGGTGAACGGTGGGAATCGCCCATCGCGCTTTGCCCGGTGGGGAGTCAACGCGCGTTTCACGAGGACGGAGAGATCGCGGTCGCTCGCGCGGCCCAAGCGATGAGTCATCAACAGATCCTCTCCACGATGACGACCGCGTCCGTCGAAGAGGTGAACGAGGCCCGAGGAGCGCCGGTGTGGTACCAGCTGTACACGACGGCGAGCTGGGAGGTCACCAGAGGCCTCGTTACTCGTGCCGAGCGCGCCGGTTGTAAGGCGCTCGTTCTCACCGTGGACCTGCCGGTAATCAGCAACCGAGAGACCGCGCGAAGGTACGCGCGATTGGATGAGCGGGACTGCACGGTGTGCCATGAGGATGGGCCGACCTACTTCAGGTTGAAGCGCAAGCCCATGTTCGACGGGCTCGATCTCACAGGCCTCGTCGATCTCGATCAGCCGAGCTTGACCTGGGAGTTCGTCGAACGCCTCAAGGACGTCACGAGCATGAAGGTGCTCGTCAAGGGTATCGTCACCGGCACCGACGCGTCGCGCGCCGTAGAGCGAGGCGTCGACGGGCTGATCGTTTCGAACCATGGGGGTCGGTCCGAGGAAAGTGGTCTCTCGACCATCGAGGTTTTGCCGGAGATCGTGGCCGCGGTCTCTGGTCGAATCCCTGTTCTCATCGATGGAGGATTTCGCCGAGGCACGGACATCTTCAAAGCGCTGGCCCTCGGGGCGACCGCAGTAGGTATCGGCCGCCCGTATATCTGGGGTCTCGCGAGCTTCGGTCAAGAAGGCGTCGAGATGGTCCTGACGAT
>JAJDBF010000048.1 GCA_029261535.1 Nitrospinaceae bacterium | reverse complement strand
CACTGACAAACAACTGAAAATCATCATGGACCGACTCAATCACAGACCAAGAAAAACGCTTGGGTATAAGACACCACATGAACTATTCTGCAAAAAGAAACCACCACTAACCGTTGCACTTCAAACTTGAATCCACCATATGTTTTATTAGATAAATTTCGTTTTTTGGTAACAGGACCAAATCGGGTAACCACCGAGCCATGTTTTGCCATTCCAATAATAGTTATTTTGTTTTTCTCTGGATGGCTCAATTGTTCCCAATAATCATTAAAATCGTCTAGGGTAGTATCTCCGGGCTTAAAATAAACAGACATATCTTTAATAACTTCCCTAGCTATGTCGATTCTTCCAGTCCACCCTATAGCCAAATTAGGAGTAATGACCAATATCTTTTGAGTCAAACTTATTATTGTTCCATCGTCCTTTGTTTTAAGTGGGGTTTTGACAAATCCAAGAGTTGGCAGAGCAATTTTTTTTTGTTCGTCTAAATCAATTGTCAGAACAGTGTCACCAATTAAAAAAGGCGAATCCATTATATTCAAAGCGGCAACTAGGGTCATAGTCACTTATACCTTTTTTTACTAGAGGTTAATATGGGGAGCGGTTAGAGGTTTTTAAGTTTCTGAGGATGGCTTCTTAAAGGAAACCTCTTCATAAGTGCCTTTTTTATGAAAACAATGAGGTGTCAGGCCCATGTGTTTCATCAATATTTAATCTGGTACTAAAGCATATTAAGCGGGTCAACATCGACTGCGATTTTTATTTTACCGGTGTTCAGTTTTTGGAATGCTTTGTCCCCGCGCAGGGCTTTTAGCATGTCCTGCAACGGTTGATGCGTGTCGGTGCGCAGGATCAGGTGCCAGCGATAGCGGTCCTGCAAACGATACAACGCGGCGCGGGACGGCCCCAGCAATTCCACCTGCTTGTGCTGATCCAGCAGTGGGTTCAGCAGGTCGGCCAGTTTCTGCACGGCAATTTCGGTGTCGCGTTCGATCTCCCCTTCCACCTCGACCACGGCCAGCCGCGAGTACGGCGGGAAATGCAGACGCTTGCGCATGGCCATCTCGTGCGCAAAAAATCCTTTGTAATTATGACGCTCAACGAACGGGTAAATCGCGTGCTCCAGTTGATGCGCCTGCACGAACACTTCGCCGGGAATCTCACCACGCCCGGCGCGTCCGGCAACCTGCGTCAACAATTGGAAACTGCGTTCGGAGGATCTAAAATCCGGCACATGCAGGGACAGGTCGGCGTAGACCACACCGACCAGCGTGACGTTGGGGAAATCATGCCCCTTGGTGATCATCTGCGTACCAATGAGAATGTCGATTTCGCCGGAGTTCATTTTGTCGAACATGTCCTCGAAGGTTGTGCGTTTGCGGGCGGTGTCGCGGTCGAGCCTGGCGATGCGCGCCGTGGGAAACAGTTTGCGCGTTTCCGTTTCCAGTTTTTGTGTGCCAAAACCGGAGAAGCGAATCACTTCCCCCTTGCAGTCCGGGCAGTCCATCGGCTGAGGCAGGCGGAAGTTGCAATAATGGCAGAGCAGTTGGCGCGTACTGCCGTGGAAGGTGAGCGAGACACTGCAATGCGGGCAGTCGAATACAAAGCCGCAGGCTTTGCACAGGATATAATTGGCGGTGCCGCGCCGGTTGAGAAACAGAAACGATTGCTCGCCCCGCTCCAAACGCTCGCCGAGGGCGCGTTGCAATTGCCGCGACAGGATGGAAAAGTTTTTGCGCTTGTCACGCTCGATGCGCATGTCCACCATGTGCACCACCGGCATGAGAGTCTTGCCGATGCGCTTGTCCAGTTTCACATGAGTGTACTTGCCCTGCTGGGCGTTGCTCCGGGTTTCGAGTGACGGTGTCGCCGAGCCCAGCACCACCAGCGCGTTTTGTTGGCGGGCGCGAATGATGGCGACATCCCGCGCGTGGTAACGAGGCGACGTGTCCTGCTTGTAGGAGCTGTCGTGTTCTTCATCGATGATGAGGACGCCGAGTTTTTTAAACGGAGCGAACACTGCCGACCGTGCACCGACGACGATGGACACCTCACCATCGCGGATGCGTCGCCATTCAAGAAACCGTTCGATGTTGGTCAATCCACTGTGCAAAATGGCAACGCTGTTGCCAAAACGCGAGCGGAATCGATACGCCGTTTGCGGAGTGAGCGCGATTTCCGGTACCAGCACGATGGCAGATTTTTCGCGCTCCATACCCTCTTCGATGCAACGCATGTAAATTTCCGTTTTGCCACTACCGGTGACTCCTTCCAGCAAACTGCAGGCGAACTTTCCAGATTTCAGATGCTGATCCAATTTCTTATAGGCCGCTTCCTGTTCTTTGGTGAACGGCGGCGCGGTGCTGGCAGATTCGTTCTTCGCCCGGCTGGCATCCCACTGCCGCTCCTGTTTGTCCTGCCGTGTTTCGACCAGTCCTTTTTGTTTGAGCTGGCTCAGCAGAGGCGAATAGCCAGGCCAGGCTTTGGACAGTTCCGCAAGCGTTATTGGTTTCTTTTGAATGAGAGCAAACAGTTCTTTTTGTTTTTTAGCACGCGCCAGTAACCGTTCCGTTTCCTCTGGAGCCACTCCCTGTTTTACCAGCACGGATTTCTGGAGTTTGAACTGCGCCGAACTTTTGGCATTGGGTAACATGGCGGCGATGTCGCCCCGGCTACGTAATTTATTTAATGTCGCAGAATGAAACTGAGGTCCCAACTGTTTGCGTAATTGTTTGGCGGAGCGTTTACCTTTGCCCGACAACGCATCGAGTAGCAGGTATTCCTTTTTTGAAAGGTTGCCCGATTCCAACGCTTCCGCGCCCTGCCCTGTCAGATGAAACACTTCCGGAATTTCCTCTTCGAGACCGGCGGGAAGCGCGGCGCGGATCACCTCACCCCAACTCGACTGGTAATAGTCCGCGATCCAGCGGGTGAGTTCCAGCAGGGAAGCGGATAGCAGAGGTTCGCTATCGGGCACCTCCAGCACAGGTTTTAATTTGAGATCAGGATCACTTTCGCTGGTCAACCCCACCACATAGCCGGTTTGCCTGCCGGTTCCGAAAGAAACAAAAACGCGCACACCAGGCTGTACCTGATCTTTCAAAGCATCGGGAATGGTGTAGGTAAACGTCTGGTCGAGCGGCAGGTTGAACACCACTTCGGCAAACAGGGCGCCCGTGGCACGGGACTCGTCAAAAAATGCGGTTTGCTTTGAGCGTGCGGTCATAATTTCGAAATCGATCCAGCGGGTGGCAAGCGGGTATCCGTTTGGATGCTATTGTAAACCAGACTTGGAATCATTGACTCGAAAAACGATATGGACTACTCTTTGCTACTTTAAAAGGAATGTCGAATCAATATACGGAGGAAGCGATGAAAGCTGGAGACAAGATTCAAATCGATTTTGCAGGCAAAAAGAAAGACGCGCTGGTTCACGAGGTACACGCCAACACGGTTTACCTGAAAGTGGATTTCGAAAAAGACAAGGGTAAGATCGTCAAACGAAAACTCAACCAGATAAGCGGCAAGAAAAAATAACCACCCACTGGCACCACCTTGCGGTGGGGCTAACGGGCTAACCCTCCACGAGCTAGCAACAGCTATTGAGCGCATGGCGGAATGTTTTCTATCTCCCGCCGTCCGCGGAGGTTCAAGAATCGCTATTCGCGTTCTTGAATGCGGTGGGGCTAACGGACCTTGCGGTCAGCTAACGGGAAACATTGTGTCTTGCATGTGATATTCCCTCTTTTTAAAGAGGGACGCGTAGCAGGGTGATTTGAATACGCTGTTTGAATCGAAACTATTTTAAAAATCCAACACCTGATTAATCCACACTTTATAAATCCCCCCAGCCCCCTTTAAAATGGGGGAGGTCCTATGCGGACGGCGAATGTTCAAGAACGCGAATAGCGTTCTTGAACAGGTGTGACCAGTGGTTCTTGAATGTCATGCTGAGTGCAACGAAGCATCTCGCCCTGGACTTTTGGGTTTGATTTTAAACCCTCGAGGCGAGATTCTTCACTCCACTTCATTTCGTTCAGAATGACATGCGGTGGTTTTCTTATTTGCCTGTCGTCTTGCCGACCGCAAGGTCCGTTGGCCCCTTCGACAGGCTCAAGACAGGCTCCACACCGAGCACCCGCGAGGTCAGAAGTAGGTTTTGATTTTAGCTTCTTTTTTCAGTTGCGCCAGGTAGTCCGGGGTACGCTTTTTGATTTCCATGCCGATCAAAATACCTCTGATTTCCTCTTTGACTTCATCGAGGGATTGCGAAACTGCAGGCTTGATGTCGGTGAGTTTCAGAATATGAAAACCGTGGCGGGTACGGAAGATGCTACTGACCTGATTGATTTTCAGAGAATAGGCCTGATCGGAAAAGGCCTTCATCATTTTCTTTTTTTCGAAGAATCCCAGATCACCTCCGCGTGACGACAGGGTGTCCTGGGAATGAAGTTTGGCCAGCTTGGCAAACTCCTTGCCTTCTCTCATTTCTTCGAGGATGTCCTCCAGCATTTCTTTGCCATGGTTTTCTGTTTCAGGGTCGGCACCTTTTTTGACTTTGATCAACATGATGCTGGCGCGGCGTTGCTCCGGGGAGAAATAGCGTTGAGTATTTTTATCGTAGTAACTCTTAATCCTCGCGTCGCTGATTTTGACTCCCTTGCCCAGTTCCTTTTTCAGAACCGCTTCGATTTTTAATTCCCCTTCCAGCTCCTTTTTATAGGACGTCACATTCAATCCCTCTGCCTTCAATTTCTTATTGAACTGCAATTCGGATTTGAAACCCTTTTTGATCCGGTTGAATCGAGCCTCCACTTCAGCCGGGGTGACGGTGATGCCTCGCTTCGATGCGTGAGCCAGTAAAAGGTGGCGATTGATTTCATTGTCGATCAGTTTTTTGGCGGCGATCTTTTCCTGATCGCCACTCATCGGCATTCCCTTGGCCTTGTATTTTTTTATGCTGGCTTTCAGGGAAGTGAGGATCGCGTCTTTCGCAATATTTTCTCCATTGACCTTGGCCACCACATCGGGCAAGGAAATTTTCGGATTGTCCGCGTGGTCGTGACCCGAATGGGCAAACACGCTGGAGGTCAGGGTGAGAGTCAGGCAAAGGACTCCGAGGATACGCAGGAAACAGGTGTTGACGGCTTTCATTCAATCTCTCCCATAGCAGAGGGGTTTTCAAATTTTAAGATTAGG
This sequence comes from Nitrospinaceae bacterium, assembly GCA_029261535.1. GTDB lineage: Bacteria > Nitrospinota > Nitrospinia > Nitrospinales > Nitrospinaceae > Nitronauta. The sequence goes on along the minus strand of JAJDBF010000048.1, from coordinate 73,932 downwards.
GGGTTCTCCCCAACTTAATATTGATTGAGGGGGGATGTCAACCCTTTAGCGGACCTTGCGGGTGCTAGCGCACGGCTAGCGTAAAATATTCTGCGATGAACTCAAGAAGTTTTTCTTTTCATCCCAATGCTTCTGCTAGCCGCCGACCGTAATCCCCGTCAGCCTCCTTCGGAGAAGGGGGAGCAAAGCGCAACCCAAAAAAAAGCAAAGGCGAGATTCTTCTCTCCACTGCGTTTCGCTCAGAATGACATGCCGTGGTTTTTTCGGCCAACGGGATTCAAGAACGCGAATAGCGGTTCTTGGGCAGGCATAGAGGAAGCCTCTTATTAAATACCCGTGTTATTGCCTGTCAGGTTGCTCGTCAGCCCCACCGGACCTGGCGGTCGGCCAACGGGAGGCACTTTGCGATGCGCTCATAAAATATTTCTGCTCATCCCAATGGTTAGCTCGTTCGCCGTCCGCGGAGGACCGGAAGGTGGTGCTAGTGGGTGACGGGGATGACGATGCGGAATCCGTAGAGCTTGTTTTTGATGTGAGGGAAGTTTCTGCCTCGGCGGGTCAGGGTGATGTCGTCGAGGGTGTTGACCCACGAACCGCCGCGCACGACTTTCATGCGTTTTTTTTGCGGGCCTTGAGGATCCAGTTCGGGGCTGATGTCGTAGTAGTCTTTATCGTACCAGTCGAGGCACCATTCCCAGACGTTGCCCGCCATGTTGAGCAAACCGAAGGGGCTGGCCCCCGATTCAAAATAATCGACCGGCCCGGTGAACGGGTAGTTGTCTTCTATGCCGTAGACGTTGACAAAATAAAGGTGGAAGCCGCGCGCCCATTTTGCGCCCCAGGGATAGAGCCGACCATCGTTGCCTCGCGCTGATTTTTCCCATTCCGCCTCGGTGGGCAGGCGCCCTTTTTTCCAGCGGGCGTAGGCCATCGCATCGAACCAGCTGACCCCGACCACTGGCAGGTCCGGTTTGTTGAAACGTAAATTATCCCAGAAGCGTGGCGTGTTGTGACCGGTGGCATCCAGAAATTTTCGATACTGGGCATTGGACACTTCCTGTCGGTCAATAAAAAAAGCAGACGTGTAGACAAAGTGAAGCGGCTTTTGGTCTTCGTTATTTCCGGAGTTGGTGCCCATGGAGAAATACCCTTCCGGAATGTAGATCATCCCGGCCGGAGTTTTTACTGCGGGCGCGCTGATGGCGAGGTCTGTAAAAATTGATGGGGAGAGCAGGAAAACCAAAAGGACAGGCAGGAGCCTGAGCGGGTACCAAGTTCGATGCCGGGGACGAATCATCCCAGGTCAAAAAAGCCGATGTAGCTGACGATGTTGGTTTCGGGGTCGACTTCCAGATTCTCTTCGACCTCATGCACCTTCAGCCATTTGTAATGACCGTTCCAGCAGTTGAGGCTGGTGATGGTATTGCCGTACCAGTCTGAGCACTCGTTTAAAAAAACAGGTGCCTGGCATTTGGGACATTGGCCTTTGAGCTCGAACATCATGGCGCGTTGTATCCTCTGATCTAAAACTAAAAATGTTGAAGGTGCCTCCATCGATCATCATTTGCGGTGAACTACCCTGATCGGGAATTATCAAATGATGAGAGGTCACGTTGAAATAGTAAATCCAAAAACGTCATCACTGCAAGACATTTTCTATGAGGTGCGGTTTTTATAATCGAAAGAAAGCCTGAGTTGTCAACATGTATTTTTTTTACTTTGTGCCGGGCGGTGTTGTTTCATTTATGAAGCCTGCTGTTTTCAGGCAACACAATACTTCGTCGACCGGCAAGCCAACGATGTTGTTGTAGGAACCTTCATAGCCTGCGACCAGTTTTTTGCCGATGCCTTGAATGGCGTAGGCCCCGGCCTTGTCCATCGGCTCGCCAGTATCGATATAGTCTGCGATGGTTTGTTGGGTGAGGGCATGGAAAGAAACGACTGATGTCACGCAGTCGGAAACTATTCCGGCGGAGGGCGTGACCAGCGCGAATCCGGTGATCACTTGATGCGTTTTCCCGCTCAGGGAAGTCAGGATGCGCTTTGCGTCTTCCCAGTCCTCCGGTTTACCAATGATCCGGTTTTCTAAAACAACCACGGTATCTGCCCCGAGTACATAAGCTGTGCGATGATTATTCGCAACGGATTGCGCTTTCAATTGTGCCAGTGCCTTGATATTTTCCTGAATGGACAGGGCAGGATCGGTGACTTCATCAACCTCTGCCGGAATCACCTCGAAGGCGATGCCCGCCTTTGTCAACAGCTCTGTCCGCCTTGGCGATTTGGAAGCGAGGATTAATTTCATAGATTTAAGAAGGCCTCAGATAATTCAAAAACTCCTATTCCGCCTTGTGCCGGGAGCTGCTTGTTAGCCCCTTCGCCAGGCTCAGGGCAGGCTCCGCGCTAGCACCGTAGCCAGATGCGCTTTTCAGAGATGCCTTTAAGGTCCCCGGAAGAAAAAAAAATTTCCGGGATCGGGAAAAAGGGGTTTTTCTGAATGGGCAAACGGCTATAATCTAGCGGTCATCCTTTAATTACGCAAGGGGCCCGAGGCGATTACAGTGTGAGCTGTGCCCTGGTGTCCGTTAGAAAGAGAAAATAGATGGTTGGATTATCCTATCGTATTCAGATACGACATATCGTGGTGGACAAGCCGGAGGTCGCTGATTTGCTCAAAACAACGATCGACGAGGTCAAGGGAACTACGGCGCGGGTGCAGATGCTGATGCGCCTGGCAGAGAAATACAGTTCCTGCGATTCAAAATCAGACGGCGGGAATTTAGGCTGGGTCGAAATGGGATCGAATGATCCACGTCTGACCGCATACGATCCCGTGCTGGACAATCAAGAGCTCGAAGAAATCATCCGGACGGCGGTGAGAAATCACAAGATCGTAAAGGGCCGTTTGTTTGGTCCGGCGGAAACCAAACAGGGGCATCATCTGATTATGATTGCCAACGAGTTTGGTGCCGATAACGCCACCGCCTTTACTGGCTCATCGTTGTGACCGTTGCGGGCTGAGCCTGCTCCTGTTCCTGCTCCACAAAATTATAGGCAAAACATCCGCTCGAACAGGTCACCATATAATGCGGGCAGGAAGCGCAGGGCTCTTTCGTTTTTGTGTTTTCAAAAACATGATTCAGAAAGCGGCTTCCCATTCGCGACTCGGAGATGGGATTGATCTCCTTGAATTCCGAAACATTGCCGAGCTTCATGCTGTGGAACGGAAAACAATTGAAGCAGTCGCCCTTCGAGTCGATGTCCATCGGACTCCCATCGGCGCATCCGAAATACAACTGGTTGGGTTTCCATTGATCGAGCGAAGGCACCTGCTTGAAGCCGTGATAATAAAATCGCTCGACCAGTCCCTCCTCCCCGCTTTTTAATTCATCCAGAAAACATGGTGGAAACGAACAGTCAAAACGGAATCCCATTTGTGGATAGCGGTTGAGCAGGTCCATCATTTTCCGGCCCAGTTTGGGGAAGTCCCGAATGGGAAGATACACGTTATTGATTTCTCCGACGATGGGAAACGCCGGACTCACCCGTATACGATACTGCTGGTCTTTGGGCAGGCCGATGTTCTGGAAAATAGCGTCGACCTCGCCGACTTGCCGGTCAAGATCCTGCTCCTTCGAATACAGGTTCAGGCTGAAGGTGACCCCGTAACCGTTTTTTGCAAGCAGACGGTGGGCGACCTCCCGGCAACGCTCGTGATTTTTTTCAGAAATATTTTCCAGCGTTTGCCAGTTGAGCAAAACCGAAAACGAGACGTTCTTTTTTATCGAACCGTTGACGCCGATGGTGCGCTCAAGCAAGTCGAGAACCGAGTCTGGCATGAGGCCATTTGTGAACAGGCCAAGGTGTGAGTAAGGCGACATTGCCTCAAGCGTGGTCGTGAAGATTTTATTGAAGTCGGGATGGAGGGTGGGTTCGCCCCCCATAAAATTGATCACCTGCGCCCTTTGGATTTTGGGCAGGAGGTCACGCTCAAAATATTCAGTCTCCATGGATTTCCCCGGCGTGCGCACGGTTTCTTCCATGTACTCGTCAGCAAAACAATAATTACACTTCAGATTGCAATAGCTGTTCAAAATGATGTTCATTGGCCACCTGGCTTGAGCCAGGGGCGGGGGCACCGGCAATTTGGTGTGGGTTCTTCCAACAGTCCAATAGCCTCGCCCTGGGCAACTTGCCAGTTATTAAAGACAAGCCGCGTGGCATGAAACTATAGTTGGAAGAATCCGTAATGCATTCGCCCGTTCTCATACCTGAATATCAGTGGAGAGGGAGAAGGGTTGCCTCCCGGCAGTTCATCCGATTTAATTCAGGCATCAGGAATCCCGTTGATTCTGGAAAAAAAATCGCACGAGGTCCTGAAATTGGGGTATCTCAAATAATTTTTTCTGGCCGCGAGCCCCCCTTGGCATTAAAGGGGGACGAACTGCCGGAACAGAAATTTTCAAATTATGAGAGGTCCCTTTTAAATGTGTCCCAGCCTCCGGGTGTTTAGAGTTTAAGGTTCAAAAACTTTTTTGCGACGCAGGATCTGGCTGGTGCCCGCATGGACGACCAACTTGAGTTCGCATGGGTAGGTTCTGATCGCATTGACAAATTTTTCGATGGCATCGTTTTTGGCTTCCGCATCGTCCACAGCATCGATGGCGATCTCCCAGGCTTCAGCAATCGTAGGGATTTTCTCAAAGCAGGCTTCTTCCAGACGCTGGTCGCGTTCCCGCACCAACTCCTCTTTCAAATTATGAAATTCAGCCGCTAACAGAATGTTGAATTGTCCCACCACTGCTCCTTAGGTCACAGGTGTTTCTAAACTAGATTTAACCATGGTGTATAATAGGGGACCGTCCGGGAAAAAAGCAATGGAAAGTCGCTGAAAATCCCGAATTCTTCCGACCCCCTGCCACCAGGCAGATCCTTCCTTTCGGAGTGAGGCCCGCGAAACCCCTTGACCCTCCTTCATCAATTCATCAACAACGCGATGTGGAATGTGGGCGGAAAAATTTTCGTCCAGTTGATCTATTTCGCCCTGTCCATCATGATTTCCCGCTATCTGGGAGCGGAAGCATTAGGCGTGTACGCCTCCATCCTGGTCCTGCCGGCAATCGTCCGCCTGCTCAATACTTTTGGCCTGGAGGGGATGCTCAACAAAAAACTGCCTGAACTCAATGTGCACGATCCGACCGGGGCCGAGGGACGAGGACTGTTGCGCAAGGTAGTGACTCTGCGTTTTATCACCACGCTGGCGTTTGCCATCTTGCTGTACAACCTGCTTCCGGTCTACGCCGGGTGGGCCAAGGTCCCGGAAATTGTGGCGTACCGTCCGGCGATTGTTCTGTACTTCATCGTGATCACGCTCCATTCCATATTCAACATTCTGTTCATGACCCGGCTCAGGTTTCGTGTGGTCACCATCGCCGACAGCCTCAACGCCTGCTTCAATCTGTTCCTGCTGGTCATGTTCATTATGTTCGACTGGGGCATCCGGGGCGTTCTGTTCGCCTACATCCTGTCGACCTTTGCGCAATTATTATTATATCTGCAACTGGCGCGACCCTATTTATCCGGCCCGGTAAAAGATACCGCAATGGGAGAAGCCCGCCGCCTCGCCTGGACGGTGTACGGCATCAACCTGCTCAGCATTGGTCTGTGGACGCAAAGCGACATCATGTTGCTCAACTATTTCGAGATTTCAAAACCTAACATCGGCTATTACCATCTCGCCACCTCGCTCGGTGCCATGGTCGTGTTCGCGCTGATGGGACTCGGCCAGCTGGCGCAATCGCTCTATTCAGAATCGTATGCGCGCGACGGGGTTACCGGATTGTCCGTCACCTGGCAGATGACCCTTACTTTTTGTGCGTGGATCACCGTGCCGGTCGGCGTGTTTACTTTTTGCTTTGCTCCGGAGATCGTGTCCGCCCTGTTCGGTGCCGAGTTTGCGCCGGTCGCCGATGTGTTCCGCATTTATCTGGTCTACCTGTTGATCGCGGCTGTCCTCGGAATGGACTTCAATAACTTTGCCATGTTCGTGCTACACAAAAGAAAGACCGCCCTGCTCATCAGTTTCGAAGGCAGTGTGTGGAACCTGATTCTCGATGTGCTCTGGATTCCGCAATTTGGCGAAAAAGGTGCGGCCTTCGCCACCGGATCGGCAATGGTTTATATTGTTCTTAGGCAACTGTTCTGTATGCGAGGCAGTGTGAGTATAGGCAAGTTGTTTACCCCGCTGGTGCTGGTGATGGGGGTATCGCTGGTCGCGCTGGCTCCCGGCTGGTTGTTGTTTGGTCCGGGTCTTCACGCGATGGCTTTTCAGGGGGTGTCGTTTGCCATGACGTTTCTTCTGCTCATGAACTGGCTAAAACCCTTATCCCCGGAAGTTTTTGGCTGGGCCGAAACAATCTCCCCAAAACTTGCCGCCACAATCCACAGGTTTGTTAAACTACAATAGTAGGGCAGTTGATACGCTTTTTTGTTTTACAAGGAGAATATTCCAATGAAGTTTCAAAAACAGTTTGAGTTTTTGGGCCATTCAGTAGGCGATGCCGATGCGCCGCCCTTGCTGGTTGCGGAAGTGGGATTCAACCACAATGGCGATGTTGTGCTTGCAGAAGAAATGATCTGTCTCGCCAAAGATTGCGGAGCCGATGCCGTCAAATTGCAGACCTTTGTCGGCACCGAACTCTACGCAAAAACTTTTCTCGCAGATGATCCAGACCATCCCGGCAACGAGATTCCGTTCCACCAGTTCTGGGAGCGTTATGAATTGTCGCAGGGCGATTACAAGCGTCTGTTCGCCTTCGCGCGCGAGATGGGAATCCCGCTCTTTTCTACACCGTTTGATGAAGGCTCTCTCGCTATGTTGCTCGACCTCGGAATGAAGGCAATCAAAATTGCCTCGGGCGATCTCACCCATCACGATCTTTTGAAGGTTGCAGGGTCAGCCGGTGTGCCGGTGGTCTTGTCTTCCGGCATGGCAACCGAAGATGAAGTAGCACGCGCGCTTGAAGTGTTGAGCGCGGCCGGAGCCGACCGCGTTATGCTTCTGCATTGCGTCTCCAATTATCCGGCGAACGCGGAGGAGATGAACTTGCGCGTATTACAACATCTGCGCGACCGGTTTCAGGTTCCGGTCGGTTTGTCCGATCATACGCTGGCAACCGACTCTTCCATAGTGGCGACTTCGCTTGGATCGGCGATGATCGAAAAACATTTCACCACAGACAAAAACCTGCCCGGTCCCGATCAGCAGGTGTCGCTCGACCCGGATGATCTGCGTGCTTTAAAAAGTGCGTTGGATCAGACAGAGGCCATTTTAGGTGACGGGGAAAAGGCACCGCAGGCATCTGAACTGAACACCATCCAAGGGGCGCGACGCAGTGTCGTGTCGAAGGCTCACATCCAGGCCGGGACAAAGTTGACGCGGGACGTGGTGGTGTTCAAACGGCCCGGCAGTGGCATCCCCGCCGAGGAAGTCGAAACCGTTTTAGGTAAACCCGTGACACAGAATATCCCCGCCGATACCGTCATCACTCCGGAGATGCTTGGGCTTTAACTGAACCGGCATCACCTTTTTCCACCGGAAGCCGTCGCGAGATGCCCGCGACCACACTGCCTAAAATGCAATGCGTCAATGCAGAGATCGCACCGGGGACGGTCGCAAGACCAAACGCTGAAAAGTTGGTCCGCGCAAGTTCTGTCGCCAGTCCTGAGTTTTGCATTCCCACCTCCACCGAAATGGTGCGCGCGTCGGCATCCGGTCGGCCCATCAAGCGCGACAACAAGTAACCGAGTGTGAAGCCGCAGGTATGCAGGATCACAATCGCCATCAGCAGGGGGCCGCCGCTCTGTAAAATCGCATCCTTCTTGACCGCCAAAATAAAGTCGACGATGAAGACGATGGAGAGCACGGCCAGCAGGGGTGTGTAGGGCGTGATCTTCGCCACCTGTCGATGAAAAAAATGATTGATGACGACCCCCGCCGTGACCGGCAGAACCACCACCTTGAACGTATTGATGAGCAATCCCAGTGTGTCGACTTCGATAGCACGTCCCGTCAGGCTTTCGGAAATGGCCGACACCAGCCAGGTGGTGAGCAGGGGCGTGACTATTACTGCGAGCAGGGTCGAGCAGGTGGTGAGGGTGACCGAGAGCGCGACGTTCAGCCGCGCGATGAAACACACCACGTTCGATGCCGTGCCACCGGGACAGCAGGCGACCAGCACCAGACCGATCATGAAATCCGGCGGCAAATCAAACCAGTGCGCGAGGAAAAATCCGAGACCGGGCATGACTCCATATTGCAAGCCGACACCGATGAACACCGCGCGTGGCAATTCGAGAATGCGCAGGAAATCCTTTAAAGTGAGAGTCAGCCCCATGCTGAGCATGATGAGGCCGAGAAAAAACGGGATCCACGTCGGCTGAAACCAGGTTGCCGTGCGCGGTTCGATCAACGCCAGCACAGCCCCCACCACCACCCAGAGCGGGAACGCATTCGCAAGGCGAGTGAACAGCCGTTCCATTTTATTCGGAGTGAATTTCGTCGGGGCATCCATCCGCAGGATTATAAACCAACTTCCCACAATTTAATCTGTGGTATTGCAGGCGCAGAATCGATCAACCCTCTAGTTTTACTCAGCCAGGTGTTTATGAATATTGTTGACCATTTTCTGGGTTAATATTTGCGCTCCCTTATGATTTAGGTGCAAAGGATTGTAAAAATATTCGGGGGACCAGTAATCAGAGTATTCGATGAAGTGGATTTTCGGGTTATCCTTAGCTATTTCCTTGAGTTTGTCGAAATAATATTGACGTCTATCCCGAAAGTTGGGATATTTTTTGCAGTTATCCAGCCAGGGAAAGCCGTATACAAATATTTCAAAGTCATATTCTTTTGCAAGACCAAAAAATTTCTTCATGTAATTTATATTCCAGCGCGCTTGCTTCCGTTTTGTAAAAATGCAGAATGGGTCTACTTCTTTTAAGTCAAACTGGCGCCCAGGTTTGGGGACGTAACCGAGATATTCCTCTGTTGCGCGCACATTTTGGATTTGCTCTGATATTTCTATTTCCCGGAAAAAAGATTTTGGGTCTGTAATGAGTGTTTTCAAAAGACTGTTGATTCTTTTCCTATATCTATAAAAAGGTACCATTGATTTAAAAGCCCATTGAGCGGTGTAATGAAAGGACAAACCTGACGAAATATATTTGAAACGGTGCCTTATTTGATTTGGATTGCGGATAAGGAAGAGGTAATGGCCCACGAGGGACTTTGCCTCAAGGATCAGCGCTTCCTTCAGTTGCCATGATCTGGGATTGTAATAGGACACCCATAAATCCTGTATCCAAGCTTCTTTGCTCCACAACCCATCAAAACTTCCGTTGACCACCACCGCTTTTGGGGGACGCTTTGTTTGAAGAATATAGTCTTTGATGATGAAATAAAAAAACGGGGATTGCATTGCCGGTCGCGCGGCATTGTAAGAGGTAATTTTTTTTCCGGTGAGCTTAAAGTAGCTCGTATTAAAAGTATTGGGATCTAACCCTTCATTGGTGCGACTGTCTCCAAGAAAGAGCACATCGTAGGGTTTGTAAAAATAAGGATTTCTACTATCAATAGATCTTCCAACGAGTCCATTGGGATCCATTTGGATCAAAATAGATTCAATTTCATCATTGACGGCGGTGAAGGCGATAACAAAGACCGCGCAAAAGAACAGCGCTCCCACCCCGAAATTTTTAAAACTGAAAGTAAATGAATTGTTTTCCATCTTCGGCACCCATTAGCCAGAACAGGAATGCCAGACTTCCATAAACCAAGCCCTGTACCCAGGCGGGCCATTGTAGGTCTACGGTATGGTCGTTCTTCCTGTATTGTAGATATTGTATTGTCAACAAAGGTAGTAAATAAAAGCCAAATGCCAGGAAAAGCCGGAACCCGTCATTAAACGCGCTGACCTCAAAATTCATTACTGTGTCTATGATCACATTCGGATCAAACAATCGTGAGAGATAGGTTCCCATGATGTCCATACTTTGAGAACGGAACATTATCCAGCCTAATGCGATCAGATGAAAGGTGGCTAGAATTCGGACCAAGGTGGGAAAGGTGCGCCATATCCGGGTCAGCGAATGGTTCTCCAACAGTCTTTCCATGGCCATGAGAACCCCGTTAAAAACTCCCCATAAAATAAAGTTCCAGCCAGCACCATGCCACAAGCCGCACAAAAACATGGTCAGAATAAGGTTGTATACGGTACGCGGCAAGCCCCCTCTACTACCCCCTAGGGGAATATAAATGTAATCCCTCAACCAGGTGGACAGGGTAATGTGCCAGCGTCTCCAGAAATCGCGGATGCTTGTGGAGAAATGGGGGAGATTAAAATTAATGGAAAGTTCAATCCCCATCATTTTGGCTAACCCGCGCGCCATGTCCGAATAGCCCGAAAAATCGCAGTAAACCTGAAAGGAGAAGGCGTACACCCCAACCAGAAGGGCCAGGGTATCAAATTTTCCAGGGGCCTCGAAAACATGATCCACAATCAAACCCAGATTATCGGCCACAAAGAGTTTTTTAAACAGTCCCCAGCAAAAAAGTCGCATTCCCAAAGCGAACCCGGTAAGAGTGAGAGCAACGGATTGACTCTTCTTAAGTTGGGGAAGCAGGTCTCCTGCTCGTTCAATCGGCCCCGCGATCAATTGGGGAAAGAACGCCACATAACAGGCAAAGTCCACCAGGTTTTCTTCATGTTTGATCTTTCTACGATAAATATCGATGGTGTAACTCATGGTCTGAAACGTGTAGAAAGAAATTCCTGGCGGAAGAACGAGTTCTAATAAGGAGATATTGGGATTAAAACCGAACTCTCCGAGCATCAGGGCAAAGTTGGAAATAAAGAAATCATAATATTTAAAGAAACCCAGGATACCGAGATTGACCGCAATGCTTAGATATAAAAATTGTTTGCGTTTCCGGGGGGCGGCTTCCCTGTCCAGCCATTTCCCAATAAAGTAATCCACAAGAGTGGATATCCAGATTAGCGATAGAAACCGCCAATCCCATTCGCTGTAAAAATAATAACTGGCGCCCACCACCAAAATATTCCTGATTTTTCCTTTCAGAAAAAATCGGAAAATCAGATGAATCGCAAAAAATATGATGAAAAACTTTATAAAACTTGCGGAAAAAAAATACATTAGGTGTATTGGGAGTTGCAGGAAGGTTTAAATCACCCCATACGATGATAATTCTATCGTTGCTACCACGCGTTAGGAGAAAGTTCTTGTGTCGCAGTTAATCACATCATTTTCAGCAAGGGCATTGTATCACTACCCATCAAGAACTATGCTGGTCATTTGTACCGCGCAGATAAAATAGCATTTTTGCCTTTGCCAGCAACTATCACACCGGTTCAGGAACCGCTATCCTCATTCTTCAAAGTAGTGGGACAAACGGGCTGACCGTTTTGGAAGGAATAAATTTTTCAAGAGCGCCTGCTAGCGCACGGCCAACGGGCTTCGTGTTATATCTGGGCCGCCACCTGATTGGCATAATTTTTAAGTTCTGTTTCCCGGGCCTTCACATCCTGAAAACTATGCCCCAGGGCAGAACACAAGCCCACCAGCCGTTCGGTATCTTCTGACTCCTGATCCAGATCGTCGTCGAAGCCCCATTGTTCCGTCAACTCTTTGGCCAGCGTGACCAGAGCAGACACACCGTTCTCCTCTTTTTTGCTTTGATGCCGGCGGGATTTCAAGGAACCAGGAAACCCCCATTTTGCGGCCATAGCCAATTGGATTTCTGAATGGGTGATCCCCATAATGTCCTGCTCCACCTCCACCATGGAGCGGCCTTGCTCCTTCGATTGTTTATGGCATGCCAGGTATATTTTCGGTTGCAGAACAGCCAGCGCAATTTTCCCCAGGTTGTGCAACAAACCTGAGGTGAAACAAACATCACTTTCAAAACCATCAAACTGTTCGCCTAAAGCTCCAGCCACCGCTCCCACAGCGGCGCTGTTCCTCCAGAGCCTGCGGTAATCAATATCGACGCGATGAATGGCTTCCTCTCCATCAAACCACTCAAAAATCGGTGTGGTCAAAACAATGCTTTTGATCACGCCCGGCCCCAGCAAACCTGCCGCCTGTTGCAACGATCCGATTTGCGAGGGATAACCATACAAAGTTGAATTGGCTATCTGCAACACTCTGGCGGCGATGGCAGGATCAAATTGAATCACCTGCACGATATTGTAATCCATGGCAGATACCCGACCGATTTCATCCAGCACCCGCGATAACTGGTCCGGCAAAGTCGGCAGAACGTCACACTTCAGAAAAGGAGTCAGGTCAAACCGCTCCATGGTCGCCTCCCACTACGGTCTGGTCCCGTCCCCCTTCTTTCGCACGGTAGAGCGCGCGGTCGGCCACATGAATCAAATCCGCCGGAGCGTCCATTGTCTCCAGGTCCAGTTGCGCCACACCACAACTGATCGTCACCTTGAAATCCCCGAGGTCTGTTTCAAACACACGCTGACTGATTTCCTCACGGATTCTCTCGGCAATATTTTTTGCATTGATATGCGATGCCTGCGGCAGGATCAAAAAAAACTCCTCGCCCCCATAACGCGCCCCGGTATCATTGGCGCGACAAATATTGCTGATGATTTCACCGAGGGCAATCAACACCTGATCCCCTACCTGATGCCCATAGGTGTCGTTCACTTTCTTGAAAAAATCCACGTCCATCATCACCACGGATAATTCAAAGTTGTATCGCTTGCTCCGTTCAAATTCGCTTTTCAAAATCTCCTGCATCTCTTGATGATTGGTGAGCAAGGTCAGGCCATCGGTCACCGACAACATTTCCGTTTTCTGGTAGAGCAGGGCGTTGCTGATAGACAACGAAATAAATTCAATCACATTGAGAACGAAGTCGAGATCGTGAACAGAGAACCCGCCACTTTTACTTTCGTTCAGGTTGATGACTCCCAGGATTTCATTTTCTATCATCAACGGGATGCAGACGAAAAAATGGTTTTTGAACAGCGGGTTACTCTTCCCCTTGAAGTACTTGGATTTTTTAAAATCCGGCTCGAGGATGTAACGGCCCTGCAAAATAGCATCGTTCATCACATTGGACTTGCTGACCGGAATTTCTTTGGCTTCATTCCACCCCGGATGATTGTGACAGGCCAGCTTTAAAGTTCTTTTATTTTTGTCGAACAGAAACAGGGAGAAATATTTTATGGAGAGAATGCCCGGTAGTTTTTGTACCAATGCCTCCTCGATATCCTCAAGATTCAGGCGACTGATGCTTTTATGAAGATAAAGGAAATGGTCAATGTGAATCAGCGACTGACCCAAAAGAAGGTTCTGCCGTTTCAGCAACTGCTTCACCTTCTCAGACTCTTCGGCCCGTGCGGTTTCTGTAGAATGTAATGAATTTTCCATAATCTCTTAACCAAAAACCTTTCAAGTGAATCTTCAGGACACCTCAAAAAATAGCTGTTGACCGCGAGGTGGTGCGAACTGCCGGAATGGGGAATATCGAAACTTCAGAAGTCTCCTTATAAACACGCGACAAAATAAAACCCGGTCACTCGCTCCTCACACCAGCAGAAATCTGAATAGCCTTGGTCAGGAAAAGTTCATGAATGACGAATTCTATTTAATTTAATATCTCCTATAGTTAGAATGATTTAACCGCAAAAAATCAAGTAAGGAAATGAGCTTTCTCTCTATTTATCAGGATAACACTCATTTTATTCAATCACCTTTAAAGAGGCTACCGCCAATTGAGAAGGTGAAAACAGGGGACAACCTCGACGAAAATATAACGCAACCCCTGATGTTTAAACGAGTCCGGGAGCTATCCCCCCTCATTGGTATCAATTTTGCTTTAAATGGCTGAACACTTAATGAAAGTCAAAATTTTGTCATGAAACCTGTCATGAAAATACCGAGCAAAATTCATTCCATTTTCCTGCTCCTGCTCCTGTTCTTGTTTCAGCTCACCCTCGGGGCAGGTTTACTGACTGCCCAGTCTGAGCCGGACACGCCAGTTGCGGGGATTCCCAAGGTGGAAACGTTATTGATCGGTGGTCATCCCGATTACACGCGAATCCTGGTGAACCTCGACCAGCCTGCGCTCTATCAGGTCATCCCTGATTTTAACAAAAAAAAGATCGTGATTTTTCTACCAGATGCCAAAATGGGAGAGGCCCTCACTTCCCGCAGTTTTCCGGACCGCAATCTGGAGCGGATCGATGTCACCCAACTACAGGAGGGGGTGCGCGTCACTTTTCGTTTGAAACATAAGAACACGCGCATTTTTCACTACGATCAACAAAGCCCTCCGGCAGTGGTGCTCGATTTCCAGGGTCACGACAAACCGATAATAAAAGTCCGGTCGGAAACCACGCCTCCCGACAAAAGAAAATCAGGGAAAGAAAAAATCAGTCAGCGCACCTCCCGGAATGGCAGAAAGGGACTGAGCGATGAGAAGGCTCGTCAACTGGTTGAGGAAGATGCCGAAAAGAAACTCAGCCAGGGCTGGGAAGAATACAAAAGTGCCTTGAGCCTCTACCAGCAGGAGTTGCAAACCGAAGCGATTTCAGCGTTTGATGACTATCAAAAAAACTATCCTCGCAGTCCGCTACTGGAAAATATTTTATACCTGAAAGCCGAGGTCCTGTTTCAGATCAACAACCCGAAACCGTTTCCCATCTATGAAGACGTGATCAGTGCATACCAACTGGCCATGCGCCGATACCCGAAATCAAAATTTTTCGACCACGCCCTGTTCAAACTCGGCATCATCTTCGACAACATGGATCTGCCGCTGGAAGCGAGGACCCTGTTCCTGCGAGGGATTGAGAGCAATAAGAAGAGCCTGTACAACAAAACGCGTTTGTTGAAAATGGCGCAGATGTTGCTCCGCGAGGAACGCTATGAAGAGGCAAATCAAGCCTTCCATGAAATTCTGGACAACGACCCTAATAACGAGGAAGCTCGCGACTCCACATTTTCCATTGCACTCAGCCTGTTCGAGCTCAATGATTTTCAAGCCTCCCGCACTATTTTTGAAAACGCTTCACGGCGCTGGCCCAAACAATTGGACGAGGTTCCCGAAATCAACTATTTCATGGGGGAAATTTATTTTCACCAGAAGGAATATGAAAAGGCACGCAAGTTTTTTTTCCATTTCATCAACCTTGAGCCGGAAACCGTCCGCGGTCACCAAAGCCTGAACCGCATCGGTGACGCCTACCTCATGGAGAACAAGGGACTCGCCGCCTTGTCCGTGTTCGACCGGTCACAGAAGTTCAATGTGGATTCCGCCGAAGCCCAGTACGCGCGCATACGGCTGGCTGATATTGGCGTACGTGATCCCACCCTCCCGATCCAAGACATCATTTTTGATATCCCCGAATACTTTCGACCGGTGGAAACTTATCGTGAGGTTTTCAACAACGCCAAAAGTCAGGACATTCTGGCAGAAGTCACCCTGAGCCGGGGGGCGGCGCATCTTCAACAAAAGCAGTACCTGCCTGCGTTCCGCGAATTTCAAAAGTTGATCGCCTTCGACCGCGGTACCCGCTTCTATAAAACGGGCCGCAACCTTCTGGAGCAGGCCCTGGTATTTTTAATTGACGATTATTCTGCCCAAAAAGGCCACTTGCCGATTCTGTACGCTTACAACCAGTTTCGTAATCTGAACATCGGCGATGTCCGAAAAGTGGAAACACTTCTGCAAGTGGGTGAAAGCTACCAGGCCATTGGCATGACCCATGAGGCACTGGCATTTTATGAACGGGTCAAAAAATCGGACCCCAATGGAGTTTATCGGGACCGTCTGTTTCTGAACCTTGGCAAGATTCATATCGAACAAGGCAGTTTTTCTGAAGCAGAAGTCGTCGCCCGCACCTTCCTGACCAATTTCCCGCTGAGCCCCGATGTGCCGGAAGCGATGAAAATTCTCGCGGCATCCTATCGCGGGCAAAAAAACTTTGACGCGGCGCAGGAAATTTTCCAGCAACTTCTCGCACGGGCCGATGCCGACCCCTCTGAAATCCATTACCTGTCCGGAGAGACCTGGTTTCAAAAAGGCGATCAACAGCAGGCGATTCGTGAATACGCCTTGTCCATTGATCAATTTGATCGGACACGCCCCATAGCACCCGAGCACGTGCAGAGTGCGTATTATAAATTGGGGCTGGTTTTGTATCAGGCCGGGCGGTATGCCAGAGCCCTGGATGCCCTGATCTCCGCGCGCCGCCTCTACCCGCGGCACACGCTCAAGGAATGGGCCGATTTCCTCATCGCCGATTGTTACGACCGGCAGGAGGACAAAACCCGCGCAGAGAAAGAGTTCAAAAATCTGATTGAGGCCTCGACCGATGAACCGCTCCTGAAACAGGCGGCTGAAATAAGCTCCAGAGTTTTGGACTGGGAAAAAAGGCTGAAGGACAAACTATGACCACCTTGCGGTGAGGCTAACGGGCTGACCGCAAGGTCCGCATCGCAACATGTTTTCTGTTCGCCGTCCGCGAGGACCCTGGTGAAACATAGGAGAGCGAGTTGCCCGGACTAAAATTTTCAATTTATTAGAGACCTTCTGAATTTCCTATATAATGAGAACAGAACAACCCAACACCCCACCGTCTTCCAACCCACGGTCTCTCATGAGTGAACCCATTCAGGACGATCCCAAAAAGCAGGAGCTTGAAGTCCTGCGCCGGGCCTTCACCTCGTTTACGGAAGTCACCGAGCAACTGCAAAAGTCCTACGACAACCTGCAACTGCGCATTCAGCATCTGGACCTGGAGCTTGCGCGGAAAAACGAGGAACTGGAACAAAACCTGCGCGAAAAAGAGGAAGTCAAAAATTATCTGGACTTCATCCTGCAAAGCCTGACCAACGGTGTCATCGTTGTCGACCGCACAGGCTGTATCACAACGTTCAACAAAACAGCCGGGCAAATTTGTAGCCTCGACCCTGAGCGTTGTCTCGGCAAATCCTTGAAGGGCTTGTTGCCGCACGATCGTCTGCTCCACCTCATCGAACGCCTGTCTGACTCAGAAGAAGCCACCATGACGCAGGAGCAGGAGATGGAAACGCCCGACGGGTATCAGTTAAAAATCCGCGTCACCGCTTCTCCCGCAAACGACAACAACGGCGAACGGATCGGGACGGTTCTGGTGTTGCAAGATGTCACCCAATTCAAACGTCTGGAAGAAGAAGCCAACCGGAATGATCGACTGCGCGCCATGGGTGAGATGGCGGCAGGCATCGCCCATGAAATTCGCAACCCGATGGGCGGCATCGAATTGTTTGCCTCTCTACTGAAAAAAGACCTGTCTGCGGATCCTGAAAAAGGTAAACTCGCCGATCATATCGTGTCCGGCATTCGCAATCTGGACCGGATCATCTCCAGCCTGCTACTGTTCGCAAAATCACCGGAACCGTCTCAAAGTCAATGCGACCTCAACACCCTGCTGGAAAATATTTTGTCGGCACCGGAGATGCAAACCATGCCGGACAATATTACCCTGCATAAACATTATCATCCCGGCGGTGCCCGTGGCACTGGCGACAGCGAGCTTCTGCAACAAGTGTTTGTGAATTTCCTGCGCAACGCCGTGCAGGCCATGCCGAAAGGCGGTGCCTTGAGCCTGACCACAGAGGAAAGCGCATCGCAGGAAACCGATAGTTATCATCGGCGTTTTATCACGGTCACCATAAAAGATACCGGCATCGGGATTCCCCCGACCGAGCGCAGTAAAATTTTCAATCCGTTTTTTACCACCAAAGATCATGGCACGGGTCTGGGACTCGCCATCGCGCACAACATCATCAAGGCGCATCAGGGAACCATCGACGTGGAAAGCGAAGAAGGACGCGGCACCGCGTTCATCGTCAAAATTCCCATTTGGGAGGAGCATTGATCTATGGGGGCCTCTAATAATTCGATATTTTCTGTTCCGGCAGTTCGCAGACCCTCTAAAATCAAGGTCTGCTGTTTGTTGGCCGTGAGCCAGCACCTCGCGGCCAAAAACAATTTTTGGAGGTCCTTTTATGAAAGACCCGGCTAACCAGAATGTTTTGATCGTCGATGATGAACCCGAAATGCGGGCGGCCCTTAGCGAAACACTCAAGCGTGAAGGCTATCGCATCGACACCGCAGAAAATGGCGAAGAAGCGTTGAATCGAATCGAAAACGAAACCTTCGATCTGGTCGTGTCTGATGTCAAAATGCCGAAGCTGAGCGGCCCCGAACTATTAAAATGCATCAAGGAAGTCTCTCCCGAAACCCGCGTCATTATGATCACCGCTTACGGCACCATCGACAGTGCTGTCGAAACCATGAAAACCGGTGCCTCGGATTATTTGCTCAAACCGTTCTCGGCCGATGTGCTCATCTCCACCGTCAACCGCACCTTGATGAATCTGGCAGAACCGTCACCGGTAAGAGAACCTTCCGGATCGCGGTCCGCCTCCCCGGCTTACCGGAAAATTGTCACGCAGAATAAAAAAATGCAGGAGTTGCTGGAGTTCGTCGAAAACATCGCTTACAGCAAATCCACTTTTCTCATCACCGGAGAAACCGGCACGGGTAAGGAAATGTTCGCACGCTTCATCCACGGATGCAGTCCGCGTGCGAAGCAAGCGTTCATGGCAGTCAACTGCGCCGCCTTGCCGGAAGGCTTGCTGGAGTCCGAATTGTTTGGTCACGAAAAGGGCGCGTTCACCGGTGCCGATGCACGCAAGGAAGGCAAGTTCGAGCTGGCACACAAGGGCACCTTGCTATTGGATGAAGTCACTGAGATGGGATTGCCGCTTCAGGCAAAACTGTTACGCGTACTACAAGAACATGAAATCGACAAAGTGGGTGGGCGGCAACCAATACCAGTCGACGTGCGCATCGTGGCCACCACCAACCGTGATCCGCGACAATTGATTGCGGAAAATAAATTCCGTGAAGACCTGTTTTATCGCCTCAACGTGATCCCGGTCAAACTGCCGCCCCTGCGCGAACGACTGGAAGACATCCCATTACTTGCCGAACATTTCCTGAAAAAACACGGGCGGGAAAATCAGCGTCCGGTAAAAAAAATTGCCGATGAAACCCTGGCCTTGCTGAAAAAATATAAATGGAACGGCAACGTGCGCGAACTTGAAAACGTGATGGAGCGCGCCGTCCTGCTGTGCCCCGGTGAAACCCTGGAACCAGCTCACCTGTTCCTCGAAGACGGAGTCGGCACTGATAAATCCGGCGCACCCGGCTTGAGCGGAACCATCTCCGATATGGAACGGGAATTAATCTTTCAAACGCTCGACGAACTCGATGGCAACAAAACCCGAGCCGCCGAAAAACTTGGCATCAGCGTTCGCACCCTGCGCAACAAACTCACCGAGTATAAAGAGAACCCCTAGGTCCTCCGTAGAGAATGAACGAAAATCACCGTTCGGTTCATTCTTTATCTGCATATAAAATCAATTTTCATCTGGCAAGAGTGGGCTTTTTTATTTTTTCTCATATTAAAATTCTAGCGAATGAGGAGAGTACCTTAGCGAATACGTCCTCATACTCTTATTATTATTTGACTTTTTGCGCTCACAACTTGATTTTCAAAGCATATATTAAGACTGTGTATTTTGGTTTTATTCGTTTAGGATATTGCTGAATAAAGGGGGTTGCAGGTTCAAATCCTCTTGCTTGGTCCTTATTTTTAAAGGTAATCCGAGTTTACCTTTGTACACTTTTACACACAATTATTATTGACTTTCCCCGCCCCCAGCCAATATTATTAATGTATCAATTTGATACTTTCTATGAGCAAGAAAAAAGTAGCCAAAAACCCAAAACAGCCTCCCCGACTAGCCAAAACACAGGCCAAAAATGCTTTCCGGGAAGCTTTTATTTCTGGCTCTGTTATCTATACTTCGCACGCCAGCAAACGGATGGCTACTAGAGGGGTGGATGCTAACGATTTATTGAGCCTCTCAAAAGACGGGTTTGTGCACTATGAGGGTGAACCAGACATTACAACTGGCGATTGGAAATATTCAATAGAAAGTCTCTTTACAGGGCTGAAGGCTGTCTTTAGAGTCGCATCCCCTAGTGTGATTATTATCACAGTAATTACATCGACCACCGATAAAAAGAAGAAATAAATATGAAATGCTCAAATTGCGGCGGAACATTAAAAAAGCACAAAGAAAATTACATGTATAAAGAGTCCGGCTTGGACAATGTTGAACTGATTGGTGTCCCCGTTTACAGATGTGGAAAGTGTAAGGAATCCATGGTGGAAATCCAGAAAACCATCGAGTTGCACTCCGTAATTTCCTTTTTAATCCTTACGAAAGGAAATAACCTGTCTGGCAAGGAAGCCAGGTTTCTGAGGAAAAATTTGGGGCTAACAGCAGAACATCTGGCAGAACATTTAGGAGTAACACGACTCACTGTAACACGGTGGGAAACTGCCAAGAAACCTCTTAACAACGATAGGGATAGGGCCCTCAGGGCATTCTATACCCTAAAGAGAAACAATCAGCTGGCACAAACTCCATTCATAAAAAAGCTTATTGAGTTTATCATTTCCAATAGACCTACCAATCCTGATAACCCCAAGCTTAGAATTCCTACAGAAGAATTTTTTGATTGCGCAACCGCTTAAACCACAAGCTCTTGTTCCATACCCTAAATCGGGCCTCAAGCTAATATGCAGGGTAGCCATCTAGCCCCACCGCAAGGTGGTAACCGTGGGTCGTTACTTACTGCGGAGCCAGCCGGAAAGGTGCACCATCAACGCGCCGAGGCTGAGGACGATCCAGCCCCACGCGGGTTTGATTTTCTCCACGCCGACTTTATCGAACCCGTCAAACAGTCCCCCGACAATGGCCTCCTGTTTGCCGGAGAGCACCTCGGCGATTTCCTGATTCTGCATATAAAAAATAGTGAACAGCGTACCGGCGATCACCACACCAGTCGCCCGCGCCCAGCGGAAATCGTTACGCGCCATATCCAGCATGGTCAATATGACCAGGCTCACCATGATCGCTAATTGGATAATACTCTTGTCGTACAGGGTGGTGTCCGGCACCAGACGCACGGAATAAATCGGCAGGTAAATTCCGATGGAAAGCATCAACACACCCAGTCCACCCACAAGCGTCGCACGGGTTGCCTGACCAGTGGCCTGTTCTCTCTGCTCATCCATCGCCTTCTTGAGAATCTTGTTGCGCTCTTTCGTATAATCTTCGTCGGACATTTTGCCGGACTCGTGCCGCTTGGTCAGCCGCTTCAGTTTGGCTTTCTTTTGCGGATCGCGAACTTCAATCTGAGGCTCTTTCTGTTTCTTATTTTCCGGCGGACTCGATTCAACCGGCTCCTCGGATTTCTGAAACAGGGTTTTCAGTTGCGGATGCTTTCCGGCAAGAACCCACTTCTGTTCATCTGAGGAAATTTCATCGCTTGAATACACTTCCCCACGCTTGATTTTTTCCGGAAGGTCGCGTGTATTCACATTGCGGATGATTTTATGACCGCGCCGAATCGACACCATCTGCCCACGCTTGATCTGCTCCGCTGTCGGTTCCGGGCGATCTCTCTGCATGGCTTTCTTCGCCAGATAATCCGACAACACCAATCCGCACACCGAGCACACCTCGCGCGGCTTCTGCTCAAAACCACATTCAGGACATTTCATAAGGGTATCCGTTTAGTTGAACCTTTTAACTGCCCACCCATCTTCTTGAAATCCTTTCCCTATGTCAAATCAATAGCGGCGAAAAGACACCTGCCAAATAATACCCATCAGCTTGAAATGACCGCTCCCGGCAAAACCCTGAATCAGTGTTCCGGATTTTCGGACACCCATGCAAAATCTTAAAAAACAAGTGCTAAGCCCCCACTTCCCGTGGTAATTTTGGCAAAACAGGGTATAATTACCCATTCCCTTAGTCTTTTTTCCATAATGGATACCGATGAAATACCTCATATTGATCGGCGGTGGCCTGAGCGATCAGCCCATTGCCGAAAGAGATAATCAGACTCCTTTGCAATTGGCGAACACGCCCAATCTGGACCGGCTGGCGCAGACCGGTCGGGCCGGGGCTTACAATCCCCTGCCCGAATCCTTGCCGGCAGGGCCGGAGATTTCCCTGCTCGGGCTCCTCGGATACGACCCAGTCGAATACGCCTCAGGGCCAGGACATTACCTCGCCAAAGCATTGGCTGTACCGGTGGGTGAAGGCGAGATGCCGCTGTGTTGCGACTTTGTCATTTTGCAGTCCAGCCACAACGACATGATCCTCAAGGACTTTACGGCGGATCAATTATCGGGCGCGGATTCGGCGACACTCATATCAGCGTTGCAAGAGTCCATTGTCAGCGATGCGGTGAGTTTTCATTCCGGTGGCGGAGCGAACAACCTGATGGTGATGAAAACCGATCCATTTCCTGAGCGGCTACAGCCGCCGATGGAACTGGTGGGAGAAGGCATCCGTAAGCACATCCCGCAAGACAAGTCGTATCGGGAACTGGTGCATCTAATGAATGAGGCGCAGATCATCCTGCACAACCATCCATACAATAAACAGCGTTCCACGGCGGATGCGGACGCGGTCAACAGCGTCTGGTTCTGGGGCAACGGACCCTTGAAACCTCTGCCAGAATTTTCAAAACATATGGGGAAAAAAGGTGCCGTGATCACCGCATCTCCCTTGTTCAAAGGCATTGCCCTGGCGGCCGGGATGCACGTCCCCGAGGTCGAAGGCATCACCGGCTTTCTCAACACGCGATACGAGGCCAAAGTCGATGCCACTCAGACCGCACTTGAAACTCACGATATTGTTTACACACATGTGGGTGCGGGCGAGCCGGTGTCACTGCAGGGCATGATCGACGACAAGGTCGATGCCATAGAAGATTTTGATGAAAAAATCGTAGGCCCTCTTGTGCAGAAGGCCGAACTGCAAGGCAACGTGCGCGTTCTGGTCACAGAAAATCACATGAGCTCGGTCGACCTGATGCGTTACAAAAAAAGTCCGGTGCCTTATGTGATTTATCCCGCGCCAACGGCAGGCGAAGCACCCGCAAGTTTTGATGAGGAACTAATATCAAATGGAAGCGCACCGATTGCAAGCGGGCAGGAGTTGATCCGAAATTTCATTAACGAGGCAGGATGAGTCAGAACATTGTCGTACAAAAATATGGTGGCACATCGGTCGGCAGTCCGGAACGCATCCGGCAAGTGGCGAAACGTGTAGCCGCGACCCGCGCCGAAGGCAAAAAAGTGCTGGTGGTGGTGTCGGCCATGGCCGGGGAAACCGATCGCCTGCTCAACCTCGCCCATGAAATCAGCGAGAGACCTGACCGGCGCGAAATTGACCTTCTGCTATCCTCCGGCGAGCGCATCTCGGCGGCACTGGTGGCGATGGCCCTGCATTCTATAGATTGTCCGGCGATCTCGGTCACCGGCCGGCAGATGGGTCTGCTCACCGATAACAGCCACACCCGTGCACGCATCATCGAGATCGATGGCGAACGCGTGCGCAAAATTTTAAAAGCTAATCAGGTCGTTGTCTGCGCCGGGTTTCAGGGGGTCAATGAACAGGGAGATGTAACGACTCTCGGGCGCGGCGGCTCCGACACCTCCGCCGTTGCGCTGGCGGTGGCTTTGAAATCCGATATCTGCGAAATCTATACCGATGTCAAAGGTGTCTACACCACCGATCCCAGAATCGTGCCGGAAGCACGCAAGCTGGAAACTGTGTCGTTTGAAGAAATGCTCGAAATGTCGAGTCTCGGTGCCAAGGTACTGCAGATTCGCTGTGTCGAATACGCCAACAGATATAAAATGCCAATCAAGGTGCGTTCCACGTTTGACGATGATCCCGGAACGCTGATTTGCGAGGAGAATCCGGACATGGAACAACCGCTTGTGTCGGGCGTCATGTGCGCCAGGGGCCAGTCAAAAATAACGTTGAAGGGTGTGCCGGACCAGCCGGGCATCGCGGCCAAAGTGTTTTGCCCGCTGTCCGATCAGGGAGTCTCGGTCGATGTTATCATTCAGAACGTCAGTCAGGAAGGACACACGGATATCTCCTTCACCCTGCCCAAGACTCACCTCACCGAAGCGATGGAAGTGATGGAGCGGTCGGGCAAGGAAATCCAGGCCGCAGAGGTGATCGCCGACTCTCACATCGCCAAGGTTTCCATTGTCGGTGCCGGCATGCGCAGTCACGCCGGAATCGCGGCGCGCATGTTCGACTCGTTGTCGCGCGAAGGCATCAACATCATGATGATCAGCACCTCCGAGATTCGCATATCCTGCATCCTGGAAGAAAAATATGCAGAGCTTGCCGTGCGCGTTCTGCATGACGAGTTCAAACTTGGAGAAAACGATTCAGAAAAACCGTCACAATCGGCGGAAAATAACCAGAAGGCCATGTGACACCATGAAGAACATTCTCATCTATGACACCACATTGCGAGACGGCTCGCAGGCAGAAGACATCGCCTTCACTGTTGAAGACAAAATTCGTATAGCGCAAAAGCTGGACGAAGTCGGCATCCCCTACATCGAAGGCGGATGGCCGGGAGCCAACCCGAAGGACATCGAATTTTTTAAAAAAATGCAGGGAGTCCCCTTCGAGCAGGCGCGGCTGGCGGCGTTTGGCAGTACGCGTGGAGTCCGCAACAAAACCGAAGACGACCCCAATCTGCGACAACTGGTCGAAGCCAACACACCGGTGATCACCATCTTTGGCAAGTGCTGGGACATGCAGGTCACCGAGGCGTTGAACGCCAGTCTGGACGCCAACCTGCAGATGGTGGGCGAGAGCATTCAGTTTCTGAAAAAACATTGTGATGAAGTGATGTTCGATGCCGAGCATTTTTTCGATGGGTGCAAACACAATCCTGACTACGCCTTGAAAGTTTTAAAAACAGCAGAAGAAGCGGGTGCCGACTGGCTGGTCCTTTGCGACACTAATGGCGGCTCCATGCCCTGGGACATCGACGAGTTGACGCGCAAAGTGCTTTCATCATGCCGGGCCCGCGTGGCGGTGCACACGCACAACGATTCCGAACTGGGCGTGGCCAATGCCCTCGCGGCAGTGCGCGCCGGGGTTGAACAGGTGCAGGGCACCATCAACGGTTACGGCGAACGTTGCGGCAATTGCAACCTGATCTCGGTCATGGCCAACCTGAAACTGAAAATGGAAAAGGACTGTCTGTCTGACGAACACCTCATGGGCCTGAAAAACCTGTCCAATTTCGTTGACGAACTGGCCAACAAGGGGCATTGGAACCGGCAGGCATTTGTCGGCAAAAGTGCCTTTGCCCACAAGGGTGGAATCCACATCAGTGCCATCAAGAAAAACCGCGAAACTTACGAGCACATCGTGCCGGAGTTGGTAGGCAACGCAACCCGTATCCTGGTGTCCGAACAATCCGGGCGAAGCACCATCCTTTCCAAAGCCAAAGAATACGGGGTTGATCTGGAAAAAAACGATCCGCGCATCCAGGAATTGCTGGCACAATTGAAGGAAGCGGAGAACCTCGGGTTCCAGTATGAAGGCGCAGAAGGCTCGTTTGAGCTGTTGATGCGCGATGCGCGTGGCGAAATTGAGCAACTGTATGAGTTTGTAGGATTCCGGGTGATCGTCGAGAAGCGGAAAGAAGACGAAGCTCCCATTTCCGAGGCCACCGTCAAAGTGCGGGTCAACGGCATACAGGAAGTCACTGCCGCAGAAGGCCATGGCCCGGTGAACGCACTTGACAAAGCGATTCGGAAGGCTTTGACTAAATTCTACCCCGAGCTTGCTGAAATGCGACTGCTGGATTACAAGGTCCGTATTCTGGACGATAAAAAGGGCACCCGCGCCCGCATCCGTGTGCTGGTGGAATCGGGTGACGAGCATGCACGTTGGGGAACCGTTGGTGTGTCTGAAGATATCATCGAAGCCAGCTGGCAGGCTCTCATCGACAGCATTCAATACAAGCTTCACGCGTTTTCGTTGAAAGAAAAAACTTCACCTTGACGATTTCAACCTTGGAGGGGGATGACGGCAGAGAGCAAAACCTTGCACGCCATCCCGGTTTGTTATGGAAACCGTTTATGGAATAACCAAGCCGTTGCCTTCGCTTGCTGAAACCGAAGCACCGCTTAAGGTTTTGTTGGTTGAGGATGATGATGAGGATGCCGAATTTCTCGAAATCATTCTGAGTCAGGTCACCAATCCCCCATTTCTACTGGAACGGGCCCAGACCCTGGCGGAGACCATCGAGTACCTCGGGCGGGAAGAGGCCGATCTGGTCCTGCTGGATTTGTTTCTGCCGGATTGCAAAGGCATCGAAACTCTTCAGAAAATTTCCCAGGTGGCTCCGCGCACTTCGATCGTTGTGCTGACTGGTGCCAACGATGAACGCCTGGCGTTGACGGCACTCAATCGCGGGGCACAGGACTATATTGTCAAAGGCAATCTCCACACGGCTCAACTGTCACGCTCCATGCGGTTCGCCGTTGAGCGCAAACGCGTCGGCATCGCTCTCATGGAAAGCGAGGAGCGTCTCCGAAGCGTGATCGAAAATGCCCTGGATACCATCTTGTCGCTCGACCAGAACGGCACCATTCAATCGATCAACCCTGCTGGCGAACGCACTTTCGGCTTTCAAGCCGCTGAGGTCATCGGTAAAAACATCCGGACTCTGATCCCTGATCTGGCCTCTTGTTTACCCTTCTCAAAACACAAGCCGTCCGCTGATTCGGGACAGGTCATTGGTCAGTTCATTGAAGCCTGCGGCCTGCAAAAAAATGGCGGCATGATTTCTCTCGAATTGAGCCTGAGTGAAACCACGTCCGGTGGACAGCCTCTGGTCATTGGAGTGGTGCGTGATGTCACCGAACGCAAACTGTCTGAAGCCCGCTTGCGCAAGGCCAGAGAAGAGCTGGCGCAGGCCGCAAAAATGGCCGTACTCGGGCAAATGTCTGCCGGCATCAGCCACGAATTGAATCAACCTCTCGAAGCTTTGCAGGCCTACGTCGATAACGTGAAACTTCTTTTAGAGGAAAAACGCTACGATGAAGTCCAATCCAACTTCATCGCCATTTCGGACATGACCCACCGGGCGGGAAAAATTATCAGCAACATCAAGAATCTGGTGCAACACCAGCCGCAGGAAAAACGTCCTGTATTAACCCGGACCGTTTTGGAATCGGCTCTGGCTTTCTTGCAAATCGGGAACCGGTTGGAGGGCATCCAGATTGTTCGCATGTACCAGCACGAATCCGCTTGGGTCATGGGCGAAGCCGTGCAACTGGAACAGGTGTTTCTGAACCTGATTGGCAATGCAGTGGATGCCATGAAAATTTCCTCAGACCCGCGGCTGATTTTAATCATCACCTCGACACCGGATCAAGTGTGGGTCACCATCCGCGATTCAGGACCGGGCATCAGCAAAAGTGTATTGAATAAAATTTTTGAACCCTTCTTCACCACCAAATCGTCGCAAAAGGGACTGGGACTGGGGTTGGTCATCTCGTCCAGTATTATCCAGGAATTCGGAGGAACCCTGGAAGCTTCCAACCACCCCGAAGGCGGGGCTCAATTCACCTTGACTTTTGACAAAGTTAACGAAGACCAGCTCATATAAATATTTTTGGAGTGTCACCCATGGAAGCGGGAAAAGTAATATTCATTGATGATGAAGAACACGTCCGACGTTCGCGTCGCCAGACCCTGGAGTTGGCCAAGTACGAAGTGACTACTTTCAGCAAGGCTGAAGACGCACTTCACATGCTCAACGATCAATGGCCCGGTATTCTCGTCTCCGACATCAAAATGCCAGGCTTGAGTGGTCTCGAATTACTGGAGCGCGTGGTCAATGTAGACCGCGATCTCCCGGTCATACTCATCACCGGTCACGGCGACGTTCCCATGGCAGTCAAGGCCATGCAGATGGGGGCTTACAATTTCATCGAGAAGCCCTGCCCGACCGATCAGCTTCTGGACATTGTCCACCGGGCCATGGAAAAACGCCAACTGGTGATGGAGAACCGGGAACTCCGCAAAGAGGTTGCCTCCAACCGTCAGAAAGAAACTAAAATGCTGGGTCGGTGCGAGGCGATTGATCGGCTGAACCACATCATCAGTCATGTCGCCGAATCCGATGCCGATGTATTGATCCTCGGGGAAACCGGGACCGGCAAAGAAATGGTCGCTAAAAACCTGCATGAGTTGAGCCCGCGGCGCAACCACCCGTTCGTGCCAATCAACTGCGGAGCCCTGCCACCCACCCTGATCGAAAGCGAATTATTTGGTCATGAAGCCGGTGCTTTCACCAACGCAGACAAACACCGGGTCGGAAAATTTGAGTTCGCCCATAAGGGCACAATTTTTCTTGATGAAATTGAAAGCATGCCGCTACAAATGCAGGTGCGATTGCTCCGGGTTCTACAGGAGCGGGTGGTTGAGCGGCTGGGAAGCAACCGGCTCATTCCGGTGGATGTGCGGGTGATTGCCGCAACCAAGGTCGACCTCAAGGCCGCCAGTGCTCGCAAGGAATTTCGCGAAGACCTGTATTACCGACTGAATGTGGTCCACCTGCAACTGCCGCCCCTGCGGGAGCGGCTGGAAGACATCCCGCTTCTGTTTCAGCATTTCGTCAACCAGGCCAGCAAACGCTATAACTATGAAACCACCCCGGTGCCGCGCGCCTTCATGCAAAATTTACTGTCTCGCAAATGGGAAGGCAATGTCCGTGAGTTAAAAAATGAATCGGAGCGATTTGTGCTGGGCCTGTCCACCTCACCGGTCGGGGCACTGAGGGAAGACCCTATGGACTCCCAACCCAAAAATGGAAAAAAAATGACCCTGTCCGGCATCGTTCAGGTATTTGAAAAAACTACCATCGAGCAGGAACTCAACCGGCAAAATGGTGACATCAAACATACTTATACGGCCCTTGGGATACCCCGACAAACCCTGTACGACAAGATGAAAAAATATAGCCTGAAACGATCTCAGTTCATCAGGAAAACAATCTGATAATTCCTCTAATTTAAATCTGGGTGAGCAACATAATATATGAAAATTGATGCGGCCTTCTTATCACTTTATATGAATCTATGAGTAAAAAAAGTTTCCCCAACCCTGCTTAAACGATATTTTTCTTTTAAATTCGGATAGTTATGACCTGCAAGACGCAAGTCCAGGGTTTGGCACCCAATTTGCTCTATTAGATTCAGGCCTAGTGGAAAAACAGGGGGAAAATAATGAGAAATGTTGAATTACTACTTACAATTTAAAAAAACAGCCCTAGACTTAATTAAAGACACAAGGATTATTTGCAGAAAAATCAGGGTAATTTGAGGACCCCACCCGGGTCAAAATTTACTGGCAAGCACCTTGAAATGGCGTTCGAAAAGATCGGAAGGCTTACAGGGTTGCACAATTTTGGAGGAAATGACTGATGGATGAGATGGGCCCCATCATCAACGAGTTTTTAACAGAAAGTTATGAAAACCTGGACCAACTGGATCAGGACCTGGTGGAACTGGAGGCGAATCCGGATGAAACCAGTTTGCTTGCCAGCATCTTTCGCACGATTCACACCATCAAAGGCACTTGCGGATTTCTGGGTTTCAGCAAACTGGAATCGATTGCCCATGTGGGGGAAAACCTTCTGAGTCGGCTCCGCGATGGAGAAATGAAAATGACTCCACAGATCGCCAACGCTTTACTGGCGATGGTGGATGCAGTTCGCCAGATATTATCCTGCATTGAAAATGATCGCGCCGAGGGTGATGTCGATTATTCCAAGCTGATCGAAGTTCTCCATAAATTGAATAATGGCGAGACAGTAGATGAAATCCCATCCTTGAGTGGAAATGATGGCGAGGTTGCCGTACCCGCTGAACCACCGGCGGCTGAGCAATCCAATGGCAACGCCAGTGACGGCCCCGCAGAAACAGCGGTGGTCGAAGCCACACCCGAAACGACACCAGAACCAGTTGCCGCAGAGCCCACTGCCCCGGTAGCCCCGGACGCTACTGCCACCCCGGATGCTCCGGTAGCTACTGACAAAAAATTGTCCGCCGGTGAATCCAGTATCCGGGTTGATGTGGTCCTGCTGGATCAGTTGATGAACCTTGTTGGCGAACTGGTCCTGTCACGCAACCAGATCATACAGTTTGCTTCCAGTGAAAAGGATTCCAGTTTCCTCACCACCACCCAGCACCTCAACCAGCTCACCTCTGAGTTGCAGGAAGGTGTGATGAAAACCCGCATGCAACAAATCGGTAATATCTGGAGCAAGTATCCCAGAGTGGTGCGGGACCTGACCCAGTCTATCGGGAAAAAAGTCCGACTGGAAATGGAAGGCAAGGAAACGGAACTCGACAAAACTCTCATTGAGGCGATCAAGGATCCGCTGATGCACATGGTGCGCAACTCGGTCGATCATGGCATCGAGATGCCGGACACCCGGGTTGCCAATGGAAAAGAACCCGAAGGTGTTTTATCGCTCCGCGCCTATCACGAAGGCGGTCAGGTCAACATTGAAATCAACGATGACGGCGGTGGCATCCATCCGGAAAAAATAAAACAGAAAGCCATCCAGAAAAATATTATCACCGCCGAGCGTGCCGAAAAAATGAGCGACCGTGAATTGGTCAATCTGGTATTTGCGCCCGGTTTTTCTACGGCGGAGCAGGTGTCCAATATTTCCGGTCGCGGCGTGGGCATGGATGTGGTCCGCACCAATATCGAAAAAATCGGTGGCAGTGTCGATATCAACAGTGTCGTGGGTAAAGGCACCTCGCTCAAGATCAAGATTCCGCTCACCCTGGCGATCATCCCGGCGTTGACCATCACCTGCAAGGGTAGCCGGTTCTGCATACCGCAAGTGAGCCTGCTTGAACTTGTGAGGCTGGATCCGGAGCGCGCTGAGAAGGAAGTAGAAATGATTCAGGGTAGCCCGGTGTACCGTCTGCGTGGAAACCTTTTACCACTGATATACCTGAGTACAGAACTTGGCTTTCCCGGCGCACCTGTACGGGAAGGCGAATCGGTAAACATCGTCATCCTGCAAGCAGACAACAAGCAGTTTGGCCTGGTCGTCGAAAAAATTCTCGATACCGAGGAAATCGTCGTCAAACCTCTTGGCAATCAACTGAAAGGAATCACCGCCTATTCCGGTGCCACCATTATGGGAGATGGCAAGGTGGCCTTGATTCTTGACGTGATGGGCCTCGCTCAAAATGCTCACGTCATCACCGAGGAATCCCGTAGTTCCGGCGCAGGATCGCACTCCGATGCATCCGATGAATCAATTAATGATCGGCAAACCTTGCTGGTTTTTGAAATCAATGATGGGGGTCGAATGGCTGTTCCTCTGTCTCTCGTGGCCCGGCTGGAAGAGTTTCAATGGGAAGATGTCGAACTTTCTGCTCAAAAAGAGGTGGTGCAATACCGTGGTGACATCATGCCTCTCATTCATTTATCAAAATTTTTCGACCCAATGTCAGCTCAGGAAAAAACAGGATCCCTGCCGACCATCGTCTATTGTGACCGGGGCAGAAACGTAGGCGTTGTGGTCGAACGGATCATTGATATTGTCGAAGAAGCCATTGAAGTCAAAACCGGCACCGGACGTAAAGGCACCGTTGGCTCGGCTGTTGTTCAGGGTAAGGTCACTGATATGGTAGATGTCAAGGGCATCATTTTGGAAGCCGACCCCAGTTTTTATGCTGGCGTTGAAGAGGAAAAACTTCTGGTTGCCGCCACTGAGGGAGATAATTGATTATGAATGAAGAAAAACAGTTTTGTACATTTACTTTGGATGGGCATTGTTTCGGTGTCAATGTACTGGATGTCCAGGAGGTTTTCCGCTACCAGGAAATGACTGCTGTGCCGCTGGCACCAGACACCATCACCGGTCTGATCAACCTGAGAGGACAAATTATCACCGCCATTGATCTCAGGCGACTCATGAAACTCAATGACCGTGATGCAGAGGAAATGCCGATGAATATCGTGGTCCGGACCAAAGAAGATGTCGTCAGTCTGCTGGTCGATGAAATCGGAGATGTTCAGGAAGTCCCGGAAAACCTGTATGAACCGCCGCCGGATAACCTTCATGGACCGTTGCGGGAACTGGTGCAGGGCGTTTATAAATTGCCGGAAAAACTGCTGTTGATTCTGGATACAGAAAAAGTAGTCGGAGAACCCGCAGAGGCCTAAAGTTAGTTCCACAAAAACCCCCGATATCCCCCTGCTTCGCATCCCTCTTTATATTCAAGAACGCGAAAAGCGTTCTTGAACAGGTGTAACTAGCGGCTCTTGAAGGGGAGTATTAAATAAACTAAAAGCGAAGGCGAGATTTTTTCCCACCCTTCGGGTTCCTCAGAATGACATTGCGGTGCTTTAAAGTGTCACCCTGAGCCTGTCGAAGGGGGACTTCCACTTTTCAGTCCCTCAAAAAGCACTTATGCAAAGCTCTCCTTCACGAGTTGGCAACATTTATTGAGTACATCGTGAAATGTTTCCACGTTCGCCGTCCGCTCAGAAAATTTTTCCGCCCTAAAAAGTTCCAACCCGTTAGCCCCCACGCCAGTGGGTCAGCGGGCGGTTCTCAGTAACCGGTCAATAATTTTCCGGTAAAGCGCTCTCACTCTTCCGGTGACCCTCCGGTATTCCTCATCAAAAGCCGCGACCCGCTCCTGATCCTTTTTCATATCCATCCCGAGCATACGAGCCACCCCGACCAAAGCTCCGGGGTCTGTTGGCAAACAATTGGCGGAACGTTCGGAAAAAAGCCGCAAGGAGCATTCCAGGTTTCGCAGAAATAGATAGCCATCGCGCATTTCTGCCGCATCAACATCATCCATAAACCCCAACTGCGATAAATCCTGTAGAGCGGTCAGGGTGTTGGTCGAGCGCAGTCCCGGCGCTTTTTCTCCGTACATCAATTGCTGAATCTGCACAGCAAACTCGATATCTGCCAGACCACCAAATCCCAATTTAACATTCCGACCTTTTTTGTTTTCCTTTGCCAGTTCCATCTCCATGCGTTCCCGAAGACGCGCGATCTCGATCAGGTTGCCGTAGTCCAGCCTCGGGCTGTAGGTAAATTCCTGCGCGATTTTTAAAAATCGGGCACCGACCTCTGGGTTGCCCGCCACCACCCGCGCCCGCGTCATGGCCTGTCGTTCCCAGATACGACCGCGTGTTTTGAAATAATCCTCATAACCTTTCAACGGCAAAATAAGCGTGCCCTGATTGCCTTCCGGTCTTAAGTCCGTGTCGACCTTATAGGCGAACCCCGCGGGTGTCATGGCTGAACAATACTTGTAAAGTTTTTGCGCAAGGGAGGAATAACGCGTCACCGCCCCTAGTTCATTTTGATCATCATCATAAACGAACACCAGATCAAGATCCGATCCGAAGTTGAGTTCCCTGCCTCCCAGCTTGCCCAACCCCAAAATCGCGAAACTCCCGGCCTCTTCAAATGTTTCTCCTGTTTCCAAACGGACTTCGTCCGCCGCCAGAGCCACCGACACCTGCAGATAAAGCTCCGCCAGCCGCGATAAATCTTCAAGCGTTGCCATCAAGTCGGTTTCACGAATAAGAAACCGGATGCCGATGCGCAATTCTTCCGCCTGTTTAAATCGGCGTAGCACCAGCAAGCGATCAGGCTCCGTCTGGCATTGTTCCAGCCGATTCTGCAGTTCCTGCTGTAATTGCGGCAGAGGTTTGTAGCGATAAAGTGAATCCGGACTCATCAACACATCCATCAGGCTGGGTTGGCGAATCAGGATTGAAGACAGCAACTCGCCACTGCCAAACAAGATCAAAAACAATTCCAGAATTTTTTCGTTATCGTGAAACAGGCTGAGCAACATGTCGCGCGACTGACCGGCTTCCACCAACTTGACCAGGTTTTCGATCGCAGAACTCGGGAAAGGAACGCGCCCACTTAATTCCAGCAGAGCCGGTAAAACGTCATAAAACATTTTGAGGCTTTTTTCACTACGAGGGAGGGTGGCGGACCCGTCGCGAAACGATTTCAGAAAACGATACACGCGGTCGGGCTCGGAGAACGCGTACTCCCGGATCAAGGCTTCTGAAAAACGGGATCCCAGATCGCGCCCCTGCCCCCACTCACTCAGTGTTCGCTCAGCTTTTTTCTGCTCCTCTTCCTCAGCAAACAAATTGGTGAACATGGCGTTGACGAATTCCGTATGCGCCTTGTACTGGCCCATCAGAGTTTCAATGCGGTCTTCGCGGGTGTCCCCCGTCGCTCCCATTTTACGGGCCAGGACATCGAGTGCCTTCGGCTCTGTCGGAATATGATAGGTCTGCAGACCGAATGATATTTGCACGCGGTTTTCCAGGTTACGCAAAAATATATATGCTTCTTTCAGGCCGTGGCTTTCGTCATCCGTGATGAACCGTCGCACGCGCAACTGTTCAAGGGTGATCAGTGTTCCCGTGTTGCGCAGACTTGTATCGCGGCCGCCAAACAGCAACTGGTAGGCCTGCACCAGAAATTCGATTTCACGGATGCCGCCCGCCCCCAGTTTGATATGCCCCTTTTCCTTGTTCTTTTGGGCGAGATCAAGATCGATCTTGCCTTTCAAGTCTTTCACTTCCTCGATGGCAGAAAAGTCCAGGCTACGCCGATAAACAAACGGCGTGATCATTTCAAAAAACTGCTGACCAAGTACTTCACTGCCCGCCGAGACCCGCGCCTTGATCATCGCCTGCCGCTCCCAGGTTCGGCCCCAGGATTGATAATAGGTTTCACAGCGGGTCAGGGAATTGGCGATCTCTCCGCTCTTGCCCTGCGGTCGCAAATCGAGATCAACGCGAAAGACACTGCCCTCCCCTGTAATTTCGTGCAGGGTGCGGGTGATCATTTGCCCCAGCCGGGTTTGAAATTCGTGGCTGGATATGGATCGCACCGTTTGCTCCGGATCGAGCGACCGGGTCTCACCGAAACTTGAAGTGTAAATATAGATCAGGTCAATATCGGAACTGTAGTTGAGCTCACGTCCGCCCAGCTTGCCCATGGATAAGATGGCAAACTCGGATTCCTTTTCCACGTCATCCTCATCCACAAAAAATGGCACACCGTGTTTACTTTTGAGTTGCCCCAGGCTGAATTCATAAGCCACCTGCATGCAAACATCCGCAAGGTCACTCAGGTTCTCGACATTCTCCTGCAGAGTCACCTGCCTCATCAGATCGCGCAGGCCAATGCGGATATATTCCCGCTTCTTGAACTGCCTGAGCAGAGCCGGGGTATTCGGAGGCAGGGTGTCACTTCCCGCCAACGTATAAAAATCTCGGTAGAGCACGTCTTTAGTTTTCGGTTTGAACAGGGTCTCCGGCAAACTGAGCCAGTCGATATGCGCCGGTCGGGACAGCAGGGTATCGGACAAGATCTGACTACCAGAAAATAACGTGATCAGGGCTGTCAGTAAATGTTTGGAAGAGGTGAGCTGGGAATACAGATGCTCCCGGTCCGGGATGAGTTCCGTCAGGCGCAGAAAGTTATTGAGCGCAGAATCCGCATCGTAACAAGTAGAAATCCCGGAGAGCAAACGCGGCAGAAAATCCGGATAGCGCTTTTCAAAACTGGTGTGACTGGAAATTTGAAGGAGCTGTGGCCAGGCTTTGGCGGGGTCTTCAAAACCAAGGCGTTCCAATGCCGGTTGCAGGGAGTCGTCCCAGTCGGCGTTTTGGCAGAGGGCAGAGGTGATGGGGGAAAGCCAGTCCATGAAACCCCACTTTACCATAAAGAAAGCCCCCTGGAAAAATCCAGAGGGCCGGTTTCTTTTTCGTTTGTTACCTACTAAAGCCTTACGGTTTACACATCATAGTAATGGAAAAATTCCATTGGATGCGGACGCAGACGCATTGGCGCGATTTCATTTTCGCGTTTGTATTCGATCCAGGTTTCGATAACATCCTGAGTGAACACATCGCCCTTGAGCATGAACTCGTGATCTTCTTCCAGAGCTTCCAAAGCCTCATCCAGACTGGTTGGCAACGAAGGCACTTTTGCCAACTCTTCCGGTCCGAGTGCATAGATGTCCTTGTCCAGTGGCTCACCGGGATCGATCTTGTTTTCGATACCGTCGAGACCCGCCATCAACATCATCGAGAACGTGAGGTAACCGTTACAGGATGGATCAGGGAAGCGACACTCAAGACGCTTGGCCTTCGGACTCGGAGAGTACATCGGAATCCGTACTGCCGCAGAACGATTACGACTGGAGTATGCCAGGTTGACCGGTGCTTCAAAGCCCGGCACCAGACGTTTGTAGGAGTTGGTGGTCGGCGCGGCAAACGCGGCAATGGCGCGCGCGTGTTTCAGGATACCGCCGATATAATGGAGACCCATTTCACTGAAACCGGCATAGCCGTTGCCTGCAAACAATGGCGAACCGTCTTTCCAGATGCTCTGGTGAATGTGCATTCCGGAACCGTTGTCGCCGTAAATGGGCTTCGGCATAAAGGTTGCGGTTTTGTTATGTCGACGCGCCACGTTTTTCACAATGTACTTGAACCACATCAAACTGTCGGCACAATTGACCAGTGAATCAAAGCGCATGTCAATTTCGCACTGCCCGGCGGTCGCCACTTCGTGATGGTGACATTCCATGGTGACACCGATCTGCTCCATGAGAAGCATCATCTCGGTCCGCATGTCCTGCAGAGTGTCCGTCGGACCCACCGGGAAATAGCCTTCCTTGTGACGCGGTTTGTGACCGAGGTTGGGGCCTTCATCGCGACCAGAGTTCCAGGAACCTTCACGCGAATCTACAAAGTAAGCCGAGTGGTTTGGCCCCATGTCATAGCGCACATCGTCGAACACAAAGAATTCGGCTTCCGGGCCGAAATAGACCGTGTCCCCGATTCCGGTGGATTTCAGATAGGCCTCGGCTTTTAAGGCGATGCCTCGTGGATCACGCGAATACCTCTCCCGTGTGATAGGATCTTCAATGTTGCAGATCATGCTGAGTGTCGGAACCTGCATGAACGGATCCATCCTCGCCGTGGTGGGGTCCGGCACCACCAGCATGTCACTGGCGTTGATCGCCAGCCAGCCGCGGATACTCGAGCCATCAAACCCCAGCCCGTCCTCAAACAAGCCCTCTTCGAGCTCTCCGACCGGAACCGAAAAATGTTGCCAGGTTCCCAGGAAATCCATGAACTTCAGATCGACAATTTCCGTGTTGTTCTTCTTCGCGAAATCTATAGCCTCATTAACCGTCATTACATTCTCCTCGGATGGTAAATAGTTATTCTCCTGCAAACTGTAAAAGCAAACCTCTAAAAATTAAAAATTCCGGGAATGCCCTACAGACAATTCATTCACGTTCCGGACGCAGACAAACAAAACCAGCGCACCCTCAAAACGAGAGTGCGCCAACAGCCCAGGATACGTTTCCAAAATAACCTGAATTCATTTTCGGCGAAGCCGACATTCTATCAAGAGCCCTGACCCGGAGGCCCTGGCCTAAAAAAAATCAAATGGCATCCTCTCCTCGCTCACCCGTGCGGATGCGGATCACATCTTCCAGGTTGGTGACAAATATTTTACCGTCACCGATCCGACCGGTCTGAGCTCCTTTCATTATGGTATTGATCACATCCTCCACCTGCGAATCGGGGATGATGATTTCCACTTTAATTTTGGGAAGGAAATCCACCACATACTCGGCTCCGCGGTACAATTCGGTGTGGCCTTTCTGACGACCAAACCCTTTCACCTCACTGACGGTGATCCCTTTAATTCCAATTTCATTGAGCTTGTCTTTGACTTCGTCCAGCTTGAAAGGCTTGATGATCGCCTCAACCTTCTTCATAAAATCGTACCTCACTGTTAGCGTCGAGAAGCCTTTCGGATCTGTAACGATCCGCTTTCTCCCCGGTAAAAAAATTCTTCAATCGTGCACACCCCAAGCCCGGCTCTATCTGAGGATTTCCATTTGAAATATGAACAATACCAAATTTCACCCCCTTTGGGCTATCCTAAATCAAAGCTCAGAGTGCATTGCCTCCCCTCGGGCATACTCCTTACTATTCAATTATCATGCCAAGCCGATCGGAATCTTTTCCAGAGAACGAGAGGGAACCCTTTGTAGTTAATGGAGTTAAAATATTACAGCCCAGACTCCCGAAATACGGATTTCATAAAAAATCCTTTTGTGCACAATTTTTAACCATTAATATTAATACTGATTAAATTGTAAGCAAACCTCTAATCCACCGCCTCGGTTATCCTGTTCAACGCTCTGTCGAGTTCTTGTTGCTTTTCGGCGAGTAAATGATCGTCCGCTTTTTTTGGAATGGTCAGGGGCGGCGCGAAATTGAGCGTGCATTTGGAAAAGGGCAGAGGCAGAACAAACCGGTCCCAGGAACTGAGCTCATAACGCGAGCTGGCACCAAAAGTCATCGGGATCAGCGGAGCCCCGGTGATGCGGGACAACTGGACACTGCCCATCTGCGCGACATGGCGCGGTCCGCGTGACCCGTCGGCCACCACCACCACGCGCTCATCGCGCTTCAATGCTTTGAGTAAATCTCTGGCAGAAGCCAGTGTGTTTTTGTAGGACGACCCTCGCACCACCGTGTACCCAAGCAATACGCCCAGTCGGGCTAGTACTTCTGCGTCTTTACTGGGACTGACCAGGATGTTCCAATCCTTGCGACCGCGAAAATAAAACAGCAGTAAGAAAATCCGGCTGTGCCAGTGTGTCATGATGTAACGCCCCGGCAGGTTATTAAAATAGTCTTCGTTCTCCGGGCTCAGATTGGTGACGCGCAGGGTTCGACACCAGACCTGCAACAGCAGGTAGGCCAGCCAGGGCAGGATGTGTTTAATGAGCAATTGTTTCATCAATCGTTACAATCCCATTTCCTTCGCCATGTCATCAGCCACCCTCCCGACCACTCCGGGGGCTCCCAGCGATTCGCGCACGGCAGCCAGCCGGTTTCGTATCGCCTCCTTGCGCGCCGGATCTTTGAGAACAAGCAACGCTTCCTGTGCGATGCGCTCAGGTGTCACCTGTTCATTCAACAATTCGGGGGCGACCTCTTCCTCTGCCACAATGTTAACCAGCCCAAACCATTTGATATGAACCAGCCAACTCAGCAGGAAATAGGAAATGGGATTGACCCGGTAGACAATCACCTGCGGACAGGTGAACAGAGCCGCTTCCAATGTTGCCGAACCCGATGCGAGCATTAGAAAATCGCTGACCTGCATGACTTCAAAATTTTTACCAGGAAGCAAAGACACGTCGACCGGATAAGCCTCCACCCGGCGGCGGATATCCGATTCATCCAGTGTGTCGGCCACCGGCAGGAGGAAACGACACTCGCCCAGTTCTTTTTTTATCAGGACAGCGGCCTGCATCATGTCGTCCAGCAAATACCGGATTTCACTTTTGCGACTGCCCGGTAGCAATCCCACCACCGGGACTCCCGGTTTCAGGTTCAATTCAGCACGGGTGGCCTCAAGCGTCTGACGCGGTTTCACCAGATCGACAAACGGGTGTCCGAGAAACGCCACCGGCACCCCCGCCTGCTTGTAAATCGCTTCTTCAAAAGGCAGGACTACATACATTTTGCTGACGTTTTTTTTGATGCGGTGGATCCTGCCCGGTCGCGATGCCCAGATTTGCGGCCCGATATAAAACAACACCGGGCAGTTAAACCGTTTGCAGGCACCGGCCAAAATCAGATTGAACGCTGGATAGTTGATCAGGATGGCTGAGCGGTAATCGCCGCGGGCAATGCGTCGGCGCAAATCGAAAAAAAGCGCGAGGTGGCGCAACAAGGTGCCGATCATTTCAAAAACCCCGACGGCCCCCAGTCCTTCGATACCCGAAAGGATTTTTACTCCAGCGGCTTGCATGGCCTGCCCGCCGACTCCTTCAAATTTAAGATCGGGGTGTGTCTCCTTAAACGCACGGACCAGTCCGCCGCCTTGCAGATCCCCGGAGGCCTCTCCAGCAATGATGAGGACGCGATTCGATTTGGAAGACATTACAAGACACGCTCCGTCACATCAGACACACACGATGGAAAGTCCTGCCGCGTCCGCCATGTCCACCACACGTTGTCGGTTGATGAGCATGACCCTGCCCGCTTCCAGTGCCAGTGCCGAGGCTTTGCCGCGAATCATTAATTCGATGGTGTGCGGCCCGACACCGGGAGCATCGTAGCGGTAGTCCTGTTCCGTCCGGCTCACTTTGACGACCGAACATCCACCGTTCGCCAATCCGCATCCTCTTTCGATAGTCGTGTCGGTGCCTTCGACGGCTTCGACCGCAATCACTGTCTCGTTTTTGACGACAAGGGTCTGGCCAATTTCCTGATCCGCCATGTTGCGGGCAATGGGAAAACCAAATTCAATATCCGTCATTATTTTTTTCGAGGGTTGCTTGCGGGTGAGGGTTCCTTTTTCAGGAAACAGTTCTGGCACCAGTTCCTTTTGATCGAGAACGGTTCCTCCCCAATTTTCAATCAGCCGAATGATGCTGAGCATGACCGATTTGTCCTGATGGGTTTTTAAAGATTTGATCAATTTCAAGGCTTCAAAATCCAGCATCTGCAAACGAAAGATCATGCTCTTTTCGATCTTGCCCATGATGACCACGCCGGTCACGTTTTCTCCCTGGAAGGCCTTGAACATTTTTCCGGGTTGGCCAATGTTGATGTTGAAATTTTTTTCGACCAACGGTTCAATCGAGCGACCGATCTCATCGGTCAGGCATATCGAAACGATTTTTATGCCGTTGGCTCTGGCTTTTTCAACAAAATAAACCGGAACTTCGCCGGATCCTGCGATCAAACCAATCAGTTGAGCACTGGTTTCCATTTTCAATAGTTCCGATGGGTGGTAATGAGAGTGAAGAAAGCGATCAGTCGATTCAGGCTAACTGCCGTTGCTCCTTGAATTGCTCGACAATCTTGAGCGCGATTTCGAGGGAGTTCAGTTCCCGATCGACGCTTGACTGGGGCGGCGAACCGTTGCTGGCGCAATCGATAAAATGCAGTATTTCATGTTTGAGCGGATTGTCCTTGTGGACAAATATTCTCTCGACCAGCGATTCCTGTTTGTATCTCAGGGAACCTTTGCTCAATTGATGCTCCGAGGAGGATTGACGATGAACGTAAATTTCCTGATCGGTGTAATCGAGCATCACATACGAATCTTTTTGCGTGACACACAAGGTGCGTTCCTTGTTTTGCGAAGCACGGCTGGCCACAATATTGGCGACCGTCCCGTTTTCAAATTGTAACTGGACACTCACCAGATCATCGCGGTCAGAGAAAACGGAAAGCCCCATCACTTGCGTGCGGATGACGCGGGAATTGACCAGGTTGAGCACGATGTCGATATCGTGAATCATGACATCCATCACCACGCCGTCAGCTATATTACGCTGAGGGAAAGGGCCGGTGCGCTTGCATTCTATGAATAAGGGTTCATCAACAATCTTGTGCAATTCCTGAACGGCACCGTTGAACCGTTCCACATGACCGATGTGCAACGTGAGGTTTTTTTCTTCCGCCAGTTTAAATAGTTCCTGAGCCTCGGACAGATCATGCGTGCAGGGTTTTTCCAGAAGGACGTGCACCCCGGCATCAAGAAACATTTTTGCGGTGGAGTAGTGCAGGGCCGTCGGTACCGCGATGACAACCCCATCGACTTGCCCCACAGCGTCTTCCGCCCTGGTGATCCAGGGGACGTTATAACGTGCGCCGATTTCCTCAGCTCGTTTTTCACTGGCATCGACCACAATCGCAAGCTCGGCAACGGCCTGTTCGGAAAGCACCCCAACGTGATACTCACCCATTTTTCCAACGCCGATCACACCAATTCGAAAAGTCTTCATGATTATTTTATTATTCCAC
Source organism: Nitrospinaceae bacterium (assembly GCA_029261535.1). GTDB lineage: Bacteria > Nitrospinota > Nitrospinia > Nitrospinales > Nitrospinaceae > Nitronauta. Next base: position 31,962 of record JAJDBF010000048.1, on the reverse strand, counting down.
GGGAGGAGGCATTGATGAAGTCCATAAGATAGCGGATTTCATCGGTGTTTTCAATTTCAGCCTGTATCCGTTCAACAGCCTGACTCGTATTGAGGTCGCTATCTTTCAAAATAGCGAACGCTTTTTTTAACCCAGAGCGAACGGGAGGACGAAAATTGCGTCGCCTCAGGCCCACCGAATTGGTGCTGATCAATCGCAACGGGACACCCTCCACTAAAGAATAGGGAAGCACATCCTGGCGCACGACACAAAATCCCCCAACCATGCAATGCGCCCCGATGCGGACGAACTGATGCACGCCAACCATCCCGGACACAAACGCATGCTCGCCTATTTCGACGTGACCGGAAATGCTGGCCTGATTGACAATCACGGCATGATCTTCAATTTTGCAATCGTGGCCGACATGGCTGTAGGCCATCAGGAAACAGTGCGACCCGATTTCAGTCGCCTTGCCTTCGTACATGGATCGGTGAACAGTCACATATTCGCGAATCAAGGTGGACTCACCAATATGAACTGACGAGAGGAGCTCTTTGTCAAACCCGGCCACCTGCGGCTCTCCTCCCAGGGAGGCTCCGTGGAAAATGCGACAATGGGGACCAATCACCGTACCGGATTCGATCACAACATGAGGACCGATTTCGCAACCGGCCCCAACGCGCACTCCGGCCGCGATGAGAGCGAAGGGGCCAACACACACACCTTCGCCCAGTTCCGCCTCTGGATGCACAATAGCCTGGGGATGAATGTTCACTTGGGAATGGGAAAATGGTGCAGTGCTGGTGGGTCAAAACCCATGCGGTCCGCACCGGGGTAAGAGGTTACATCGTTGCCGGGTCTTTCATCATTGCCTGAAAGATGCCCTGGGTGACCAGTGTGTCGCCAACAAAAGCGTGCCCCTGGAACCGAAATAAATCCTTGCGTTGTTTGATTTTGATCATCTCCAGCCGAAGCGTGTCTCCTGGAACCACCGGCTTGCGAAATTTAACTTCATCGATTCCCATGAACAGCACGATGGGTTGATTGTCTGGCTTCAATATGCGATTCCCCAGAATACATCCGACCTGCGCCAGTGCCTCAACAATCAAGACACCCGGCATGACCGGGAATTCAGGGAAATGTCCGACAAAAAAAGGCTCGTTGATCGTCACGTTTTTGATCCCCACAATCCGCGATTCATCATCGCATTCGATGATACGGTCAACCAGTAAAAACGGCGGCCGATGAGGGATACACTTTTTAATTTCCTCAATGTCCATCATGGGGTTGTCTCCTGAACGCGCAAGGGCTGGGGGTCAAACAGCTTGGCAGGGTCTGGGTGTGTCTACTTGAAACTCTTGTTGTACGCCGAAACCGCCGTCTTGGTGACATCTCGGGCATTGTCAAAATAAAACGTGGCACTTTTTTCTATAATGAGCGTGAACTTTCTTTTTTTGCCCAGGTTTTTCAGAACATCCAACATACGCCGGGTGATCTTGGCTGTGATTTCTTTTTCCATCCCGGCAAATTCTTCATTTTTATCCTGAACGAACCGCTCCAGAGACTTTTTCTTATTGATAAAATTAGATTCTTTTTGTTTTTTTAATTCCGGGCTCAATACGAACCCCTGCTTATTGAGCTCCTCATACAGTTTTTTCATCTCCCCTTCCCTGGCGGCAATGACTTTCTGTATCTTCTGGAACTTGCGATCAAATTCGCTCTTGATCCGCTTGAACTCATTGGTGTCCGCAACAGCTTTTTTAATATTGACGAACCCGATTTTTGGATCCCCATTTTTTGCAGAAAACGCTGATGGGGTCATCAACAACAGGAAACATACTGCGATACCAGCTACTTGAAACAAGTACTTGAACCCTTTCATAAAACCCAACCCTCTGCGAAATTATTTATGGATACGGTCATAGGCTTTCGTCGCAATCTTGGTCAGATCAGCGGCGGTATCGCTGTAAAATACGGCCTTCTTTTCAAGGATCATGGTGTACTTGCGTTCCTTGCCAATTTTTTTCAGAACTTCCAGCATCTTTCGCAGAATCGAATCGGTGATCTCTTTTTCTTTCCTTTGAAATTCTTCGTTCTTGTCCTGCACATAGCGTTCAAAGGATTTTTTTTCCTTGAGAAACTTCTCTTCTTTGCGACGCTTTTCCGCACCCTTTAAAATCGTGCCTTGCTTGTTGATATCTTCCAGTAATTTCTTGATCTTGTCTTCTCTTGCGTTGATCAGTTTTTTTTCTTTCTGGAAGTTGGCACGAAATTGTATGAACACCCTCTTGAATTCCTTGGTGCTCGCCACAGATGCTTGAATATCAATGAACCCAACGCGAACGCCCGCCGCTTGCGCAGGATTTCCCAAGGCCATGGCGATCAGGGCAACCGCCCCGGCCAAAACCCTCAATCCGGATAAAATGTTACGTGTTCCTGACATGAGACCTCATTAAATTTACAGGTTTTTTAAAATGCGCTTCCAGCGGAGAAGTGGAACTCGCCCGAGGATTCACCCGTGCGCTGATCCAGCTTGAAACCGTAGGCCAAACCGATCGGGCCGAAGGGACTGAGGAACCGGACTCCCGCTCCCAAACTATGACGCATTTCGGTGAGATCGATTACCTCGGCGGTGCTGTTTAAATTAAAACCACTGCCATAGACGTTGCCGCGGTCATAAAAAGTGAATATGCGGAACTCGTTGGTGAGCTGATACTGGAGCTCCACGTTCAACAATAATGATTGGTCGCCACCGAGAACACTGCCAACACTGTTTTTCGGGCCCACTTCCTGGATGGTAAAACCGCGCAGGGAACTAGCTCCCCCCATGAAGTATCTTTCAAACAGCGGCAACTCCTGACCGTTATAGCCATCGGCAATATTCAATTCGGCGTGGATGGCAAAGGTCAGCTTTTCGATGAGCGGGTAATAATACGACACTTCATAACCGGATTTGATAAAATCCGCTCCCCCGAGAACACCACCCGCTACATCAAAGCGTAGCACATGCCTCTGGCCTTTTGAAGGATTTAAAAAGTTGTTGCGGGTGTCGCGGATCAAGGTTGGCGACACGCGGCTGGTGGTGAAAAATCCGTTTTGAAAATTATTGTTTTGATCAATCGCCTGAAGGTTGGTGACCTCGACCTCTTCAAATCGATACGCCAGCCCGACCCAGTTGAATTCGCCCAGAGATTTTCCAAGGCGTAATCCTGCACCCGTGGTTTGCTGTTCAAAACTGAACGAATTGGACCGCCGGTTGAACAGGTCGACTCCGAAAGAAATGGTCGAGTCAAAAATCCGTGGGTCGGTAAAGTTTAAATTGAAATTGGTTCTGCGCGAAGACAGGTCGGTCGAGAAGTTCAGACGTTGCCCGCGACCGAACAGGTTGTCCTGCGTGATCGACGCATTGAAAATAAAATTTTCAACGGAACTGAAACCGGCCCCGAGCGACAACGACCCGGTGGGCCGCTCGGTCACGGTGGTGTTGATATCGATGAGGTCGGATTCTTTGCCTCGATGCGTGTCAATTTTTACGTCTTCAAAAAATTGAAGATTGTTGAGGCGTTGCTTGGTCCGCTTCAGGGCCAGGCTGTCAAACAACTGCCCCTCCTGAATACGGAATTCGCGGCGGATCACGTTGTCGCGGGTTTTGGTATTGCCGGCGATGTTAACCTCACCCACATACACCTTGCGCCCACGGTTCACCTGAACTTCCAGATCCACCAGCTTCTTCGCATCGTCCAGTTGAGTCGCAGGCAGGACGTCGGCGTAGGCATAGCCGCGCGCCGAATAGAGGTCGGTTATCGTAATGATATCCTTGCGGAGCTTGGAGATATCATAGATGTCGCCGGGCTTCAACTTCACCACCGACAACAATTCTTCTTCTGAATAGGTGTCGTCTTCGGTGACTTTTATTTTTCCGATCCGGTATTGCGGACCTTCCTGAATGGGAATGGTGATGTAAATTGCTTTGTCTTTGCGATTGATATCAATCTTCGGGTCCAGCACCCGGACCTTGACGAAACCCTGATCCTGGTAATAGGCTTCGATCCGAAGCAGGTCCAGCTTGAGAATATCTTTTTTGTAAATTCCGGATTCATCGAGAAAGGAAAACCAGGTTTCAGATTCCGTCTCCATCACCTCCTCGAGGTCATCAACTTCAATGGACTTGTTGCCAGTGAACTTGATTTCCTCAATGCTGACCTTTTCACCCTCCTTGATATGGACGGTGACATTGACGATTCCTTCACGCGAAGCGGTGGTCGTCACGCGGGATTCGGCGAAGAAATAACCCTTCTCTTCGTAAACCCCTTTCACTTTTTCGTTGGTGTCCTGCACCAGATGCTCTTTGAACGTCGCGCCGCGCTTCAGCGAAATGGCTTTGCGCAGGTCCTTGTTTTCAACCTGGGTGTTCCCCACAAAAGAGACATCACCAATCGACGGAATCTCCTCCACCACATAAACCACTTCCACACCATCGCCCGCCGGATGAGTCTCCACCCGAATATCACTGAACTGACCGAGGCTGAAAATCTGCTCGATATCGCGCCGCACCGTTGCCTTTTTTAATGGCTGGTCTTCGCGCGTCCGGATGTAATAGAGGATGGTGGCGGTATCGATGCGGTCGTTACCACGCACCCTGATCGACCGCACCACTTTCGCCTCGTCACTGGAGACCCCCCCAAAACCCTGCCCCCAAACTTCATCAAGAGGCATCATCACTAGCGAGAGCAGGAGAAAAAGACAGAGATAGGGCAGGCGACCGATTCGGGCCGATAGGCTGGAACTAATTGATTTGAAGCGAGTTAGAGCCAAATTTTTTCTTTTCTAAAAAAAGGCAAAAAAAAGCATTAAGCGTCGGAACCATAAGTCCTAACAACTCAACACTTTATCTTTTTGCTGGTAACGGGAACCCCCAGAGACACAGTCACCCTGGAAAATCAGGGAACCGGGTTGAGCGCTCCGGATTTTTCTGCAAAGGTCAACTCATCACCCGACAGGCCAACTTCAATAACCCCGCCGTTTTTAAAGCGCCCCTTCAGCATTTCATCCGAAAGCACATCTTCGAGGTGTTTCTGGATAGCACGCCGCAATGGGCGAGCCCCAAAATTTCTGTCGTAACCCTTCTCCGCCAACCATTTCTTGGCGTCTTGCGTCATGTCAATCGTCAGACCCTGCTGGATCAACTGCTCGTTGAGCAACTGAATCTGCAGATCAAGGATTTTGGTGACGGATTCCAGGCTCAACGGCTTGAACACAATCGTTTCGCTCAATCGGTTTAAAAATTCCGGATTGAACATTTTCCTCAAATCCTGCTTGAGGTCTTTTTCCATTTTCTCAAAACTCATATCTTCATCCCCGGAGTGAAAACCCAGAGACCCCTTGTCCAGCATCTTGGAACTGATATTGGAGGTGAGGATGATGACCGTATTTTTAAAGTCGATGACACGACCATAACTGTCTGTCAGGCGACCATCGTCCATGATCTGCAACAGCAGGTGGAAGACATCGGAGTTGGCTTTTTCAATTTCGTCGAACAACACAACCGAGTAAGGCTTCCTGCGGACTTTTTCAGTCAACTGACCGCCTTCCTCATAACCGACATAACCAGGAGGCGCACCGGTTAAACGAGAGACATTGAACTTCTCCATGTACTCGGACATATCCAGTCGAATGAGCGCATCGCGCTGACCGAACATAAACTCCGCCAACGCACCGGCGAGCTCCGTCTTACCCACACCGGTTGGCCCCAGAAAAAGGAAACAGCCGATAGGACGCTTCATATCCTTGAGCCCGGAACGGGACCGCCGGATAGCCTTGGAGATCGCCTCCACCGCTTCGGACTGCCCCACCACCTTGCCGGAAAGCTCTTCCGCCATATTAATGAGACGAGTCGATTCTTTCTCTTCGATGCGATTGAGCGGAATCCCCGTCATACTGGAAACAACAGCGGCAATATCCTCTTCACCAATAGTGGGCTCTTCAATCTGATTTTCCTTCTCCCACTTGGCTTTCTCGGCATCCTGAGCGGAACGCAACTCTTCTTCTTTATCGCGCAACTCCACAGCTTTTTCAAATTCCTGATTTTCAATACGGATTTTCTTCTCACGAACGACCGCATCAATCTCACGCTGGATCTTGCGCATATCCGGCGACTGCGTGTGCCTTTTGAGGCGCACCCGCGATCCGGCTTCATCAATAACATCGATCGCCTTGTCCGGCAGAAAACGGTCACTGATGTAACGGTCAGCAAAACGCACCGCAGTAATGATCGACTCCTCGCTGATCTTCACCTTGTGATGCACTTCGTACGGCACCTTCAAACCATTGATGATATCAATCGTCTCTTCGATCGAAGGTGGATTAACAACAATCGGCTGAAAACGTCGCTCCAGCGCACCGTTCTTCTCAATGTATTTTCGGTATTCTTCCAGAGTGGTCGCGCCAATACACTGAATCTCACCGCGTGACAACGCCGGCTTCAGCATATTGGAAGCATCAACAGAACCTTCCGCCGCCCCGGCCCCGACCAGTGTATGCAACTCATCGATGAACAGGATGACACTCTCGTTCTGAATGATCTCTTTCATGATGCCCTTGAGCCGTGCTTCAAACTGACCCCGGTACTTGGTACCGGCAATCAACGACCCAAGATCAAGCGACACAACGCGCTTGTCGAACAGGGAATCCGGCACCTCGCGCTCAATGATGAGTTGCGCCAGACCCTCAACGATAGCGGTCTTACCAACACCCGGCTCCCCGATAAGGACCGGGTTGTTTTTGGTGCGTCGACTCAATATCTGAATCATCCGCTCAATTTCCTTGGAGCGACCGATGATAGGATCGAGTTTGCCCTGCGTTGCCATCGCGGTAAGATCACGACTGAACTCATCCAGTGTGGGCGTCTTGCCCGCTTCCCGCGTGGCTTCCGAGGGCTCGCGGAACATCTCCTCGAGCTTCTCTTTTACATCATCAAAGTACATACCGAACCCGTTCAGCACCCGGCAGGCAACACCTTCTTTTTCCTTAAGCAGACCGAGCAGAAGATGCTCGGTACCGATGTAGTTATGATTCAGGGAACGCGCTTCTTCCACCGCAAACTCCAGCACCTTCTTCGCCCGTGAAGTGAACGGAATATCACCGATCACCAAGGAGTTGGAACTGCGAGGCAGGTTTTTTTCGAGCTCAGATTTGATCTGATTCAAATCCACGCCGGACTTTTGCAACAAGGCCACCGCAATGCCGCCGCCATCCTTGATGATGCCCTGCAGAATATGCTCGGTTCCCAAATATTCGTGTCTGTATAGTTCAGCCTCTTCCCTTGCGAGAATGATGACTCTTCTAGCTCTTTCGGTAAATCGTTTAAACATGGCCTCAACGTCCCGTATTGAAAGGATGCATGATTTGACACTCCGGAGATCATGGTCAGCACTACCGCTACCGACCAAAAAACTACCTCTGGAGTTCCATTTCGTATTTTAGCAAACCGAGGTCAATTTACAAGTTTTTAATTTAACCGCAAGATAACACAAAACTCTTTATTTTTCAATAAATTATGGAAATTAAATTTCCGCGTTTTCGCTTCCACGAAGAGAGGAAAATGACAGCTCCCTGTTACCTTCCTTCCACCTTGTTTCGCTACCTGGTTTAGCGGAAAACTAGAGAATTGACTTAACCGGTTTGTTTTCAGTTAATAATATCTCTGCCGCCGGAAAACAAGCTGGTCCGTCATTTTTTATTTATGAAAAATACAGCCTTTGAATGCTCAGAGCTCCTGGAAGAAAAGAAAAACAGAGTTGCGTTCTTACAGGAGGGGGACTGGTCTTAGCTATACCCGGCTTCGGGGTGGAAACAAATGACAGCACCGGTCGTGCTGGGGGGATCGAATTCGTTCGCGTCCGTCAATGAAATCCCGAGGTCTTCAGGTTTAAGGATTTCAAACAGAATTTTATTGTTCACCAGGTTTTCAATCGCCGGGTAACCGGGGCTGTAGCGTTGCCCGTCTTTCGTCTTGGCGCGACCGATCCTTTGCTTGAGTAACTGATGGCAATACTCGGCAAGGTCTTCCGCCACACGGTCGCCGAGGCCCTGCAGATAAAGGGCCGACTCGGTGTCGCCGTCTTCTTTGAAGCGGCGTACGGCACCTTCCAGATTCGGACCGGCTGTCGTGATCTGCACACCCACCGTATCCATCACGCCTGATTCCTTGGAATGAAAATACTGCGCCACCGAGAACGCATCCTGCTTGCCCTTTTTACTGCGACCCAGACAAACCGTCCAGTTGAAGCGTCCCAGTACGCGCGACAAATCGTTCGGATCATAAACGATCAACTCGTCTCCCTCGGACTGCGCAGGTAACAGCGCGAACCGGGCCTGCGGGCCAATCCAACCGTTCGCATCCGCTTTTGCCACCCATTCATCGTGCAGTTGCTTGAGATCCTCCAGCGCAATCCCCTTGGCTTTCCAAGAGGACTGTTTGCCGAATTTCCAGTTGAGCGAAAACAGGCTTTTGGTATCCATCACGGGTTTTAATTTTTCCAGTCGAAACTCGACCTTGTGAAACCCCACACCATCGGTCGGCGCTTGATACTTTTTCAAATCCACCTTGCGCCGTGGCAAAGTCTCGAACAGTTTCTTTTTATCCTCCGCCAGACCTTTCGCACGTTGGTAGTGACGGATCAAGTCTTCCCGGTTTTTCTCCAGCATGCTGTCGCGTTGACCGGAGTCCATCAGGGAGTTCATGATGTTGACTCCGTCCATCCCGCTTTCACAATAAAAAACATTGCCGTGCAAACGGTCGAGGCTGGACTGGCCGAACATGGCGACGTACCCGGCGTGCCGGTCGTTGACCGGTGCGCCGCCGATCAACACCGGAATGTCAAACGCCTGCTCTTCCAGCATGCGGGAAACGGTGATCATGTGATTCGAGGTCTGCACCAACAGGGCACTCATGCCGATGGCATCGGCGTTTTCCTGCTTTGCCGTTTCGATAAATTTTTCCAACGGCACCTGCACACCGAGGTCGATGGTGCGGTAGCCGTAATTATCGAGCAATGTTTTGGCGAGGTCCTTGCCGATGCTGTGAACATCCTGAAACACGGTGCCGATCACCACGGTGCCTTTGTATTGAATAACGGCTCCCGGCTCGGCCCCACTCTGATGCCGCATCCACGCTTCGAGAAATCCCATGACGTGGCGCATGACATCGGCGCTCTTCAATAGATGCGGCAGGCTGACTTCACCGCGACCAAAACGGTCGCCCAACTCGCGCATGGTTTTCATGAGATGACCGCCGACAAAATCCAGCGGCTCATGCCGGTGCAGCACTTCCGCCGCCTGCGTCACGATGTGATCTTTGTAATTGAACGTCCACCCTTCTCTCTCGACCACACCTTCATGCTTTTGCTTGAACCCATCCATGATCTTCTGACAAATGCTTTCTTCCAGGTCAAGGTCGGCGTAATTTTGCTTCTTCTGCACCTTGCCGGTTTTCTTGCGTACCGCGATCTCTTCAAGTTCTTCAAACGCCGCCATGTCGCGCTCGAGAATCACCCGCCGACCTAATTCGGCATCGGACTGTGTGAGACTCTCCACCGGCACATAATGGTTGGGATTGAGAATCGCGCAGTCCAACCCGCGCTTGCGTCCCTCGTGCAGGAAAACGGAGGTCAGCACCAGCCGCATATACGGTTTCTGCGCCAGACCGTTGGTCAGATTGCCCACGCCGATGGACGTTTTGAGATCGGGATGAATCGCCTTGATCATCGGAATACTCTCCAACGATTCCAGAGAAAAATTAACGCCTTCTTCCGATTCACTACCGATAGGGTAAGCGTTGACATCAATGATCAACTCATCTGGCCCAACGCCGTAATCGTTTTGTGATCGTTCGACAATTTCTTTAGCCAGATCATATTTCTCCTGCCGCGTGATGGCAGGGCCTTTGGGTCCGTTGACCAGCGCGATGTATACCGGATGATGCTCCGCCGTCTTCGACAACACCGCATCCAGTTTGGTGACCCCTTCTTCGTAATCCTCAAGACTGATGGAGTTCAGAATGGGGCGACCCGGATAGGACTCAAGGCCCTTGACCAAGGCCTCGACTGAAAACGAATCGAGACACATGGCTCCTTTAAAGTCGGAGGTCAGGTGGTAGATCACCTGTGGCAGGACTTTTTCAGTTTCGACGATGTTGCTGTCCATACACACATCAATGATTTCGATGCCAAGATCGTCAACCTGCCCATGCGCCACCGCTTCCAGATCTTCCACGATCATATCGCCATCGCGCTCGACTGCTTCGCGCACTTTTTTACTGCCGCGCACGTTGAGCCTCTCGCCGATGCGGATGAGGTTTTTCGAGCTGTCGAGACGGATAGCGTTTTGCGGACCGGATATCCAGACGCCGGGTTCGATCTCACGTTCAAGCGGAACAAGGCCACTGACCGTATCCGCAAGACTGCGGATATGCGCCGGGCTGGTACCACAACAACCACCGAGCACCGAGGCCCCGTACTTGCTGGCAAACGGCTCCATGATCTCGGCCATCTTCTCCGGCTCCAGCTTGTAACAGGTTTTGCCATCTTCGGAGATGGGTTGCCCGGCGTTGGGCACAATGGCAAACGGAATTCTGCTGTAGCGACTCAGGGTCTCGACCGTTTTTTGCATTTCTTCGGGACCGACGTTGCAGTTGATGCCGAAGACCGCCGGTTGCATCGGCGCCACCGCGGTGTAGGCCGCCAGAATATCTGTATTGAAGATTTGCATCTTGGAAAAAATATCGACGGTGACCTGCACTTGCATGGGGATGGATCGCCCCGCTTCTTTAAAGGCCCGCCGCGCCCCGACCAGCGTTGCCTTGGTTTCCAGAATATCCTGTTGCGTTTCTATGAGGAGCAGATCGGCCCCGCCTTCGAGCAGTCCGGCGACCTGCAAGCGATTGTTTTCGACCACCTCGTCCCAGGTGGTGCGCGTCAGGTTGGCTTCGGTACTCGACAGCACACAGTTGGACGGGCCCATGGACCCGGCAACGAACAGCGGTCGCCCGTCATAATCTGGACTCGCCTTGCATTCTTCCACCGCCTGCCGCGCTATCTGACAAGCCCGCACATTGATATGCCGCGTGATCTCCGCCAGATTGCCTTTGCGGAGGTCGAGGCCATCGGGGACCACTTCAAGATCGGCAGGGTCGAATTGCGCCCAGTCGAATTCCTTCAGTCTCAAAGGCGATGCGCCGAAAGTATTGGTCTCAATAATATTGGCTCCGGCATCCAGATAAGCGCGGTGGATACCTTTCAAGTCGTCCGGACGCGCAAAGGTAAGCAGATCTGTCAGCATACGAAACAAAGACCCGCCGAAGGTGGCATCGGTCACTTCAAGATTCTGCACCATGGTTCCCATGGCACCGTCCAGAATTAAAATTCGTTCTTTAAGTGCTTGCTCAAAATTCATATTCAACCAATCTCAAAATATTAACAGGACCCCTTTTCCCCAAGCATTTAGGGAAGGGATGGATATTTCGTTCTGCTCGGGGTTGCCAGTCAGACAGTGGGGAAAACACGAGGGTGCATTATAAGGGAATCGCGCGGTGAATTCATCCGGGGATATACTTAAGACAGCAGACTCACGCCAATTCTTCGGTGATGGAAGTCGACAGAATATTCTGTTTTTCAGGAAGCCTGACCCGGAACACCGCCCCTTCTCCCGGCTGGCTTTCGGCCGTGATGCTCCCTCCGTGAGCCTCAACAATTTTACGGCACAGGGCAAGACCAATGCCGGAGCCTCTGTAACCGTCCAGCACGGTATGTAGACGTTCAAACGGTTTGAAAATTTTCACAAGATACTTTTCATCGAACCCGATGCCCTGATCCCGCATTTCAATTTCGACCTGCCCTTCCCTCAATTTTTTATGGCTTATGGATATCTGCGGTGGCGATTGTTTTTTGTGAAACTTGAGCGCATTGCTCAGCAGGTTCTGAAACAACTGATGCAACTGCGCACGGTTGCCTTCAATCGTTGACAGGGGATTTTTCTCTATAACAGCAGAGGTCTCTTCAATAGTAAATTCCAGGTCCAGCAAAACCTCGCCCAATACCTGGTTTAAATCGATGGAACCCATTGTTTGCACGTTGCGGCTGACACGGGACAATTCGATCAGATCGCGCACCAGGTTTTTCAATCGACCCGCCGCGTCCACCATACGGTCAAGGTAATTCAAACCCCGGTCGTCCAACACAGGCTGATAACCGGCAGAGAGTTTCTCTCCGAATGAAACAATCTTGCGTAACGGCTCTTGAAGATCGTGCGAGGCGATCGAGGCAAACTCGTCCAGGTCCTTGTTACTGCGCGCCAGCTCCTTCGCATATTCTCTGAGTTGCCGTACCGTCTCGCGCCGTTCCACATCATCGATCCGGACCCAGACAAAATGAGTGATCTTGCCCAGGTCATTTCGTATGGGATGAATGGTAACCCGTTCAGAATAGAGGGTCCCGGCTTTGGCCCGGTTGATGAATTCACCGCGCCAGATTTCGCCTGCATTCAGCGTCCGCCAAAGATGGGAGTAATACGATTTCGGGTGCTCGCCAGATTTCAGGATACGGGTGGACCTTCCCATCAATTCATCAGCGGAGTATCCCGAGTTTTCACAAAAACTGGGGTTCGCATATTCGATCCGACCTCCATTATCTGTGATCATCACTGCGGTATGGCTCTGCTCAATGGCAGTGAACATGAGGGCCAACTGCTCCTGCGATTTTCGGCTTTCAGTGATATCCTCCGAGATCAGAATGACACCCTCCACCTTTCCGTTCTTCCCACGATAAGGAACCTTGTCGGTGCGCAACCATCTCTTACCCTGGATAGTCTTCCATTCTCCAATGAGACCAAATTTAGGTTTTCCAGTGCGGATCACCTCCAAATCACCCAGATAACATTCCTCAGCCAGATCAGGGAAAAACTCATCCATCAATTGGCCTTCAATCTCTACGGCAGGAATGCCCAATAAATCGGCTCCGTACTGATTGACTTTTAAAATGCGGTTGTGCCGATCCTTGTACCAGATCATGGCCGGAACGGAATTGAAAATGGTGTCCAGGCTGAACTGGGACTCCTGTAGTTGTCCGTGCTTGGCTTGCTGGGAAATGCATAAGATCGCGGTGACCCAGATCGCAAACAGGGCCAAATACCGGTTGGAAGCCACTTTCCACGGCTCCCCGCCAACAGGAGACAGCCACCACCCCAGCAGTGTCAGGAGAGAACAAAGCACCGCCAGCCGAATAATGACCGGTCTCTTTTTCGCCCAGAACCCGATCAGAATGACCAGTATATAAGGCACGCCAGCCGCAACACCCAACTCCACCAGATGGTCGAAATAAAAAATCAGCAGAGCAGTTGCAACCGCAAAAAAAGAGATCAGGTGTTCTTTATTCGATTGTGAACGTGGATTATCCAAAACAGTTTTTTGAAAATGCTCAAGGTTCAAGTGATGATCTTTTTATCCTACGGTCTTGGGATAGCTCTGTCACTCTTTTTTAAGGAGAGCTTTGTATAATCTTGAAACTCATATTCCCCTCCTTCTTATAAGGAGGGAATACAGGGGAGGTTGCTTGGATGCCCCCTCCCATACCCTCCCCTTTAAAGGGGAGGGATAAAATAATCCAGTCTGCTCATCGACTGCAATATCCGCTAAGAATCTGGCTTTCGATTTTTGGAGTTATGCAAAGGTCTCCTTTAAAAGGGGGAGTAAAACCCAGTCCAAAATTTCAAAATCCAGGGCGAGATTCTTCACCTTCGGTTCAGAATGACAGTGCGGTGTTGTTTCTGTTAGCCGACCGCAAGGTCCGCCGTGCGCGGAGCGCCCGCAAGAGAGAAGGTTTTTCGTTGGCCCTCCGCATTCAAGATCGCGAACAGCGGTTCTTGAACAAGCAGAGGGCCATTATTAGCGGCGAGCCGAGTAAAATGCTAACATGGAGACCTTATCTTCGTAATACCATCCACCCGCACCCTGAGTGACCCCATCCTCAACCGCCCAACACATCAAATGAACCCTGGCCAACGACCTGCCCTGTCATGCGCTTCCGGAATTGTGATGCTCTTGGCGATTCTTTTTTTCGCTCCGCTAAAAGTTCTGGCGATCCCGCTGGACCTTGTCATCGATGTGAAATCAAAATTCAGTGACGGCTGTCTGTCTATCGAGAATCTGGCGGAACTGGCGCAACACCGGGGCATTCACGGCCTGGTGATCGCCGACCACGAGCGGGTATCTTTGGAGTATGGTTTTCCCCCTGTAGAACACCTCCTGAAAAAAAAGGAAAGCGGACCGTCGATTCTGGAAAACAGTGCCTCCACTTATCTTGCCGAAATCCGGCAAGTGAATAAAGAATTTCCCAAGGTGCTGGTCATCCCCGGTGTGGAGAGTGCTCCGTTTTATTACTGGACCGGCAGTCCTTTTAACGACAACCTGGTGGCCCACAACTGGGACAAGCATCTGCTGGTGGTCGGCTTCAACGCGCCACACGAATACGAACAACTGCCAACACTCAACAGCAACGCGTCCTGGACATACGCCTCACATTTTTACTGGCCCTTCTTTGCGTATGTTGGCGGCGGTGTTTTTTTTCTGGTGCTGTACTACAGAAAAAATCGGCCCGGACTTTCCATGACCGCCGCCGTGCTGATGGGTGTCCTGGCTTTTAATGTGCATCCTTTGAGGAGTTCTCCCTTCGATGCCTACCATGGCGATGCTGGAGTGGCTCCCTATCAGCAAACCATCGATTACGCGACCCAACGTGGCGCGCTGGTGTTCTGGAATCATCTGGAATCGCCCGATGCCAATGGCGACCGCACCGCTGGCAGTATGCAATTGACGACCCCGCTTCATCCGGAAGATATGTTACTGACTTCAAACTACACGGGCTTTCAGGCACTGGACGATCAACCGGTACCCGCCAGCAAGCCGGGAGGGCAGTGGGATCAGGTATTGCTCCAGTATCTGGATGGCGAGAGGTCGCATCCGGTTTGGGGGTACGGTGCCAACGACTACCATTGTGAAGATCAGGAAGGGCACAAGCTGGGCGCGGTGCGGACAGTGGCGCAAGTCAAAACCAAAGACACCGAATCGGTTTTGCAAGCCCTGCGCCTCGGGCAGATGTATGCGGTGACTCAGCCCGAGAACTCCAGCCGTTTGGCCCTCGATGCTTTTTTGGTGGCGGATGGCACACGCGGACGGCAGGTGGGCGCGGGCGGGACTCTTATCTCCGGCGACTTTCCTGAAATTTCTATGGCGATCCGATCCACCGGCGGCAAGGAAACCACCGCCCGGATTGTTATCCTTCGCAGTGGCGTGGTCGCAAAACGCGAAACCGTGTCTCTGCCCTATCAGGGAAAATGGCGCGACCTTGATGTCAACTTGAATGAACCGGTTTACTACCGTTTGATTATCGAAACGGAGGAAGGAGGCAGGCTACTGTCCAATCCGGTCTTCGTAAAATTTCAGTCGGAGCCGGCGACCGTGTCGGAAGTGGTCGAGGTACCGGCAAGCAAGGACGCATCTTCCCGCCTGAAATTTCCTGTGGAACCAACACCGCCAACACTTAAGAAACCGACGACTTCTGCATCATCAACACCGATAGCACCGCAGTCGCCAACAGTGCCGGAGCAGGCGGCTGAAGTTCAGAAACCGGCAATGAAAACGCCGGAGGTGAAGGCCCCGGAATCGCCGCAAGTGGCATCACCTTCTGCACCGGCGGAATCCGCATCACAAACAAAAACCGTGTTGACCCGACTCAAGGTACTCACCATCCGCACCGGACCGGGGGCCAAATTTCCTGTCGTGATGAAAAGTAAACGGGACGAGCCTCTACAGTTGGTGCGAGAGACTGAAGTGATCCTCAACGGCAAACCCTGGGTGGTTGTGAGAAAAGGCGACAAGGAAGGCTACGTCTGGTCCGGTTTCCTGAAAGATGCGGGGTAATCAGAATAAAAATCAACTGACGGTTTCTAGCGGTTCTATCTGGGCCATCAGGCGGTCCCACTCTTTCATCAATTTTTGTTCTTGCCGATTCAGTTTTCCCTGTTGCTCCAACAGTGTCGCAAGGTCAGCCTTTCTTTCGTTCTGATAAATATCGGACGCGCCGAGTTTGTTTTCGACCTCTTCTTTTTCCTTGAGAATTTTTTCCAGTTGCGGTTCGATTTCCTCCACACGTTTTTTCAGAGGTTTCAGTTTGCGGTGGCGGGCATTGCGTTCTTCGGCTTCCCGCCGCTTGCGCTCCTTATCCTGTTTCGATTTTGAGGGACTCCCCTCTTTTGATTTTTTAGTGTTCTTTGCTTCAGCCTCAGCCTGTTTTTCTTTTTCCTTTTCGTAGTCCGTGTAGTTGCCATGATAAATACGAACCTTTCCCGCGTCCACTTCCCACACCTGATTGATGATGCCATCGAGGAAAAAACGATCGTGCGAGATGGCCACCAGTGTGCCGTCGAAATCGGCGAGGGCCGCCGCCAGCACTTCACAGGACCGGATGTCCAGATGGTTGGTCGGCTCATCCACTAACAGGAGCGGTGCCGGATGGACCAGCAAACGCGCCAGTGCCAGCCTCGCTTTCTCGCCGCCGGACAACACGGACACTTTCTTTTCTACATCGTCACCGGAAAATAAAAAAGCGCCGAGGATACTTCGCTTCTTTGTCAGCATCAGGTTGCCCGCCACTTCATCAAGGGATTCGATCACGGTACTGCCGGCTTTCAATGTTTCCAGATTGTGCTGGGCAAAATAAGCGCGGGTGACGTTGTGCCCCTCCACCACCTCGCCACTATTAGGTGGAAGCACGCCCGCCATCAGCTTCATCAAGGTAGACTTACCGGCACCGTTGACACCCACCAGGGCGATCTTGCTACCACGTTCGAGTTTGATAGAAAAATCTTTGTAGACCGTGAGGTCTCCGTAGGATTTGGAAACTTTTACGATATCCAGGGCGATGCGACCGATGCGGGCCGGTTGCGGGAAACGGAATTTGACGGTACGGCTATTGGATGTGGTTTCAACCTTCTCCATTTTATCGAGAATCTTCTGCTTGCTCTTGGCTTGCGCGGCTTTTGTATTCTTGGCGCGAAACCGTTCGATAAAACGCTCCAGCTCGGCAACACGTCTTTGCTGGTTGCTGGCCTGGGACTCCAACTGCTCGGACCGCTCGGCCTTGAGTCGCTCGAAGTCATCATAATTGCCGGAGTAAAGAGTCAGGTTGCCGCGGTCCAGCTCCGCAATGCGGGTGACCAGATTATTCAGAAAACGCCGGTCATGCGAGATCAATAGCAAACTGCCTTCGTAACTTTTTAAAAATGATTCGAGCCAGACCACCGATGCCAGGTCGAGATGATTGGTCGGCTCATCTAAAAGGAGCACTTCCGGTTGTTGCAAGAGGAGGCGCGCCAGCTCCACGCGCATGCGCCAGCCGCCGGAAAATTTCATCAGCGGTTGGTTCATCTGCTCAGTCTTGAAGGCAAGCCCGGCGAGAATCGTTTGCGCGGTTGCTTCCCGATGGTAACCGCCCATGCGCTCGAATTCATGCTGTAGATTTCCGTAACGGTTGGCCCAGTTTTCGGAGTCCTCCGCCTGCGCCTTGGTGTCGTTCTGTAATTGTTCAAGGCCTTCCTGCACTTTGCGAAAATGGTCGTCACCGAGCACGACCCTTTGAAGGACGGTGCAGTCATCCTCCTTCAATTCCTGCTCCAGCATGGCGATGCGCGCGCCCTTGCGCAGGCTGACCGTGCCGCTGTCATACGTTTCTTTATGAGTGAGGATGCGAAACAGAGTGGTCTTCCCCATTCCGTTTTCGCCAATGAGGCCAACGCGATCGCCCGGCCTCAGATGAAAGCTGACAGATTTAAAAAGGACTTTGGGTCCGTAACGTTTTTCAAGGCAATTCAGTTTGATCATTTAATTAAAGATACCTTTAGTAATTGTGACAGGCTGACGAACGGCTCCTTTAAAACATTCAAAACGTCAGGAGCCTGTTAAAGAAACAGGGTTTTGGATTAACGCGATTCTCTCAGTTTGGGATCGAAGGCTTCGCGCAATCCCTCGCCGCACAGGTTGAACGCGAGCACCACCAGCAGGATGGTGAGTCCGGGGATGAAGGTCAACCAGGGCGCATCGAAGATCAGGGGCCTACCGTCTGCCAGGATGTTGCCCCAGGTGGCATCCGGCGGTTGCACGCCGAAGCCGAGATAACTCAAAGCGGATTCGGTCAGAATAGCGGTGGCGACACCGATGGTGGCGGACACCAGCACCGGGGCCATGGCATTCGGCACGCAATGCAGAAAGATGATGCGCCATTCCGGGATCGCCTGCGAGCGTGCGGCGAGAACGTAATCCTGATCGCGCAGGGCAAGAAAGTCGGCACGCACCAACCGCGCCGTTTGCATCCAACTGGTCAGGCCGATGATGATCATGATGTTATAAATGCTGGGCGGCAAAAGCGCAACCGCCGTCAGGATTAAAAAAAATGTGGGGAAGCACAACATGATGTCGACGAAGCGCATGATGAGCGTGTCGACCGTGAGGAAACCCAGTTTCACGCGTCCATAGTAACCGGCCAGACCTCCCAGAAAAATACCAACGGTCACCGAGATGCCGACGGCGACGAACCCGACCGTGAGTGAAACGAAAGTACCCTCCAGCATGCGGGCAAACAGGTCCCTGCCAAAATCATCGGTGCCGAGCAGATAAACCCCGAACAGGGGCGCGTCTTCTTTTGCAATGGTGTCCTGATTATAAACCGAAAACGGCGGCAACATTTTTTGCGTGAGCCGCACCGTCGCCGAGTCGATCACCGGATCGGTGCCCGCCGTCAAGGCTTTGCCGAGGAGTGCGAGACCGAGCAGGCCGAGCAGGAGCAGACCGCTCAGCAGGGCCCAGCGATTGCGGCGAAACACGTTCCAGCGTTCCTGACTGGGGGAGACATGCGGTTTCAGATCGTCCTGAACCAGAGTGTCGGGCATGGCGGGCATCCTCAAAATTTGATGCGCGGATCAGCCAGCGCATACAGAAGATCAGACACCAGGGTGCCGATCAGGGTGAGCACGGCGGCGATTAAATTGAGCGTGAGGATGACAGGAAAATCGCGCGACAGAATGGCATCGTAACCGAGCCTGCCCATTCCCGGCCAGGCGAAGATTTGTTCAAAGATCACCGAGCCGCTGATGAGGCCGGGGATCATCAACCCGAACATGGTGATGAACGGTAGCAGGGCGTTGCGCAGGGCGTGTTTGTAAATGACGTTGTCTTCGTCCAGCCCTTTGGCGCGCGCGGTGCGGATGTAGTCGTGGAGGATCACCTCCTGCATCTGCGAACGCACAAAACGCGACAGCACCGCAATGCCAAGTATCGCCGTCATGAGGGCGGGAAGCGTCAGGTGCCAGATGCGATCGTTGATCTGCGTCCAGGCACTGGCGTCTTCCAGTCCGAAGGTGCGCATGCTGATGACGGGGACATCAAATGTTTGCACGATGAAAATTATGAGCAGGGACGACAGGAAGAAGCCGGGAAACGAGATCAGAAAATAAGACAGGAAGGTGCCGGTCTTGTCATAGGTCGAACCCCGGTTGAGGGCGGAGCTGATGCCAAAGGGAAACGCAACGCACCAGGTGATGAGGGTCGCCAGAATAAACAGCGGCAGGGAATTCAAAAACCGGCCCCAGATTTTTTCCAGCACCGGCTGGTTGTCCTTGAACGATTTCAAATCGCCATTCAGCAGGTCGCGCATCCAGTAATAATATTGGACGTGCAGGGGGTCGTCGAGATGGAACGCGGCGCGGATGCGCTCGATGTCCTCCGCCTTCATGCGCGGGTTGGACGGATCGACCAGGCTGGGCTCGCCCGGTGCCAGATGCACAATAGTGTGCGCCAGGATGGAAACGATCACCAGCAGGATGAGTCGCTGACCAATATTTCGAAGAATGAACGCGAGCATGTCTCTTGGGTCGGAAGCGGGACTCCGGTATACTGACTGGCATGGACATTCACCAGATCAGTCAATACCTGGATGGGTTATTGGAGATTCATTCTATCAGGGATTATCCAAATGCGCTCAACGGCCTGCAAGTAGAAAATAAAAGTGGTGTGCGCAAAATCGGCCTGGCGGTCGACGCTTGCCTTGCCACCATCAAACTGGCAAAGAAAGCCGGTTGCCAGATGATGTTTGTTCATCATGGGTTGTTCTGGGGCGGACTGCAATCCGTCCGTGGACCACAGTACCAGAAGTTTGCGGCAATGATTGAAGGCGACATCGCACTTTATTCGGCACATCTGCCGCTGGACATGCACCCGCTCTTGGGCAACAACCGTGCTCTGGCCGACAAAATTGGACTCGAGAAAATCGAACCATTTGGCGAATGCAAGGATCAGTTGATCGGAATGAAGGGCCGCGTTCCCCGGCAGTCGGTCAAGGAAATAGCACGCAAACTGGAGATGCAGTTATCGGGTCCAGTGAAAGTGATCGGGCAAGGTGAAGTAGAAACTGTCGGGCTGGTCACCGGCGGGGCTGGGGATATGATTGGGCAGGCGGTGGACGCAGGGCTGGATTGCTACATCACCGGCGAGGGGGCGAATCACCAATATCACGAAGCCGAGGAAGCCAGTTGTGCGCTGTTGTTCGCCGGACACTACGCCACCGAGACCGGCGGAGTGAAAGCCGTGGGCCGTCACTTAAAGGAAAAATTTGGCCTTGAAACCGTGTTCCTCGATTACCCAACCGGAATGTGAATTGCTTGAGAAGGGTAGTTTGTTGATTATGAGGTGAAAAAACTGGATCGCTTTAAAATGCAAAAGCTTAATCCTGTCATTCTGAGGACCGCCTTGAGGCGGGGCATCGGGCCTGTACTGTCAGAACAAATATAAACCGAAGAGCGCACAACAAAATGTCTCCCGTTGACCGACCGCCAGGTCCGAAGAATCTCGCCTTTGCTTTTAATTTGGTATTTTGAATGAAAGAATATTTTGTTTACATCCTTACCAACTCTTCGGGCACATTGTATACAGGTGTCACCAATAACTTGGAGCGTCGCATGGCAGAGCATCGGTCTGGGGAGATGGCAGGATTTGCCAGTCGTTATCAATTAGGACGTTTGGTCTTTTTTGAAAAGACGGATCAGATAAAATCCGCGATTGCGCGTGAAAAGCAGATAAAAGGTTGGGTGCGAAAAAAGAAGGTTGCGTTGATAGAATCGATGAATCCGAACTGGAAAGATTTGAACGGAGAATAATTTTCTACAGCAACACTAAACCCTTCAAGCAAAGGCGAGATTCTTCACTTCGTTCAGAATGACAGTTCGTTGATTTTATGTGTCACATTCAAGAACGCGAATAGCGGTTCTTGAAAAGGAGAACCTGCCCCCAACCTGTCGAAATGAGACCACCTTTTATGCCAATTGAAAAAAGAAGAGCGTATGAAATTGATCAAATTCGGAAAACTAACAGAGCTTGCGCTGTGGGTAATTTGATGTTGGCAAAAACAAAAAGCTGGCAAGAGTTTTTAAAATCTGAAACCGAGGTTTTAGAAAACCTCCCAAGAAAAAATCTTAGATCGGGTTGCAAGGATATTCAAGAAAACGTATCAAATGAAATTAAGAAGTTTTGCAAAAAAAACTTTGTAAAAATGGAAATAAATATTTTGGATCGAATGTATGAAGATATAAAGCGATATCGCGGCCTGTCTATGCCTTTGCTCGAATTTGAGCAGAAATACGGAAAATTCAAAGAGAAAGTTCTAAAAGGAATGCCAAAGCATGTCACTGTAGTTATTTCATTGTGGGGTCTTCAGTTTAAATTCCCAGAGGACTTCTTGTCGAAAGATATTTGTGATGGAACTCAAATGCTGATCGAAGGATTAAGGGAATTAGAGCCATACCAAAGGGTTAACTTTCAAAACGCAAGAAACAATCAAGAACTAATAGGGACGTTAACGCGTCGAGCAGATTTTGTCATGAGAGCAACAGTGCTGGGCTGTTTTAATCTGTTGGAAAGTTTTCTAAATGGATTAGCCTGGGAATTTTGTCAGGACCAAAAAAAACTATCGGAGCTTTCTGAAAACAAGAAGAAAATTATTCAGGACAACAGCGGCACTTCCCTGAGAAAAAAGATCATCGACTACCCGGAAATAATTTCTGGGAAAAAGTTCGAACCGAAGATAACGACCCTGATCTCTGAACGGGTAGGTCAAATTAAGCCTTATAGAGATTCGTTGGTTCACCCATCGCCTTTTGATGCCCCAAAAAAATTTGGTGGATACGATAAATTAGCCAAACTTTATTCTATGGAACCACTATTAGCTTTAGAGATGGCTTCATCAACATCCGCAATATTAGGGCTCATATTTGTTCATGTTTGCGATGAAGACCCGATAATTCCGGAATGGTTCAGTGAATTGAAGGAAAACTGTGACGAAGTTATAAAATTTATTGATGAAAATCCAATAACCTCCCACAAATGAAACTCCTGAAAAATATTTTTTTGGTCACGCTCCCCACCCTGCTGACCTTCGCCATTTTCCTTGAAGTCGCCGCCCGCTACATCCTCCCCACCAGTGATTTTCCGGATGTAGAGTTTCATAAATATTATGGCAATCATTTTGTTCCCAACCAGACGGGCACCTACATCCGTGGAGAGAGTCAACAGGTTAAGGGTCGTTTTCGGATCAATGCCCAGGGTTGGAATTCTCCTCACGACTACGAAGAAATAAAACCGCCCGGCACCTACCGCATTGCGGTGATCGGTGATTCCTTTGTCGAGGCTCTACAGGTTGACTACGACCAGTCCTTTCCGTATCGCATGGAAAAAACCTTGAATGAGAATAGCTCCGGCAATAAATTTCAGGTGTATTCGTTTGGTCATTCCGGAGCCAATCTCGTGCAGAATTTAGAGGTGTTCAGGGAAGTGAACCGGAAGTACAAGCCGGACCTCGCTATCATTATCCTCATTCACAACGATTTTCTGGAAAGTTTTGAGGGCTATGGAAGAGTGGACAACTCCACCCTGCGTCCAGCAAATGATACGTATACAACCGTGCCGCCAAGACCAGCAAGCACGATGGAGTTGAAGCGGATGTTCCGCAAATCGGCGTTTGTTCGCTATTGGGTTCTCAATCACAGCGCATTGGAGAAATTCAGGTTCCTTCGTAGCTGGTATTACGGAGACACGCGCAAGGTGGACGCCAATGTATCGCTGACCAAAATTCAGTCGCTCCCGATGCAACAGTTTGAGCATCTGGCTGGATATGTTTTTAATCAGTTTTACAAGCAAGGACAATTGACTCAAACCCGCGTGTTGATTGCGATGAATACAACAGCTTATTCTTTTGAAGAAATTGAGGATAAAAGTGTTTCGCCGGTTGCGAAGTTCAATACGATGTCAAAGAAGAAAGCGAATTCTGCCGGACTGCCTTTTTTGGATTTGACCGATTCTTTTCGTAACGCGTGGAAAAAAAATCCGCAGGAATACAAATGGAAGATCGACAGCCATTGGAATCAGCACGGGCACCGGGTGGTGGCAGAAGCCATCAGCCAAAAAATTCTTGATCCCGGTATTTTCTTGAAAGGGACCGGTTCAGGTTTGGATCGCTCTAATGTTAACCGAAAAAATTAATCTATTAACGAACGAATATTTTTTGATCCTATTTTGCAGCCCAACCCGTATTCCCGGTTCCCAACTCCTTGATGTAAAGGGTTGTGCCCGGGCCGCCGTCCTGTCGAAGATACATAGAGCCAACAGATGCCGTTACCTGCCCATTGGGGTCTCCAATTCCGGATTGGATTCCGGCAGATGTTGTATGATTTTGCGTATTGAGGCGGAGATAGGACCCAGATTGAAAGGTGACCGGGTTGGAAAGGAAACGGACAAAATTGTTGTGAAATGTTGTGTATCCGCTGTTAGACCAACCATCGATTGAAAAAACATCTTGATACTGGGTCTGATCGCTTTTCATAAGCTGGCACTTCAATGCAAAACCATTTTTGGTGGTTGACGATAATAAAAGATTGTGTCCGGGCAGGGTTCCCTGGGAGTTGCTGTAAACAGTGAAGCCGGAATTGCCATGGTTTTCTATTGTGCAGGCGAGTGAACTTTCACTGGTGTCTATCAAGGTAGTGTTTATTCCGCTTATAAAGTTTCCAATAAGGCGGAAGGTGGCTACGCGCTCTGCCTTAAGCACCGTTATGGCAGAATGAACAACCCCTTGAGAAATGAAACACCCGACCATCGATCCATTTGTCAAAACGGTTGAATGGGGATCGCCATTGGTTTTCTGGCTGAACCCAGCTTCATAAACAACCGGAAGTTGTTCGAAGTAGCAGTTTTCAACATTAGGCCCAGAAGTGCCTATTCCGCATGTGATGCCAGCCCGGGAAATGGCCTCAATAGTCATGTCCCTTATAGTGATTGATTGTCCGATCACACCAACGAAGTCATGGTCTATCTCGTAGCCCCCCCCGGTATTCATTATTCGGGCTTGGATAACTCCATAGTCAGAACCTGCAACTTCTCCACCGATTACACGGCTGGCATGTCCGAGGCCATAGATGCCAGCGCGGCGATTGCGGAATAAATAGCAGTGCTCGACGACATTGCCCCAATTCACCGGACCGCCAAACATCTGGAGGCCATACCCGAAATTACTGATATAGAGGTGGTGAAAAAGGCTTCGAGTACAGTTGATGATTTTAATTCCTGCTGAGGTAGACAGGTTGCCTGGGGCATTCCCAATGAGAGCGAAACTCTCAAGAAGGACGAAACCTTCGTGAACTTCTATGCCATCAAAATCAGTATCGGTTTTGATTTGAGTATTCCAGCGGGATTCTCCCTTAATGATTTGCCCTCTAGTTCCCACCATCAGGGGACTTGTGATCCGGTATATACCGTTGGGCAGAAAAATGGAATTTTCAGTGTCCAGCGCTTCCTGGATGCTAAAGGTGTCATCCGCGATCCCGTCACCTTTCGCGCCAAAGTCCTTAACGCAAACATATTCACAAGACTTATGTTTACGATTTCGATGTTTGTTTTTATAGCGGTGTGAATTTCTTCTTTTTGATGGAAAAGAGCTCATATCTGGAATCTCCCGTTTAGCGTGTTGGATAGCAGCTTTGAACAGTTTGGGACGATTTAAAGAAAAACCCGATTCTTTTGCAAAAAATTTCCTGAACATTTAGGCAGGACAGTTCTATCCGTCCTGAATATATTTCATTTTCTTAACGCATTGGTTTAATACAGAGTCTTTTGGAGCTTAGGAAAATCCGTTGCAATATTCATCTCAGTATTTTTTCAGAATCCTGTCAACCACTTTTGGTGGTCTTGCCAGAATTTCCCGCTTCTATTCAATAGTGGCCTGATTTTGACATCAAAAATCCTTCTGGCTACAGTGCCGAATCAGGCTTTTCACCGGGACAGAGGTTTTTCGATTCCAGCCCTCCGGTATACGTTTTAACGAGCCCATCAGGGCCGCCCGGCAGTGCAATAGCAGGGCATCCTTTGCCGTGCAATACTTTCAACTGAGCGTTTGCAAATTCTTCGACTCCAGAACCAAAATGCAGGACAACCTGTCTGTCCGAAGCAGCCCGTGCTTCATCGCCCGTGTAACTTCCTTTACCCTCGGGAATTTTTTGCCCAGTATGATTCAGTGATTTTTCCAGCAGAGCATCGGTTGGGAACCCTTCGTGATTTTTCGAAGAGTCTTCCTCAATTTCCCGCGCCCTGGCGCTCCCGCCAAAAACATTAGGCAGGACCAGGGAGACAAGCACAGCACCCACCATCTTCAGGAAGGTTCTACGGCCTCTTTCTGTAACTACTGTATGGTTAAAAACAGGAATCATAACTTAACCCTTTCAGCAATAAGATGAGATGTGTCCATCGCCAAACGCGTTGTCCGAATGCACACCGTCCTGTCAGGCCTTGACTATAATTTTTCAGGAGGCGAGAAGGCAGCTATCATAAAATCTCAAAGGCCCTTTGGCAAATTAAATTTTGCCGTTTTGGACAGTAAAAAGCAATATATGGTAAGGAGCGGAGAAACAGAAAGCGGGTGAAGTAAACCCTTCAACTCCGAGAACAGTCGCGTTTGATTTTTACGGGTTGGCGGCGAGTGTTGTTGAAAATAATCAGGCCGGTCATCGCCAATAGGGATAAGGAATGAGAGATGCTCGTCAAAAAGTAAATCGGTATTTGTCGAACAACTCCATCGTTACCCTGTCGACATTTTCTTTTTTGACTTCGGCTTCGATGCGCTTGACGCCCATCTCCCGGATAAACGCTATCGGGATTTTCATGACCTTGGCTTTGGCATCGTCATCCCATTTCAGTTCAAAATCCGGTTCTTCCTGAGGCGCGTTGTCGTCATTGACTTCGCGTAGCTTGTCTTCTTCGGTCACTTCCATGCCCATCGCTTCCTTGGCGGAGGCGGGCATGATGTTGGTGAACACCTCTTCGATAATGTCCGGCGTGACCATCTTGTCGCCGCGTTCGCGGGCGCGCCCCTCAATTGTTTGCTTGGCCATGCCGAGAACAAACGGCGGCACTTTTTCCATTTTCTCTTTCGCTTCATTGGTCCAGGGCATTCCCATCGTTGGCGCGGATTCCATATAGTTTTTGAACTTGTCGACGATGTCTTCTTTTTTCTCGGTCCTGAGGGCGAGAAAATCCTCGATCTCCTCGATCACTTCCACCTTGCGCGAACTTTCGGACATCTTTTGCTTGGCAACATCAAACGCGCCCATCGACAATTCTTCGAAGCCGAATTGCTTGACCCGTTTGGAAACCAGCATCATGGACTCGTTGCGGATTTCAGTGAGGTAGTCGGAGGTGATGTATTTGTAGCCGCGTTTGACCGCGCGTTGTACCATGAGCTTACGGATTCCGGGGCGCACAAATTCCGGCGCGTGTTTCACCCGCTCCCAGGCTTCGACCGTCCACTCAACATTGTTTTCGTCGGCGTAGGGATGGTCGATGCGATCCGACTCTTCGATTGCTTTTTCGTCCAGTTCTTCCATAATCCATCTCCCCCGCGAGACAGTATCCTCTGTCGGGGTTGGGGTATACTGTGCCGGTTTGCCAAGGCATTAATAATGAAGGTCTCTTTAGAAATTACTGAAACCCATGACTAAAGTCAACGAAATTACCGGGGCGGAGGCTAAGACGGGGCGAGCCGCCAGGGCCAACTCTTCCCGCCTGATGTATCTGTTTTTTTTCCTATCCGGAATCACTGCCCTCGTCTACGAAATAATCTGGACGCGCATGCTAACCCTCGTTTTCGGCCACACGGTTTACTCCGTTTCCATCGTGCTGTCGGCTTTCATGGCCGGGCTCGGCGTGGGAAGCTACGTTTTTGGTCATGCGATGGACCGCATGATGGCCGGGCAGGACTCGAAAGTAGAACCGCTGGCGGCTCTCAAGGTGTACGCTGTCATTGAAATCGGGATCGGGTTGTTGGCAATCGTGCTGTCTCTTCTGTTTGCGGAATTTGATTTGTTTTACGGCTGGATGCACGGCTGGCTACCGGAATCCTCCCTTATCTACAACGGCCTGAAAGCCCTGCTGGCGTTCGGTCTGATATTTTTGCCAACGGCTTTGATGGGGGCTACCCTGCCGATCATCAGTCGGTACTACGTCACCGATGACAGTCGGATGAACACCCAGGTGGGACTGCTCTATTCACTGAACACACTGGGTGCCTCTGCCGGATGTTTGCTAACCGGATTTTTCTTTATCGCCGCGTTCGGTGTTTTGCAAACAGCCCTGGCCTCAGCGTTCCTCAACATTGCCATCGGGATCGGAACCTGGCGGTTGTATCAGGAAAGAATCGGCGATGGAGCAAACGCGTTAAAATTCCCCCAGCTAACCCTGCCCAAATTGCAATGGACGAAAGAAAACCGCCTGTGGCTGATGGTCAGCTTTGTCTGCGGGTTCACCGCTCTGGCTTATGAAGTTTTGTGGACGCGGCTGTTGGTGTTCAGTATTTCCAGCACGGTGTATGCGTTCAGCCTGATGCTTGCGGTATTTCTTCTTGGCATCAGTCTCGGCAGTGCGCTGGCTCTGCCGATCATGGCGCGCCTGTCGAATCTGCGCACGCCTCTGCTGGTGATTCAGGCATTGGTCGGTGCTTATATCGTGTTTTCCCTGTTCAACATGCAGACGTTGCTATCGCCACCCTGGAACAGCTACAACCTGCAGGACCCGCTGAACGCATTCACTAAATACTTCATCGATGCATCCGCCTTGATGCTCCCTCCCACTTTACTGTTGGGAATGAGCTTTCCCCTTCTGATAAAACTTGCCTCCGGCAGTCATCAAAATATCGGCGTTGGCACCGGGCAGGTGTACGCGGCCAATACACTGGGAGCGATCCTCGGTTCACTGGTCGCGGGGTTCATCCTGCTACCCCTGGCGGGGGTGGAGACGGGCCTGATCCTTCTGGCAACGCTCAACCTCCTCATGGTGCCGGTGTTGTTTCGCACCGGGTCCTACGCCACCCCAAAAATGCGGCGAGTGCTGACTCTTGGCATGGCGGTGCTGGTACTCCTTTTGACCCTGGCTTTGCCGGAACAATTGCTCACCGGATTCTTCATGCGCGACAGTGTCGGCCCACGCTCTGCCAAACAACTCCTGCATTTTTCGGAAGGCATCACCGATACGGTAGCCGTTTTCCGTGACACCAGCGAGGGAATAGAACCGGACGCCAAGCGGCTGATCACCAACGGTATTTCCATGTCAGCATCGAACACCATCGCCACCCGTTACATGAAACTGCTGGCGCATGTGCCGATACTGTTGTCAGACAACCCGGAAGATGTGCTGGTGATTTGTTTTGGCACCGGGCAAACCGCCGGGTCTGCCGGCATTCATCCGCGAGTCGGGCAGGTCGATGTAGTGGAACTTTCCAAAAGTGTGATCTTGTCCGGGCCAGCGTTCCGGCGGGAAAATCATAACGTGCTGGAAAACCCGAAAGTGAACATCATTATTCAGGACGGACGCAATCATCTGCTGACGACCCGCAAACAGTACGATGTCATCACCGGTGAGCCGCCGCCACCCAGGACGGCCTTCACGGTCAATTTGTACACGCGCGATTACTACGAAATGGCAAAAGCCCGCCTGAAACCCGGCGGCCTGATGGTGCAATGGGTGCCCCTGCACAGCCAGAGCGCGGATGAGGTGGATCAAAACTTCGCTACCTTTTTGTCTGTCTTCCCGCACACGATGGCCTGGTTAACGGTGGCCAACGAGATCATGCTGGTGGGTTCCGACCAGCCCATTGAGATCGATTTGAAAAAACTGAAAGAGCGCATGCGCGATCCGATGGTCAAGCTGGCTCTTGGCAACCTGCATATCGAAAACGTGCACGCCCTGCTGGCCAATATCTGGTTTCTTGAAGACCAACTGCATCAGCTATCGCAATATAAAAGTTTGATCACAGACAACCGTCCGTCGCTGGAGTTTTATCTCAATCAGGGACCGGTCATCGGCACGGCAAGGCTGGAGCGACTGATTTTCAACCGCACGCCGGTGGAGGCCATCCTCAAAAAAATAAAAAATACTGACGCGACGGACCGTAAACTATTCGAGGATTATTACAATGCGATGGATCTTTATCAGCGTGGGGTGATGTATGGCAACCAAAAGTTATTGCTGAAGGCGGTCCATCTGGTCGAAAACGATGAGCTGTTTCGCTATCACCTTAAAGCCGGAAACGCACGCCTGGCGCGTCTGCTGTCGAGCCTGGAAAAAGACCCGAACGATCTTGAAGCACTGGTCAACCTGGGTCATGCCTGGTATCAGTTGGGAGAATTTAAAAAGAGCGCGCGCATATTGGAGCGCGTGCGGAAGCAGGTGCCGGACGACCCGGCGGTGATGTTGTACCTCGGTTACGACAGGATGGAACTGGGTCAGTATGAAAAAGCTCTGGCCTTGTTGAAAGCGTCGATCCGCAAAGACCCGCGACAGATGGGTGCGGTGATGCAGCAAATCGCCTTCATTCAACTCCTGCAACAGCAAAGTAAATCGCCCGACGATCAGGGACTTCTACTGGCCACCGCCCAGTTTTATAACATGCGCGAGGACTATGGCAGTGCTCTGGCTTTTTCAGAAAAAGTTCTGGAATCCAATCAGCTGAACGAGAAGGCCTTGCAAAGTGCCATGTTCAGTTACCGGGGACTGGGCAGGCCGCGCGATGTTCTCGCCCTCGGGGCACATTACAAACTGGTCAAGCCGGAGGACATCACCTATCAATACCTGATAGCGGAGATGCTGAGCAAGACGCTCCAGTGTGACAAGGCGATCCCTTATCTCGAACGGGTTCTGGCGCAGGACGATACCTATCGCCGGGCACTTAAAATATTTCGCGATTGCAAACGAACCTTGAGGATGGGGAAAGCGGAAGAGCCAGGTGAGAGCGAAAAGAAAGTTTATTAGCCAAAATTCAGAAAATAAAATTCGCCTTCGTCAGAATATTGATCGGCGATAATTTCCAGTTGCGGCTGGCATTTTTTGAAAGCCCGGACCAGTCGGGGGTCGAACAATTCTCCGCTTTGCGATTCGATCTCTTGCATCGCCCGATCTGCAGACCACGTGTTTTTGTGAGGACGCTCACTGGTCAGCGCATCGAACACATCGCAGATAGAAACGATGCGGGCTTGCAGGGGAATATCCTCTCCGGCAATACCATTGGGGTAGCCGTTCCCACTCCATTGTTCGTGATGGTTGAGGGCGATGATCTCCGCCGCTTTTAAAAGATCGGAGTGGCTACCTGACAGGATTTCCGCGCCGATTTTGCAATGGGTTTTCATGATTTCCCATTCTGGCTCATCCAGTTTTCCAGGTTTAAGTAAAATGTGATCGGGGATGCCGATCTTGCCAACATCGTGCAAGGGGCTGGCCTGCAGGATCAGATCGCATTCCCGGTCCGCAAGGCCGATGGCCCTCGCCAGGATTTCTGCATACAGACCCATACGAATGACATGCATGCCGGTTTCATTGTCGCGGTATTCAGACGCACGGCCCAATCGGTTCAGCACTTCCTGTCGCGTTTTCTCAAGTTCCTGCGCTCGCTCCCGGACCCGTTCCTCCAGCGATTTATTTTGCTCCCTGATCTGGTTATGCAGTAAACGTACTTCCAGCATGTTGTTGATTCGCGCCAGGATCTCCGTAAGTTCGAAGGGCTTGCCAATAAAATCCTTGGCACCACCCTCCAGTGCGGCCAGCCGGGTTTCTTCATCCTGTTGAGCGGTGAGAGCGATGATGGGGTGGTAGCTGTCTACAAGGGATTTATTCTTGAGACAGGTCATCACTTCAAAACCATTCAGACCGGGCATTTTTAAATCGAGAACCATGAGGTCCGGCTGTTCATCGGTATAAATATCGACACCTTCCTGCCCACCATGTGCGGTCAGGATGTTCAGGTAGCCAACCTTGTTCAACATGCGCTTCAGTATTTTCAGGTTGCCAATCTCATCATCGACCAGAAGGATTTTGGCATCAAAATATTTTGAAGAGTCTTTTAAATAAGGGTACATATTTTCTTGCGTAACCTAAAAAAAAGTTGAGACAAACCTTTTCAGGTGCTGGGTATGCAAGATAGTAAAAAGGGAAACGTGCTTGGGGTCAATCCTCCCATATCGATTTTTAAAAAAAATATTTTTAAAACCAGGGATATTGGAAAAGTAAAATTACATTCCCTGCTTTTGGCCCTTCAGGCGGGGTCGAAATAGATGATGATTGAAAAATATTCGGATGAATACTATAAAAAAAATCACCCTCGCTGGAATTTTTTCAATATTCTTTTCGTTATTTTCCAAATGTCTCCGAAATAATCACTTAGATTCAAATAGTAAGTGCAACTTCTATCGATTGGGAAAGTGGATAAGCTGCGGTAACATCGTGGTTTTTCCCACCGACCAAAGCGAGAGGTGCACCGATGAGAGGTTACACGCAACTTACCCACGAACAACGAT